>CAYRMV010000004.1:0-59100 GCA_964425255.1 uncultured Flavobacteriales bacterium
CGTTTGAAATTCTTCCTCCATTGAAAGGGAAAAGTATTCAATCAATCTACGACGGAATTGATCCTTTGATGGAATTCAAACCGAAGTTTATCAATGTGACCTATCACCGGGAAGAGTTTGTTTACAAGGAAAGAGAACATGGACTTTTAGAAAAAATTGCCATTCGCAAGCGTCCAGGAACAGTCGGGATCTGTGCGGCAATTATGAATAAATACCATGTGGATGCAGTTCCACATTTGATCTGTGGTGGTTTTAGCAAAGAAGAAACAGAAAATGCCTTAATCGATTTGCAGTTTTTGGGAATCGACAATGTGCTGGCTTTGCGTGGTGATTCGATCAAAACAGAAAGTAACTTCAGACCACATCCTGAAGGTCACCGCTATGCTGTTGAATTGATTCAACAAGTAGTAGAAATGAACAATGGAAATTACTTGACAGAAGATTATCAATTAGAACCAACCGATTTTTGTATCGGAGCAGCGGGCTACCCAGAAAAGCATTTCGAAGCGATGAACTTGTCGACAGACTTGATTCATCTCAAAGCAAAAGTGGATGCTGGCGCGAGTTATATTGTAACACAGATGTTTTTTGATAATAAAAAGTATTTCGATTTTGTTGATGCATGTCGTGCTGTTGGAATTAACGTTCCAATTATTCCAGGACTGAAACCGATTAAAACCCTGGAACATGCGTCATTTTTACCTAAATTTTTTCACATCGACTTTCCAGAAGAATTGTCGAAGGAAATCCAAAAATGCAAAACAAATGCAGAGATTGCCCAACTTGGCGTTGAATGGGGAATTCACCAATCACGCGAGTTAAAAGAAAAAGGCGTACCTTGCATTCATTATTATACTATGTCAACCTCTTCTTCAGTGAAGGCGATTGCATCCCAAATTTTTTAACTATGCGTCAGATTTTAATTCTTCTTTCATGCTTTTTTCTAGGAAATACGTTTGCTCAAACAAGCGCAATTCCACTCAAAGATTTAAACTTGCGTAATGCACTTGTGGTTGGTCAACTCGACCGTTCGGAAGATCGCTACACGATGGAAATTAATTTTAGTGAGTTGTTGGCTGATAACGGAATCAAAACCTTGGCCTCTTTGAATGTGTTGAAACAAGGAACTGAGCCAGAAGTTTTGGCTTCTGATTCCATTCAAGCGGTACTGAAAAGCAAAGGAATTGATACCTATGTCTTGGTTTCTGTTCGTGGATATGACCGTAAATTCAAGCCCTCCACACAGCATCAAACCTTGGAAACGGAGTTAAATACAGGTCACGCTTTTCCCTTGTATCGCGATGAAATTGTATCGATTACCTTTGAGTTTCGTTTTTACCGCAACGGACAATTTGTTGCTTATGACATCGTTAAGGTAGGAAATGTTGGTTCGAGAGACGGCGTTTTGAAGAAATTCCGTAAAAAAATCGGCAAGCGCATACAAACTTGGAAGTAAAATCAGCTTGTTAACGAACTTCCAGTAAGGAAACGAATTCTGCAATAAAGGTGTTATATTGGTCGGAACTGCTGTGTTTTGGGTTTTCAATAAACAAATCATAACGCGGGTTTTTCATCCAAATCCACAGGTATTTTTTAGAGATTCCTGCAAGATCGTAAGTTCCCATTTTGATTTTTTTCACATCTCTATACGTAAAAGTAATTCGCTGATCTAATTTGGAATAATACACTTCAAATTGATTTTCATTTAGTGTAATTTCAATTTTTTCCAATAAATGAAATCGAACGTAATAAATGAAAAATCCAATTGCAACGATTGCATTGATACCAATCAAAGTTAAACCAAGATCGGATTCTGGACCAAAATAAAACAAACCAAAAAGACTACCGCCGATGAGCCAAAAACTACCCAATAAAAGGAGTAAAACGACTTTTTTCTGATTGCCCGTTTGCTGGTATGTGTATGAATTCATGTCAGTAAGATAGGAATTTTTGCTTAACTTTTCAAATATCCTCCCCCTTAATCCCTCTCCAGAGGGGGAGGTTATGGGTACATATTTCCACTTACAATATGTAAGTTAGAATCATAAATAAATTTGAAAATCATGATTCAAGCGCCCCCCTTTGGTGGCGGATAAAGGGGGAGGACAGAAACTATTTAGCTAGAAAAAACGATCCTTACACCACCACATTCACAATCTTCCCTGGAACAACAATCACTTTTTTCGGTGTATTTCCTTCCAAGTATTTGGCTGTGTTTTCGTGTGCCATGACGTTTTTCTCCACTTCTTCACGCGACATGTCTTTTGGGAATTCGAGGTTGAAACGCACTTTTCCGTTGAAAGAAATCGGGTACATTACATTCGCTTCGATCAAATGACTTTCGTTGAAAACAGGGAAGCCAGCTGTGGAAACTGTTCCTGCATCGTTGCCCAATTGTTCCCACAATTCTTCTGCGATAAACGGTGCAAACGGCGCTAACAATTTCACCAAATCCGTCAATACTTCACGCGAATGGCATTTTTGCTCCGTCAATTCGTTGACACAAATCATCAGGGTAGAAATACACGTATTGAACGAGAAACGCTCCATGTCATCACCGATTTTCTTGATGGTTTTGTGAATCGTTTTCAAGGATTCTTTGCTCGGTGCCGCATCGCTGATTACTTTATTTCCATCTTGAACAAACAAACGATAGGTTTTACGAATAAAATTCGAAACGCCGTTGATTCCTTTCGTATCCCACGGTTTGGTTTGTTCCAATGGACCCAAGAACATTTCATACATCCGCAAGGTATCTGCTCCGAATTTTTCAATCAATTCATCGGGCGTTTGTACGTTGTATTTTGATTTCGACATTTTTTCGATTTCGAAATCGCACAAGAATGATCCGTCTTCTTCGTAGATGAATTTTGCTTCGTTTAAAAAACTAAATAGAGGATCTTTTGATGCATTTACAACATCCAGTTTGTCATTATCAACGTATTTGATATCGATAGGATGTTTAATATTAGGAATCAAATCAAATTTGAAATCGTTTTCATTAACGTTGAATTTTTCAATAAATTTTGTTTTGAAATTTTCTAACAGAGAATTTTTTGAGTTTAAAAGATATTCTGATTCAGAATCTATTAATGATTTTGAAATATAAACAAATTTACCTTTTAAATATTCAATCATTTCATTAGCAGAATCATACTTTTGTATTTCTTTCGCTTCAAAAGTGTAGTGAAATCTGCTAACCAAACTACTTCTCCCCAAAATCATCCCTTGATTAATCATTTTCTGGAAGGGCTCATCGAAAGAAATGTGACCCAAATCGTACAAGAATTTGCACCAAAAACGGGAGTACAACAAGTGACCCGTTGCGTGTTCCGAACCACCGATGTATAAATCGACGTTTTTCCAGTAATCAGCTTTTTCTTTGCTTACAAATTCACAGTCGTTGCTTGGATCCATGTAGCGCAAGTAGTACCATGAACTTCCAGCCCAACCTGGCATGGTCGTTTTTTCGTATTCAAATTCGTTGCGGTATTTCCAATCGGTTGCACGCGCTAACGGTGGTTCGCCGTCTTCGGTGGGTAAAAACTTATCCACATCCGGCAATTCCAACGGTAAATCTTGCTCGTCCATCGTATACGGATGTCCGTTTTTGTAGTAAATTGGAATCGGCTCACCCCAGTAGCGTTGTCTGCCAAATACAGCATCACGCAAGCGGTAATTTACTTTTCCAAGTCCAATACCGGCTTTTTCGATTTCTTCGATTGCTTTCGAAATGGCGTCTTTTACATCCAACCCATCTAAGAACGAAGAATGGATCATTTTTCCGCTTTTTTCTCCGTATGCATCTTTCTCAAAATCCCATTCTGGCGCTTCGATCACTTGCGGACGTGGCAAATCGAAATGTTTTGCAAAACGGAAATCGCGCTCGTCGTGCGCAGGAACAGCCATTACTGCACCTGTTCCGTAACCAGCCAATACGTAATCGCCAATCCAAACTGGAATTTTTTCGTTGGTAAACGGATGAATGACATACGCTCCGGTAAATTCTCCGGTAATATTTTTTACTTCTGCTTGGCGTTCACGCTCCGTGCGGTTTTTCGCATAGGTTACATAAGCAGCTACTTTTTCTTTTTGTGCTTCGGTGGTAATTTTGTCCACCAATTCGTGTTCAGGAGCAAGCGTCACGTAGCTCACACCAAAAATGGTATCAGGGCGTGTGGTGAAGACTTCTATGAAAGTGTCGATATTTCCTCCCCCTTGATCCCCCTCCAAAGGGGGAAACGTAGATTCCAATTGGAATCGAATCAACGCGCCTTTCGATTTTCCGATCCAATTGCGTTGCATGTCTTTGATGGATTCTGTCCAATCAAGTTTGTCTAAACCAGTTAACAAACGTTCTGCATAAGCTGTGATGCGCAAGCTCCATTGTTGCATTTTTTTGCGCTCCACTGGGTGACCACCACGCTCTGAAAGTCCGTTGATGACTTCGTCGTTTGCCAAAACCGTACCCAAAGCCGGACACCAGTTTACCCACGTATTATCGAGGTAAGCCAAGCGGAAATGCATCAAAATTTGGCGTTTTTTGCTTTCTTCAAATGTGTTCCATTCCGCTGGAGAAAATGCATCGATTGGATATTCAATTCCACCGGTCAGAGGATCAGTTGAATTTCCACCAAAACCTAGGGTTTCGAAAGTTTTAATCAAGGTTTGAATCGATTCTGCCTTATTTGAAACGGGGTTGTACCACGAATGAAATAATTGAATAAAAATCCACTGCGTCCATTTGTAATAATCGGCATTCGAAGTACGAATTTCACGTGACCAATCGAACGAAAATCCGATTTTATCTAACTGTTCGCGGTAGCGAGCAATGTTTACTTTGGTTGTTTTTTCAGGATGTTGCCCTGTTTGAATCGCATATTGTTCAGCGGGCAAACCAAATGAATCGTAGCCCATCGGATGCAACACATTGTACCCTTGCAAACGTTTGTAACGTGCAAAAATATCGGAAGCGATGTAGCCAAGCGGGTGACCAACGTGAAGTCCTGCACCACTTGGATACGGGAACATGTCTAAGACATAAAATTTTTCTTTCGAAGAATTGTCTTCTGCTTTAAACGTTTGGTTTTCCGCCCAAAATTGGCGCCATTTTTTCTCGATTTCGGGAAAATTGTATTCCATGGTGTTTCCGATTCAAATTTGAAAGGTGCAAAGATAGAAATCTAAAGTGTGGAAATCTAACTTTTCACTCGATTTCATTTTCATCGAAACGGAGCCACTCGAAGGTTTTTATGTGAAATTAATAACTCGAACTCGCGCCTCCCACGTTTTCGATCGGATGCCACGTTGTTTTTACTTCTTGAAAATCTTGGATTAAGTAAGGATTTTGTGCATCACTTTCATTCCAATTGTGAGACCAAGCATGAATTCGTTTGACTGTTTCTGCTCCAAGGCTTTGAATCTGAGCAAGTCTGTTTTCTTCTGTTCGAGCCAAGCAAACCGCGTTGATGTCCATGTGGGAACCAAATTGATCTGCTAATTCACTTGTCTTTCCTGTCAGAATGTTGACAACACCTCCCGGAACATCCGATGAATGTACTACTTCCGCAAAGGTAACCGCACACAAAGGTTTGGATTCCGAAGCGAGAACAACAACGGTATTTCCACCCGCAATAATCGGTGCAATGACAGAAACCAGTCCAAGTAAACTCGTGTTTTCTGGTGCGATCACACCAACGACACCCATGGATTCTAAAGCAGAAAAATTGAAATGTGAACTAGCAACAGGATTCACCGAGCTAAACAAAGCTTGGTATTTGTCACACCAACCGGCATAATACACCAAGCGATCGATGCTAAGGTTAACTTCTTCCAGTGCGCTTTTTTCATCCAATCCTTGAAGTTGAAGTTCCTCCACAAACTGAGTTCGACGTCCTTCCAACATTTCAGCAATGCGATACAAAATCTGACCACGGTTGAACCCAGGTCGCTCAGTCCATGATGCCCATGCTTTACGTGCAGCAACAACTGCGTTTTTTACATCTTTTCGTGAGCACAAACACATATTAGCTAGCGGTTTACCATCCACATTTAAGGGAGTGTAATACCTTCCAGATTCGGTTCTAGGAAACTGACCACCGATGTAAATTTTGTATGTTTTTAGAACTTCCAATCTCATTTCGTTTTCTTTAAAAAGGGAAACACGTGTTTTATACGCAGATTCTTTTGCCAAAAATACAAAATCCTTTATGCCAAATGATGCATTTCTTGTTATTTCGACTTTCCTTAATCTAATTCGATTTAAAAACGAACCGTTACTCCGCCCATCACTTGGAAACCTTGTACCGGATAATTGAACCAACGTTTGTAGCGTTGCGCCGCAAAATTATTGAATTGAATAAACGCTGAAATACGCTTATTATACCGGTATTCAACTTGTAAATTGGCATCAGCAATGAACCCTAATTTTTGTGCAAACTGATTGTTTTCCAATACGGTATTTTCTAGTTTTTCATACACTAAAGCGCGACGTCCACCTTCCAAGGTTAAATCCAATTGCGCGATGAATTTGTCATACAAATTGTATTTTCCACGTAAAATCACTTCTAACTGAGGAAGATTCCACGCATAAGAATTATTCAAAGCAGAATAGGAATGGAAACGTCCGATGGCATCGATTTTCAACTTTTCATTTTGTTGATAGAAAATCGAACCTTCTATCGTAGCCACATTTATTGTATCGTACAAAGCACGGAATTGATTTCGTCCAGAATAAACAGTATCAGTGATAAACAACAATTTGTCTTTGTAATTTCCAAAGGAAGCGCTTGCATTAAATCCAATTCGCTTGGTCAAAGTTCCTTTGATTCCAACATACGCTTGAATCGAATTGTGTTCGTTGCGCACCTGCTGATTCGACAACAAAAACTCGTTGATCAAACTCATATCACGGAAAGTGTTTTGCTTCAATCCTCCTTTGATTCCTGCATACGGAATAAAGATGTCATCAAACAAGGAATATTTTGCTTCGGCAATTGGATACAAATAAAACTTAGTCTTGTCGCGAATATCCACGGTGATGTCTACCCCCACTTGTGCCTTCAACTTATTGTTCATGGCAAAGGTTGTGATGGTTGGCTTCAGATTAATGACCGTGTTGTTTGACCAAATTGCTGTATCGAGAGCTGTAAGACTTGTGTCTTTTTCACCGTATCGATAGCCGTTGTATCGAACATTGAAATCCGCAGAGAAAAGTTCTTTGCCTAATTTATAGAAAAAAGTACTGGTGACAGCAAAATAATTTTCGCGCGCACGCCAATCTTGCAAAGAATCAATTTCCGCTTTTTTCTCTCCAAAATTGCGGTAATTGATTCCAATTCGGTAATTCAATGTGGCAGAATCTTTCGGGTGACCTGCATACATCGCATGGAAACCAATTTCATTGAAGCGGTTCAAGATGCTGTCTCTGTCGGCATTTTCGTTCGCAAAACCATACTGATGTAAACCGCGATTACTCCAGTTTACATCGCCTCGAAGCGTATATTTTTTCTCGTTGATTCCTCCAAAAGCGGAAACTTTTGTTCGGTCAAATTGTGCGGGTGCATACCCTTTGATTCTTCCAAAAGAACTTAGATGTTGTAAATGACCACCATAAATATATTTGCGTGAACGGCCACTGTTGTAATACACCTCTGCCAAAGGCATAAACGTACTACCAATTCCAATTTTCGCATAACCGTTATAGAGTTCGCTCAGGTTATCTTTGATATTTACTTTCGCCGCTGCAATGGTGTCTACATTCAATCGTGTATCATACCGTAATGACAAAAGCGGATACTGCACTTCAGGAAGAGGAATTACAGTATCAATAATTTTTGGAATTGGTTTTAATCGCACAGAAGATTCGATTTTTCGATTTCCAGGTGTCCAGATTTCTACTTCATCGCTTCCTTTTTGAGCCAATGAAACGGTGGAAAGCACGAGTAAACTTCCCAATATGAACCAATTAATTTTGCAAATTTTCATCGTTAAAGTCTTATATCGTTTGTGGATTTTATTATTTATTTCCATCTATTTCAATGACAGTTGGGGTGGAGTTTGTTTCCACTTTTGGTTTATTTTTAAGTTGCATCAATTCATCCCACAATTGGTTGGCTTCTGTTAAGATTCCATCTTCGCTGTTTGGATAATTATCTATGACCGATTTCAGCGTATGTTCAGCTTGGAACAAATCTTTTTTGGCAATTAAGATGCGGGTTTGCAACATGAGTCCTTTCGCAATCCAATAATCGTAAGCGGGCTTCATTTTAAGTAGTGCACGCACTTCTGTATCCGATTTAACAAGATCATTTTGTTTGAAATACAACTCAGCTAAGCAGAATTTCGCTTCGGAAGCTTTTGCATTTCCAGCGTTTTTGATCACATATTCTAAAGAAGGTTTCGCTTCTGCAAGCATTTCTAAATGATAATATGAAATTCCAAGAATGTATTCCGCTTCTAGTTTCACGGCGTTTCCAACTTGTGCAATTTGAAGTACTTTTTTCGCATACGAAAGCGCGTCGTTCCAATTTTCAAGGATGAAATGAGTTCGCATCAAACCAATTCGCGTGTTGTTGATTACGTGTGGTTGAGCACTTATTTCTTCCAATTTACTGTAATAACGAAGTGCATTTTCAAAATCTCCGTTGTTGTATGCGTCACGCGATAAGCGAATTGCCGCTATTTCGATGAATCCATTTCCAGGCACTTCAAAAACTTCACGGTAATATTCAAATGCTTGTTCGGTATTTCCGATTCGGTAATAGGAATTTGCCAAGTAAGCTTGGACCTCAACTTTGTATTTTCCGGTTTGGAATTTTTGCAAGTATTTCTCCAATTCAGGAATTGCATCTACAAACGAACTATCTAAATAAGGTTCAATAGCTGATTGATAATAAATTTCTTCGGTTTCATCTTGCGTAAATTCGGAGCATGCATATTTCCCAGTCAACTCTTCAATGCGCTCAGGTTGTTTTTGTGCTTTGTAAACATTAACCAATCCTTTCACTGCATCTGCGCAAGTTGCTTGGTCTTTTTCGTATTTTGCTAGAACCAATTTGTAGTAATCTTCTGCGTTTTTGAAATCGCGTTTCTTGTAGTAAATATCACCAATGTTCAACAAGGCTTCTCGCAAGGAACTTGACTTTGGATAATCGCGCTCAATTTGTTGAAAATAAGGCAATGCCTTGTCATTTTGATCTTGATTTTTGTATTCATAACCCAATTCCATAATTCCCGATTCCAAGTATCTTGAACGAGGATAATTGTTCACTAAATCTTTTAAATACGTAATTCGATCGGTTGTATTTCCTTTGTATTGACATGATTTTGCCAAATAATACAACGCCTGATCTTGAAAAGAAGAAGGAGTTTCTACCACTTCTTTGTAATATCGAATCGCATCATCGTCTTTTTTTGTAGCAAAGTAACAATCAGCTAAACGCATTGTCGCTTCTTGTTTTTTGTTTTTGTCGGTGATAGATGTTTGTCCTAAATACGTTCTAAATTCATCGATTGCTTGAGAAAACTCTTGTTGCATCATGTAAGCATACGCCATATTGTAATACGCATCTGGCTTCAATTTCGATTCATTTGCTCCGGGTGTATTGATAAATTCGCGGTACAAACTAATGGCTTGTTTGAAATTGCGTAGCATGTAATAGGAATCGGCTGACCAATACACAGCACTTGCGGATAACTTAGCTTCAATCGGATATTTGTCAACGGATTTGAATGCTGTAATTGCTTTCTGATAATCACCATTTTGATACAATTCGACTCCAAAGTTAAAGGCAACAAGTTGATAAGCTGATTTTAAACGAATATCTTTAATGGGAAGATTTTCCAAGGATTCCATCGCAGAAGCATAGTTTTTCACGGAAGTGTAAACATTAACTAAATACTGATATACTTCTGATCTTCGGTCGGAATTTGGGTATTTTTTCAAGTATAATTCCAATGCTTCGATGGCTTCATCATACGGATTGATGTCAATTTTATAAGAAAGAATCGCATAATTATACAAAGCATCTTCCTGAATTTTAGGGTTAAACGTCAAATATGATGCTGCTTCAAAAGCTTTTCGAGCAAAAAGATTGTTTCCTTGCTGTAAGTAACATTCTGCGGCATGATACAAAGCAATTTGTCCCAACGTATCTTTGGTCTGCGCCACTCGGTCAAACAATTGAATGGCTTTTGGAAATTCAGCACTTCGGTAATACGCATATCCCAATTGATAATCTTCTTGGCGTGTTGTGTTCGCTTTCGCATCATACGCCTCTAAAAAAGGAACAGCTTCATCGTATTTACCCGTTTTGAAAAAAGCATCACCGATGAGGTGATTCATGCTGGTTTGATTTTTTGCATTAACGCTATCCACATACGAAGGAGCAAATTGAGTTATTTCATCAAATCTTCCTTGCAGGTAGTAGATTTGTGTAATGTAGTAAGGAACAAGTTCTCTGAAACCAGGGTTTTTCACCAATTTTTCAAAACCTTCTAATGCTACTTGGTAACTTTTTTCTTCATAGGCAATGTGTGAATAGTAATACAAAGCAGGACCAGCATATTGGGATGTTCCATCTTTTACTTCATAAAATGCTTTTTTGGCTTGAACAAGGTCTTTTTCATGAAAGGAAGCGTAACCGAGTTTGAAGTAAAACTCTTCTTTGTCCTCCGCATCGACATCAAATCCGCTTAGTTTATTAAACCAAACGAGGGATTCTTTGTAGTCTTTTTTCTGGTAAAAATAACGACCAATTTTGAAAAAAATGGTGTGTTTGTAAATGCTTTCGGGATAGTTTTTATTGAAATCCATGAGCAAATCAATGGCATCATTGTTAAACAACTCCAACGCAGCAATGCCCTCATAATACAACGCTTTGATGTAAAAAGGATCATTTTTTTGTTGAAATTGATTGATGAATTGTCTGAATTCAATCCGTGCAGCAGCATATTGTTCTTTTTCAAACAATTCTTCCGCACGGTAAAAACCAACATAGTCTGAATTGTATTTTTCAGAAGTTTGGGCTCCAAGAACCAGTGAATAAAGTACGCTCAGAAGGAACAACACCTTTTTCATATTGTATTTTGTTTTTGTTTGCTATGATTGATGGAAGAAATACCTTTTTTCTTTCGCGATCATAGTCAAATGGATGACTAATAAAAGCATAAAGTTACAGAGACTATACGCGTAGAAAGAATCAGATTTCAAAAGTTTTAAACGGAATCGTGTTAAGAGAAATTTGATGGATTGTTCTATTTTCCCTCTATTTTCCCGAATTTTACCAAAAACAGAAACGTGGAACAAGTCATTTCGTTACATCATGCAAACATTTACCAACAAGAAGAGTTGGTTTTATCCTCGATTGATTTTTCACTTCAAGTCAATGAAATTGTCTATCTGATTGGGAAAACGGGAAGCGGAAAAAGTAGTTTGCTCAAAACCCTTTTTGGAGAACTTCCCTTGAAAGATGGAAAAGGTGAAGTCGTTGGCTTTGATTTGGAACGTTTGAAAGCGAAAGATATTCCGATGTTGCGAAGAAAAATTGGTATTGTTTTCCAAGATTTCCAATTGTTGATGGATCGCTCGGTGTTAAAAAACTTGTTTTTCGTGATGCAAGCAACAGGATGGAAAGACAAGCATTTGATGGAACAACGCGCTACGGAGGTACTTCGAATGGTTGGCCTCGAAATGAAATTGAATGCAATGCCACATACACTTTCGGGTGGTGAACAACAACGTGTTGCGATTGCAAGAGCATTGGTGAACAAGCCAGAATTAATTTTAGCAGACGAACCAACAGGAAATTTAGATCCTGAAACTTCGGAAGAAATTATGCGCTTATTAATTGCTGTTGCGAAAGAACAACGCACATCGGTTATCATGGCAACCCACGATATGAGCATGGTTGAAAAATTCCCGGGGAGAGTTTTTCGTGTAGAAAATGGAAAACTAAAAGAAGTGGATCATTTGAATCGTTTTGATCCGTTTCAAACGATGTTTCCAGAATAGACTTTACTGAGCAAGAGCTTCTTCCACCCACGCTTTTCCCCAATTGTTTTTCTCCTCTTCTGACCAAAGAGCAGGATAGAAAATGCGTTTTTGAAAACGGGGAGGTAGGTATTTTTGCCAATTAGTTCCTCCGGTTGCAGGTACATCAGCTTCCTTCATTTGTAAATAGCGAACAGCAGATTTATAATGTGCAAGTGGCCAATTCACGTTTACATTGATATCATTTTGGCGAAGCGCTTCTTTGATTTTTGGGTTTTCTTGATCTTCGGAAGATAAACGTAAGTATGCTTGCCACAAGTTTTTGTTGCGGCACATTTCACCGTAAGCGATAAATTGTTCTCTGTATTTTTCTTCAAATTCAACAAGCGTTAAAGTCTTCATTCCCGTTGATAAATCGGTAGCACCTTCTTTCCAATAGATGTGTTCAAACATCTTTTCAATGGAAGATTCATTTTTCATCTCCTCACGGCGATCCTTGTGAACCAAATTTATAAAATCAGTGGAGTATATTTCTATAAAACGATACTGTGCAGATTGAAAACCACTTGCAGGCAATAACGACATTCTGAATTTCAAGAACTGATCTTTGTCCATTCCATCAATCATGATTTTGAAACTGGTTGTCAAAGCTTCGAAATATCGATTAATTCGCGTCACTCGACTTAAGAAAAATTTCCCATCTGCTTGGTCAAGTTGGCCAATTTGTTCAAATTCGTGTAAAGCTAAATTGAAATACAATTCTGTGATTTGGTGGTACATGATGAAAATCTTCTCATCCGGAAAGCTCGTTCGTGGTTTTTGTAAACTTAACAAACTATCCACTTGGATATAATCCCAGTATTTAACGCTATCAGCATAAAGTAATCCATCTAAATAGGCATGGAGATCTTGCCCTAAAGCTTGATACTTTTCTTGGAGCTTTTCTAACTTGTCCTTCAGTTCTTGCGTTATTTCCATCTTGCAGTTATTGATACTGCAAATGTAGAATTTCACTGTTAAGATTTCAAAGCTATTGCGTTAAAATATTAACACTTGATTAATTTCCTTGAAAAATAAGGAGCTAAAACGAGTTTTTAAGATGATTATTGACGATTTTACCAGAATAATGTTAATTTATTAACACTGAATTTTTCTATATTTTTTCATACGAAGAAAGAATTAACAAAAAAGGAACCAATCATCCGATTAATTCCTTCCTTTATTTTTTAAAGTGAACCGTAATTTTGAGGTGTATTTTTATGAATTTACTTTACTTTATTCAATTCGTGTTTGATTCCTTCCCATTCAACTAAGTGCAATTTGACTGTTCCAACAGGAATTTTTGCACGAACTAAAATGGGAATTCGATTTTCGTCGTTGGTCACCCAGAAATTAACATCGTTTTCACTCTCGAAATACCTTCCTTTTTGAACCACAGGGACAAATTTTTTGCAATTGAATTTACCTTTTCGAATGTGTATGACTTCATCACCGACAAATTTTATTTTCAACGGCCATATTTCATCATCCATAAAACATTTGAATTCAACGACATCTCCCACTTTCATGTTTTTAAAATCAAGTGTACGCGCATAATAAAAAGAAGAAACCATGTCTTGAATAGCCATTGGAATCGTAAATTCCTTTCCGTTACCATTGTTTACTTTTTGTTTGTCGTGTTTGAAAGTATAATCTTGGCTCAATTTATAACCGCCTTCATCCACACGTCTAACAAAGTACCAAGGAAAAATACCTTTTTTGTCCACATAGCTTTCATAAACATCATTTACTTTATAAAAAGCATTGAAACCACCGAGCGTTCTGCCTGTTCCTTTCATGTGTAACATATCACGCCCATTGCCTTTTTTGGTTGTTGAATTCACTTCCAATATAGCTTCACCCGCGTCAACAAATCCATACGTGACGCGATAACGCAATTTTTCTCCAGCTTGAAATGCTTTGTTATTTACATTCGGATAAGAAACTTGATCTGAACTTGTCAAACCAAAAAACAATCCGGTCAATCCTAATCCAATCAATAAAGTTTTCATGTTATTTTGTTTTTGTAAAGTAAATCAAAGTGTGTGCCAAATAGTTGTTTAACAAATCAAATATCTAAAAATAAATGGCTTAAACAAACAGAAATAAACGAATTTGGATAAATTTTAGTATATTTTAAGAATACATCGAACAAAAATAGTTGTAAATTTTTTTGGTAGTTAGAAATAAAGATGTAAATTTGATTAGAATTTCGTCAAAACAATGTTTAAAAAATAAACAACATGACACATTTAAAAGTAGGGGACAAATGTCCAACATTTGAAGCAAAAGACCAAATGGGCGAAGCAATAAAAAGTTCCGATTACGATGGAAAGCGCTGGGCCGTCTATTTTTACCCAAAAGACAATACGCCCGGGTGCACACAACAAGCGTGTAACCTGCGGGATCATTCAAACGAATTAGCAAACGCATCTATTTCGATTGTTGGGGTAAGTATGGATTCAGAAAGTTCACACCAAAAATTTATTCAAAAATTTGAATTGCCTTTTCCATTAATTGCGGATACGGATCGAAAAGTAATCGACGCTTTTGGAGTTTGGGGGCCGAAAAAATTTATGGGAAAAGAATATGATGGAATCCATCGAACAACTTTCGTCATCAATGAACAAGGAATCATTGATGCGATTATTACAAAACCGAAAACAAAAGAACATGCGGCAGAAATTTTAGCCGTTTTTGAAAATCAATAGCAGAACGTAAATAGTTTACGTACTAGTAACAATACCTTTGTAAAACCAAATTGAAAGTGCTAAACGATCACTTTCGATTTTTTTTAAAAACAAACGATATGGCAGTGAAAGAAATTAATGCAGAAAAATTAAAGGCTCTTCAATTAACGATGGAGAAGCTGGACAAAACATACGGTAAAGGTACCGTAATGAAATTAGGTGATGATGCAATCGAACAAGTAGAAGTAATTCCTTCAGGTTCCATCACACTTGATTTGGCTTTGGGTGTGAATGGATATCCCAAAGGGCGAATTGTAGAAATATACGGACCAGAATCATCCGGTAAAACAACCTTGGCGATTCATGCAATTGCAGAGGTACAAAAACAAGGTGGAATTGCTGCGATTGTCGATGCAGAACATGCTTTTGATCAATTTTACGCAGCTAAATTAGGTGTTGATGTAGATAATTTGTTGATCTCTCAACCTGATAATGGGGAGCAAGCACTCGAAATTGCAGACAATTTAATTCGTTCAGGCGCCATTGATTTATTGGTAATTGACTCCGTTGCTGCATTAACACCAAAGGCAGAAATTGAAGGAGAAATGGGCGATTCTCAAATGGGATTACAAGCTCGTTTGATGTCAAAAGCATTGAGAAAATTAACAGGATCAATTTCAAAAGCAAAATGCTGCTGTATTTTTATCAATCAGCTTCGTGATAAAATCGGGGTTATGTTCGGTAATCCAGAAACAACAACTGGTGGAAATGCGTTAAAATTCTACGCTTCTGTTCGAATTGATATCCGTAAAGCAACTCAAATCAAAGACGGGGAAGACGTTATGGGTAACCGTGTTAAAGTGAAAGTAGTGAAAAACAAAGTGGCTCCTCCTTTCCGAAAAGCAGAATTTGACATCATGTACGGAGAAGGTATTTCGAAAGTGGGTGAGATCATCGACTTAGGAGTTGATTTAGGAATCGTGAAGAAAAGTGGATCTTGGTTTTCCTATGGTGAAACCAAATTAGGACAAGGTCGTGATGCAGTGAAAAACCTAATCGCTGATAATCCTGAACTGGCGGAAGAACTAGAAAATAAAATCAAAGACGCTCTTGGCGGATCTTCCAAAAAAGAGGACAACCAAGACTAACTGCATATCGTTTAGTTCGGTGGATTAGTTGGCTAGTCCACCGATTGACGATTTTCTGGAAAATAGACTTTCTTACCTGTCTTTATTTCCTCTTCAAATTTCATACGAATCACTTCTTGAACAGTGGAGTTTTGTAACTTGGATTCTAACCAGGATATGATATCTAAATACATAAACGGTCTTTTCTCGTAACGATCATGACTTAGTTTCACAAGTTTACTGTGTAATTGTTTGAAAGCTCTACGCAATTCTCTTTCATCTTTCATCGGTAAGTGACGAAGAAAAGTTAAGATTTCGCGTTGAACACCTTGCAAGTTTTTGATTTTACTTAAATATCGATATACAGACTTGATTTGATATTCAACTAAATCATCGTTGCCAAGTTCAAAATGAGCAATGAGATTTAATATTCGTGCAAAAGCTTGGATGTCTTCCCGAATGTCTTGTTCTAACTGATGAATAATTTTGTTCAAATACTGAATTGCTAGGCGGTAATTGCCCATCCCAAAATACAAACAAGCAATTTTGTAGTAAAACACCAAAATACGATGTATATCTAATTTGTCGGATGATTCTTCGATAAATGCTTCAATTTTTGGAATCCAAGTCAACCCTTCTTTGAAATTCCCATCCAAATAACAACGATTTATCTGATTCGTATACAAGTATTGTTTGTACAACAAAAGAACATTTTCAGAATCTCTTTCTGTTAAAACCTTGTTTTCGAAATGATTTAATGCAATCACGAAACGAGAATAACTTCGTAAATTAAACAATGAAAGCAATAAATTGTGTAACCCTTTTACATATAATTCTTTGTTTTGCTCAATCATTGTTGGTGAAGACTCAAACAAATTCACCCATAATTTGGCATACCGATACGACATAACAAAATCTTGTATGATGTGGTTGTATCGAACGTATGCATTGTATAAATGCAATTTTTCTTCCACACTTAAATTGGAAGGAATGGAAGCTGGCAATTTTGAGTAGAAGAAATTCTTGACAAACAAATAGTCTTTTTCATCGCGCACAAAACCAACTTTCAGGTAAAGAGAATACAATTGCAAAGCAATGTTAGAATACATAATCGCACCTGATATTCTGTTTTCGAGTTCAATACTTTCATTGCACAATTCATCGGCACGGGTGTCAATACTTCTTGTAATATATTGGGATTCAATAATTTTTTCAAACTGAACAATGGCCAAAGTTAAAATATCAGCATGTTGTTTTTTGGCATTTTCTTTGGCTTTATCCAATAGTCGAAGTGCTTGAACATAAAATCCTTTTTGATATAAAATTTGTGCATGATCAATCGTTTCTCTAATTTCTGAATCAGGCCGACGATTTAAATTCTGAAGGCGCAAACTTGTCAAAACTTGTTTATACAAATGCGCTTTTAAATTGGATAATTGTGCTTTTTTTAATTGAGGTAATTTTTTCAACGCAAGTTCATCGCTGTAAAGATCTGATTTTTCAATAAAATCAAATAGTTGAAGAAATTTTAAATCTTCCGACGTGGCAGAATTTCGGGTAGCATACAACTTAAAACTGCGCTTTTCAGCTTTGGTTAAAGCTTTAATTAGTTTAATTAATCCTTCTGAATTTACGTTGGACATTGTAAAAATTACACATTAAAACAAATGTAAGCACTTAAATATCAAATATATAAATTATACAATGACATCTTGGCTATCGTAAAGGTAAAAAACTTTGGTTTTATGCATGCATTTTATTTTCTCAAATTTGATTCATGAAAGTTTATGCTTTCAAAGACATTCAGGAGTAGGGGTACTCTTGTTTTTTTCGATTAGTAGCAAAAAGTTCCGGTGGTTTCATCGGAATTTTTTATTTGTAGATCGATTTAAATGCATTTTCAAGTTTTTCAAATTCGAAAACAAATCCTTTGTTTTTAATTTTTTGGTTGGATGCTTGAATTCCTTTCAAAAGCATGCTCGCCATTTCACCCAAAGCAATTTTTAGAATAAATCCAGGTAAATTAGGCAACCAAATAGGTTTTTTTAATGATTTTCCTAAGGTTTGCATGAAATATTTGTTGGAAACATTTTCACCCAAAGCATTGTATGTATCCCCCTCATTTTGAAGCGAAATAAATTCAATCATGCGAATGAGATCTTTGTAGTGTATCCAAGGAAGCCATTGTTTTCCCGAACCTAAAGTGGCTCCGAAATGAAATTTGAAAGGCATCGCCATTTGTGCAAGCGCTCCTCCAGATGGAGTTAAGACTACCGAAATACGGATCTTTGAAACAGGACAAATCGGCTCAAACGAGTTAGCCACTTTTTCCCAATCTCTCACTACTTCAGATAAATAGTCAGTAGCAATCGGGTCTGATTCAACATACAGTTTTTCGGGGAAATTAGTATCATAACAATTGATTCCAGAAGCAGAAACATAGTGTTTTAACGTAGGATGATTTTTACATTTTTCAGCTAAAAACAAGGTTGGTTCTACACGGGAGTTTATAATTTCCCATTTGCGTTTTTTAGTCCAACGTTTGTCTGCTATCCCTGCTCCAGATAAGTTTACAAGCCTTGTCATTCCAACCAAAGCGTTTTCATCGAGTTCTTTTTTGGCTGGATTCCAATGAAAAACACCAGAAGTAGAATTCGTTTTTTGTCTTGATAAAATACGTACTTCGTGACCTAAATTTTCTAAGTATTCACGTAACTTAGTTCCAATTAAACCAGTCCCACCAGCCAGGACGAAAACTTCTTTTTCCATGTAATGTTAAACAGATTTCCGTCGGTTAAGTTCAGGATTTTATTCGATAATTGGAACTTTTATTACTTGGAAAATTTCATAGGTTACTTTGTCGTAAGCGTATACTAACAAATGACAGTTGGCAGGATCATAACTACTTGGAATAGCATAACTGTAGTTCAAATAGTATTTACCATTCGAATCTTTTACATCGTCAGTTAGTGTTCTACCCCAAGCCAAACCATCGATACATCCTCGAAAAACATTGTGGTGGTTGTAGTCTAGAACGGTACCAGCACCTGCTTTTTTCTGAGGGGCAACAAACGAATTTTCGATAAAATAGGTCACAATTCCAATATTGTTGGGCAAGGACTCAAGAAGTTCAGCTTCTGTGTGAACAAATAAACCACGTGTTTCTTCGTAGTAATTTACTTTGGATTGTAAATTGATTTTAAGTGAGTTTTCTGTCAACATATTGTTGGTTAAACTAGACCAATTGGCAGCACCTTGAAACATGACACCATCAAAGGTGGCACGATTGATTGTACCTCTTGGATTGGCATCAAAACCATAACCATTGAAGAAAAAACTTCCGTAAATTTTGGTTTGTGCGTTCGTAAAATCATGAACAAATGTTGGCGGCTCCAACTGTTGAAAACCAACCATTCCAGTTGGAGAAGGCCCAGCGTGAATCGTAGCAACAAAAACGCGGTCTGAATTAGCATCTTCAATTTGGTGAGCAATGTCAGCTGCTGCTGGACAAAACACACACGTGTGACCAGTGTAGTCCTCTAACAAAATATTGCGATTGGCATTCGTATTGTTTGTAAAGGTTGGCCAAGGATAAGAAGACCAATCTCCTGGATACAACGCTTGATTTAATTCACTACTAGCAACGGGGATATACGGTTTTTCCACTTTATCACACGCAATGATGCTTGCAGTAATTAAGAATAATAAGCCAAATTTTGTTTTCATAATACGCTCTTTTTAGAGTTAAAAACTATGAGTAAAAGTAAAAGTCAAACCGTTTGATGCAGGTACAAATCGACATACACCTCCTACACAGAAAAGACCTGCACGTTGTCTACCATAAGACACCATGAATCGAGAAGCATCCCGAATGAATCCAAACGAACCAATTAAATAATGTAAACGCTTATCTTCTTCAGGATTTCCGAAGTTATACTGATCCATTACACTGAAAAACCAGTTTGGAGAAATCGTATACTCAACCAAAGCTGTTGCCCAATCTCCCTTGTCTTTCGAAGTGAAAAGCCCTTGTACTTCTCCACGAATCGAATGTTTTGCATTGAATTTGTAGTTAACTTCCAAAACAGCAATGTTAGCCGTGATAATTCCTTTTGCATCTTGTGACACTTTGGTAACATCGTTGTTTAATTGAATGTGATAAAACGATCCGATTAAAGTTAATGATTTGTTGATTTTTCTTGTGATATTCACATTGATATCTAACCAATACAAACTATCACTCATATCAAATGGTCTACCAACGTAGGCAATTCCCGTTGAATCACTTGCATTGATAGAAGATCGGTGCTGCATTGGGCGGAAAGCAGTTGAAACATTGAAATTGATTGGCATTCCGTATTTACCACCCAATTTTGATCCTTTTTTAACAGTGTACAACATTTCTGCTTGGTAAGCAATTTCACCCAAAGGTTGCGTTGTATATGGATATAATGTTGCTACTAAATTGTAGGTATGCGTTTTGTTCATAGCAGGCAAAAAGTTGATAAAAACATCTTGTAAATCTTTTGATCTATCAGAACGAAAACTCATGTTATCTACCGATTTTGCTGAAAAGACAACGCCAAATCCTTTTTTAGAATAGCCAAAGTTAACCAAAGCTGCATGTCCAGGATTGTAGATGTATTGGTTATCTGCAGAAGGATCATTTTCTTTGTGAATGTATTCAGCATCAAAGGTAAAACCCTTATAAGCTAAACGAGTACGCCCACCGTAAGCACCTACATTTTGTGGTAAAATTAAAGCAGCGTCATTATCTCTTTGGTATTTACTTACGAAAGAACCCGCTACAGTGATGTCTAATTTAGAATCCTTCAGTTTTTTAATCAATTCATTTACATGCAACTCACCATCAAATCCACGAACGACACCTTCCCCTTTATTGACTCTTCCATCCATAAAAGAAAGTCTTTGCTGACCATAAACACCTTTCAAAGTAACTCCAGGAAGAGGTCTAAAAATAAGGCGCATTCCATCCATGTTGTTGTCATAACCCAAGGCACGATCTTCGTATGAACGGAAAATCATACCAGAACCAAATTGTTCGTAGAAATTTCCTAGCGTAATGTCGAGGTAATTATTCTGGTATCCAATGTATCTCATTCCGAGACCTGTACCATCAAAACGGTCGGGATAACCTTGAATTCGAGGAAGATATGATTCAACGCGCATTCCTGCTCTGAAAGCCCCATTGGTATAAAACACGTTTGCATAAGAGCTCAACAAGCCTTTTGAATCAGGCTGATCAGCACCGATTAACGAATCTTTGTTCAAATACTGAAAAGTGGATTCAACATTTCCAGTAATTGTTCCTTGACCGAATAAGTAGCTTGATAGTAGACTAAACGCAGTGAACGTCCATTTTTTCATTTGAGAGAGTTTAACATTTAGCGTTGCTAAAAGAGATCGTTTTTAGAAAGTTTTTTCAAAATTACTTGGAAGTAAGCATTTTGATTTTTTCGTACAATTTTTCTTCGTCACCTGGAGCGTAATTGTTGTGAGAATAAACAATATTTCCATTGGCATCGATTAAAAATGTATGGGGAACATTATTCACGCCCATTGCTCTTTTGAATTCACCATTTGGATCCATCAACACAAGGTACTCCCAACCCTTACCGTTCACATAAACAGGGACTTGACTTTTGGTTTTTTCATCATCGATTGATACAGCTACAAGCGTAACACCCGTTTCATCTTGCCAATCAGTATACAATTCATGGATGGTATTTAATTCTCTTTTACAAGGCGCACACCAAGTAGCCCAAAAGCTGATTACGATTGGACCTTTCAATCCTAATTCTGCTGTATTAACTGTTTTTCCATCCATTGTTTTAATTTGGACAGCAGGTAGTTTTTTTCCTGATTCTACATCGTCTTGTGCGAAGAAAGAAAGAGAAAAAAGTGATAGAGAGAGTGCAAAGAATAATTTTTTCATTTTTTGAATTTTATGTTGTTCTAGCTTGACATGCAAAAACATTGCCGTGATTCAAAGGTACGTCTTTTTCAAAGGCACAATCTAGCTGATTTTAGACTAATTGTTGAAATCCTAACTTTAAAGTGGGTAAAAAAATACAAACATAACAAGATGAAAAGCAATGAGAAAAACAGGTAATCAACAAAAAACAACCGTTTAAACATATATAGAGAAATAGAAAAAGACTAAATTCTTGCAATCTTAGATTTGTGCCGATTGTGAAACCGTGTTGAACGAATTTATTTTTTTGGTATATTTGTTGAGATTAGTTTTGAAGAAATACATTATACACAAAGAAAACACCATGAAGAAACTTTTACTTTCTATATTAACAATCACTTTCGGAGTTGGTTTCGCCGCTGCTCAGTCTTCTACTTTTGCCATATACAGGGTTCAAGATGGACAAGTAGGAACAACCGATTTAAGCGGAACAACAGTTGATTTTACCTATGATGGCTCACATTATTATGAAGATTCTTTTGAAGTTGTGAATTTAACTGGAATCCCAGCAAATATTAAATTAAGAAGAGTACAAATTGTTGCTCCTCAAACCCAAATCAACGAACAATTGTGTTGGGGTGATGCAGTGACAGGTTTAGGTACTTGTATTGATTACAATAGCTCAAACACCAATTTTTTCGGAAACGATGCGGTGAATGTTACATCATCTAACAATGGATCAATTGCAGTTCATGTTTATCCAACTCAAACTTCTGGGAATATTCATTACAGATACTATGTCGAAGAAATGAATCAAAACAAAACAAGACACGATTCAATTGATGTAATGATTACAAACACATTAGCTGTAAAAGAAATCAAACAACCAGCAATGGCGATTCAAGTGTATCCAAACCCAGCAAACGATTTTATTCAGGTTGCACTTCAAAATGCAAATTCCACTGATCATTCCGTGAAACTAATCGATGTGCTTGGTAATGTTGTTTTGGAAGAAAAAATGGGGTTGAACAAGAAATTAGATGTTTCTGAATTGAAAAATGGTGTGTACATGTTGACGATCTATTCAAGTGGAAATATTTTACAAACCAGAAGAATGGTTGTTAAACACTGATAATATCAGACAAAAATAGTTTAAGCGATTAGGACAAATTCTTAATCGCTTTTTTATTTCTATACGTTTATTAATCGTTTCAGGTCAGGAATTGCATCAACTGCCGATTTATTGATTCGAACAAACTGATTACTTACATCCAATTCATCTGATTTGGGATCTACAACAATTTTTAGTGTATCTGCTCGGCTAACAAAAGCAAGTCCAGCTGCAGGATAAACTTGAAGGGATGTTCCAATCACAATGAGTATATCCGCACTTTTGCAAAGTTCACTAGCTGCATCAAGCATGGGTACTTGTTCACCAAACCAAACGACATGCGGTCTTAATGGATATCCGTCATCACAAACAGCTTTAGGATGAATTTCGCTTCCCTCAATGAAATAGTATTTCTCTTCGGCATTCGGCCCAGAACTTTTTGCATACCGAATGTTTCCATGTAAATGCAAGACGTGTTTACTTCCTGCTCTTTCATGTAAATCATCAATGTTTTGTGTGACAATATGTACATCAAAATCATTCTCTAATTCAACAAGGAACAGATGCGCCGCATTGGGCTTTGCTTCAAGAACATTTTTTCTCCTTGCATTGTAAAATTGTTGAACCAATTCGGGGTTTTTTCGCCATGCTTGAGGAGTTGCGACATCTTCAATTGCATAATTTTCCCACAAACCATTCGAATCACGAAACGTTTGAATTCCACTTTCGGCACTCATTCCTGCGCCTGAAAGAATAACCACTTTCTTTTTCATGTTGACTTTTAAGCTTGTTCAAATGTAAAATATATTTGAACAAGAACGTTTTGTTACATAATTTATATTAGTCCAACAGTGTTAGGTTTTAAAAAAAGCTTGATTCAGCTGAATTTCACAATAATTTAACGTTTAGGTTTCCAAGCATACGATTAAGTTTTAATTTTTCTACCTAAATTATATCGTTACATTTGGTCAAGTAAATTAAAACTGTAAATCATGAAAAAAACTTTACTCTCATGCATGTTGTTAGCTGGATTGAGCGCAAATGCTCAGTTAGCTGATGGAAGCATCGCTCCGAATTTCACGTTCACGGATACTGACGGAACAGTACACACTTTGTATGATTACCTAGACCAAGGTAAAACGGTTGTTTTAGATGTATCTGCTGCTTGGTGTGGTCCATGTTGGAATTTCCACAATTCTCATGCTTTAAAAGATTTGTATGAAGCTCATGGTCCAACAGGATTTCCAGATGTACAAGCAAACACAACGAATGACGTAATGGTATTGTTTGTGGAAGGTGAGCAAGATAACACACCTGCCCAAATTACAGGAACAAGTGGTTCTGGTGTATTGTCATCACAAGGAGATTGGACAGTTGGAACTACATACCCAATCATTGACTTGCCTAGCGATGCAGCTGGTAACTCATTTATGACAGGATATGCAATTGGGTATTTCCCAACAGTGTATATGATTTGTCCAAACCGTTTGGTAACTGAAATAGGTGTTACTCCGAATGGGACAAGTTATTACACGGGTGCTCAAATTTATGCATTAACGGATGAATGTCCTGCTCCAGCATCAGCTGCTGCGGATGTTGCTGCTTTGGCATATACTGGAGACATCAACAAATGTGATGGAAACTACACACCTAAAGTAAGAATCCAAAACAATGGTACTTCTCCATTAACAAGTGCAACGGTAACAGTTACTAGTGGTGCTACAACAGTTTCAACAGGAACTTACTCTGGAAACTTAGCTACTTATGGAGTTGCTGAAGTTACTTGTACGCAAATTGCTGGTTACACAGGAGGAACTTTGAACATCACTGTAACAACAACAGGAGATGCATCTGCAACAAACAACGTGGTTTCTCAATTGATCGAAACACCAGAGGTGACTGGTTATGCTATCACGGTTAAAGTATTTACTGATAACTATCCTGCTGAAACAACATGGGAAATTCGTAACTCTGCAAATGCAGTTGTAGCGAGCGGAGGTCCTTACCAAGGAAACGGTAACAGCGCAGGTGGTGCGGATGCATTGCAAACAAAAACACACAATGTTACTTTGCCTTCAGTAAATGATTGTTATAAAATTATCGTGAAAGATTCATACGGTGATGGTTTTGCTTATGGAACAAACCCTGCTGGTCAATATGGTTTAGAGGTTGTTTCTAATGGTCAATCTATTATCAACTTAGATTTAGGTGATTTCGGAAACACATTTACTCGTGACGCAGCAATGATCACCGATGAGACTTCAAGCATCATTGAATTGGCAGCAAACAACTTCCAAATCTATCCAAACCCTGCAACAGACGTTGTTAATGTTTCTTTCGAAGCATTGAATAGTGACTACGTAGTTTCTTTGGTAGATTTGACAGGACGAGTATTGATGTCAAACGAATACAAAGCGTTGAACGGTGCGCAAGTAATTGAAATGCCAGTTTCTGGATTAGCTAAAGGAAATTACTTAGTGAAAATCACAGCAAACGGAGCTTCGTTAGTACAACAAGTTGCAATTAAGTAAACTTCAAAATAGCAATCGAGCTAAATAAGATTTAGTTAGATACGAATTAGCGGTTGAGAACGAAAGTCTCAACCGCTTTTTTTGTTACATTTGTCGGCTTACAAACACACACACAATGGCTAAAATTCGCAAACAAGATGCTTTAGATTACCACGCAACTGGAAAACCAGGAAAAGTGGAAGTAATACCTACTAAACCATACTCTACTCCACGCGATTTATCTTTGGCATATTCGCCAGGGGTGGCTGAACCGTGCTTGAAAATCGCTGAAAACGTAGATGATGTTTATAAATACACGGCAAAAGGAAATCTGGTAGCAGTTATATCCAACGGAACGGCAGTTTTAGGTTTGGGAAATATTGGCCCTGAAGCTTCTAAACCAGTGATGGAAGGAAAAGGTGTTCTCTTCAAAATTTTCGCTGATATCGATGTTTTCGATATCGAAGTTGACGCCAATGACCCCGAATTATTTATACAAACAGTAAAAGCAATTGCACCTACATTTGGAGGGATCAATTTAGAAGATATTAAAGCGCCTGAAGCATTTGAAATTGAACGTAGACTAAAAGAAGAATTAGATATTCCGATCATGCACGATGATCAGCATGGTACGGCAATTATTTCATCCGCAGCTTTATTAAATGCGTTGGAACTTGCTAATAAAAAAATAGAAGAAGTTAAAATTGTGGTTTCAGGGGCAGGAGCATCTGCTATGTCTTGTGCCAAATTATACCATACTTTAGGAGCAAAACTGGAGAATATTTTCATGTTTGATAGCAAAGGATTGCTTCATAAAGGCCGTCCTGAATTGGATGAAAACAAAAAATTCTTCGGGAGTCACAGTCAAGTTATGACTTTGGAAGAAGCGTTTGTGGGAGCTGACGTATTCCTAGGTTTATCCAAAGGAAATGTGGTTTCCAAAGAGATGGTTTCAACCATGGCAAATGATCCAATTGTGTTTGCATTGGCAAATCCAGACCCTGAGATTTCGTACAAAGATGCGATGGGTACTCGTCCAGATATCATCATGGCGACAGGTCGTTCGGATCATCCTAACCAAGTGAACAATGTACTTGGATTCCCATTCATTTTCCGTGGTGCACTGGATGTTCGGGCAACAACCATCAACGAAGAAATGAAATTGGCAGCTGTGAAAGCGATTGCATCGTTGGCGAAAGAGACCATTCCAGAAGAGGTAATCGAAGCGTATGGGGATAAAAATATTTCCTTCGGTCGCGAGCAAATTATCCCAAAACCATTGGATACTCGTCTGATTTATTACGTAGCGCCTGCAGTTGCGAAAGCGGCTATGGATTCGGGCGTTGCTAAAAATCCGATTACCGATTGGGAAGCGTATGAAATGGAGTTGAAAAACCGTTTAGGACTTGATAATAAGTTATTAAGAAACTTAACCATCAAAGCGCAGAGCAATCCGAAACGAGTTGTTTTTGCTGAAGCGGATAACTATAAAATGCTGAAGGCTGCACAATTTGCTTTTGAAGAAGGTGTTGCATTCCCGATTTTACTCGGAAAAAGAAAGAAAATTGAAGCCATCATTGAAGAATATAGCTTAGAGATTGGTGAATTTGAAATCGTGGATCCAAAATCAGAAGAGGAAGAAGAAAGAAGAATCAAGTACGGGAAAAGCTTTTTTGAAAAACGCAAGCGCAAAGGATTTACTGAGTTTGAATCGATTCAAATTATGCGTGAACGAAATCATTTTGGTGCCATGATGGTGGAATCCGGAGATGCAGATGCAATGATTTCAGGCGTTACACGCAATTACCGCGATGTTGTTCGCCCTGCGATTCAAACAATTGGTTTGCAGAAAGACGTGAATGTGGTTGCAGGACTTTATATTTTGATGACCAAACGCGGCCCCTTATTTTTAGCGGACACAACCATCAATTTGGATCCAACAGCGGAACAAATTGCTGAAATAACAAACAACGTTGCCAAGACAGTTCGCAAATTCAAAGTGAATCCAAAAATTGCATTGTTGAGTTATTCTAATTTCGGTTCATCGCCAGGAAAAGATCCAGAAAAAATGGCAAAAGCGATTGAAATTTTGCATGAAAAACATCCTTCTTTAGTTGTTGATGGAGAAGTACAAGCAAATTTTGCTTTGAATAGCGAGTTGATGAACGAAAAATTTTCTTTCTCAACATTGGCAAATAAGCAAGTAAATACATTAATTTTCCCGAATCTTTCGTCTGGAAATATTGCTTACAAGCTACTACAAGAAATTACAGAAGGTGATGCGATTGGTCCTGTTTTGGTAGGATTGAAAAAATCAGTTCACATCGTTCAAATGGGAGCTTCCGTTCGTGAAATTGTCAACATGGTGAAAGTAGCTGTTGTGGACGCTCAAAACAAGTAAAATGATTACACATTTACGAGGAAAACTAGTTGAAAAAAATCCAACCAATTTGGTTGTCGAATGTGCAGGTATTGGGTATGAAGTGAAAATTTCGCTTCATACTTTCTCTGCTTTGTCATCGGATGAAGCCGTTTTTGTTTATACACAATTCATCGTTCGGGAAGATGCACAAATTTTGTACGGCTTTGCCACTAAAGAAGAACGCGAGATGTTCAATCACTTAATCTCGGTTTCAGGCATTGGTCCAAATACAGCAATGATTATGCTTTCATCGATGGTTCCTGAAGAAATCGCTCATGCTATTCAATCTGATGATGTGCGAACTATTCAAAGCATCAAAGGAATTGGAGCAAAAACAGCACAACGTGTTATTGTCGATTTGAAAGACAAAATGTTAAAAATGAACTTTTCAGCAGGAAATCTGTTGTCCGCAAGCAATACAAATCGATTTGATGCGTTAACGGCATTGGTATCACTTGGTTTTGATAAAAAATTGGCCGATAAAGCCCTTGATAAAATCGCTACCAGTGAGCATACCGTAGAACAATTGATTAAAGAAGCACTCAAGATTTTATAAGTTTTGATGAAAAATATACGACTTAATATTCAGTGGATTCAAAATTCAGCTTCGGCTGTTTTTCTGTTTTTATTTGCCCTTTCTAGTTATGGTCAAACTCCGCCCGATTCCAATCAGGTAAATTTGCCATTTCCGATTGAAAACAACATCGATCCAACTCAAACACAAACCCAAAGTTTTGACTTGGGGGATCCTTCGAACGTACAACAAACCATTGTGTACGATCCAAAAACAGGAAATTACATTTTCAAAGAAACCATCGGAGGTTCGGAATTTAATTACCGAAATCCTTCCATGATGACTTTGGAAGAATACCTCGAATACGAACGTCAAAAAGCACTACGTGATAACTGGAAAGATCGAATCGATCAACAAACAAAAGAAAATCAAAGTATAGTTCCTCCAATTAAAATCAACAGCAAAGCCTTCGAAAATTTCTTTGGTTCCGATGAAATTAGCATTCGTCCGCAAGGATCTGTGGAGGTTTCACTAGGGGTTAACTCTTCTCGCTACGACAACCCAATTCTTCCTGTTCGTCAACGTCGTGTTACTCGAATGGATTTTCAACAGCAAATCCAGTTGAACCTAGTAGGTCAAATTGGAACAAAAATCAAATTAAATACGAGTTACAACACCCAAGCTGCGTTCGATTTTGACAACATTACCAAGTTGGGCTACAACGGAAATGAAGATCAAATCATGCAAAAAATCGAATTGGGAAATGTGAATTTACCGCTTCCAACTTCGTTAATTCAAGGTTCTCAAACCTTATTTGGTGCACGTACTCAGATGAAATTTGGCCGACTAACTGTCGATGCGATTGCTGCTTCGTCTCGTGGAAAAAGACAAGAAATCAACATCGATGGGAAATCGCAGGTAATGCCCTTCGAACTTACTGCCGACAATTACGAAGCAAACCGCCACTATTTCTTAAATTTTTACTTCCGCGATCATTACGATGAAGCGATGTCTGAATTACCAATTCCTCGATCTGAAGTGAACATTACACGGATGGAAGTTTGGTTGACAAACCGAGTTAATAATACGGAAAACACACGTAACATCGTTGCATTCTCCGATTTAGGGGAAGCAAAAGCTGTCAATTTAGAAGGAAATCCATTGATTCAAGCATCAAGTGAAATTCCAGATAATGAATCCAATAATTTGTATCAATGGGCATACAACCAACCCTTGATTCGTGATTTTAACAATGCGGTTCAAGCGCTTTCGTCTCAAAATGCAACACCAGGTCCTTTTGAACAAGCGATTCACTACGAAAAAGTGGAAAATGCCCGCAAATTGACGGAACAAGAATATACCTACAATGCTTTGTTAGGATTTATTTCCTTGAATTTACCACTTAATAATGACGAAGTTTTAGCTGTCGCTTATGAGTATACCTATCGTGGAGAAACCTTCCAAGTGGGGGAGTTTTCAACGGATGGAATTGAGGGACAAAAAGCACTTTACTTAAAAATGTTGAAACCAACCATCACCCGACCAACCAATAAGGTTTGGGATTTGATGATGAAAAACGTTTATTCCATTGGCGCCTATCAGTTAGATCAGCAAGGTTTCCGCATGGATATCTTGTACAATAATCCAGAAACAAGTTTACCCGTTCCATTTTTCCCTTTTGAGGGGGTCAAAGATGTTCAGTTAGTGACCTTGTTGGAAATGGATAAATTGAACATGAACAATCAGCCTTTTTCGGATGGATTGTTTGACTTTGTTCCGATGAGTTTTAACGGTGCTCGATCTCAATCTGGGGGAACAATCAACCCACGAAATGGTCGGGTATATTTTACCACGGTTGAGCCGTTTGGACAAACGTTAAAAACCAAAATGTTGGATGCTGGTATACCGCAAGCTGTTGTAGATCGCACAGTTTATTCCGAATTGTATGACTCGACTAAAACGGCAGCGCAGCAAATTCCATCCAAAAATCGTTTCTTGTTCAAAGGAGAATACAAATCTTCTATTTCGTCTGACATTCCGTTGAATGCATTGAACATTCCTCAAGGAGCAGTGACTGTTACGGCAGGAGGAATGAAATTGGTGGAAGGACAAGATTTTACGGTTGATTATAATTTAGGTCGCGTTAAAATTTTGAACACAGGGATTTTAGAGTCCAACACACCGATCAAAATTTCGATTGAAAGTAATTCCGTTTTTGGTTTTCAAGCCAAATCCTTGTTAGGAACTCACTTGAATTACCGTTTCTCGCCTGATTTTAACTTAGGAGCCACTTGGTTGCGCATGATGGAACGCCCGGTAACCCAAAAAGTGGATATCGGAAGTGAACCGTTTAAAAACAACATTGTCGGCTTGGATATTTCCTTCCGAAAAGACCTTCCTTTCTTGACCAAAATGGTTGATTTCCTTCCTGGAATTTCGACCAAAGCACCGTCTTCGATGTCTTTTACGGGCGAAGGAGCTTACTTGATTCCTGGAACGCCTCGTGCAATTTCGAAAGAAGGAATTTCGTATGTGGATGACTTTGAAGGTAGTCAAACAACCATTGATTTACGATCAGCAAATGCATGGAAATTAGCTTCTGTTCCTCAAGGTCAACCAAATTTATTTCCAGAAGCTTCAATAAAAAATATTGGAGCTGGTTTCAAACGTGCACAACTTGCTTGGTATCAAATTGATCCATTATTTTATCAAGGAAACAATACAACGCCACAGCACATTATCCAAAATCCAGAAATGCTTTCGGATAGTCGCATGCGTTTGGTTAGTCAAAAAGACATTTTCCCGAATCTACAATTGCAATACGGGAACGTTCCCAACATTCCCATTTTGGATTTGGCGTACTATCCAACTGAACGTGGAATGTATAACTACGATACAACCAACACAGTGGATGCGGATGGAAATTTCTTGAATCCGGAAGCACGTTGGGGAGGAATCATGCGGGCATTAGCAACCAATGATTTTGAACAAGCAAACATCGAATACATTCAGTTTTGGATTTTAGATCCATTCAATCAAGATGCGGAAGCAGTGAATCCTAATTCGCCCCATTCAGGTGGAGATTTGTATTTCAACTTAGGAAATATCTCGGAAGATATCTTACCTGACTCGCGCAAAAGTTTTGAAAATGGTTTACCAATTGATCCTGCAAACCAAGATAATGTGGATGAAACTACTTGGGGACGTGTTTCGACACAGCAAATTGTAGTCAATGCATTTGACAATGATCCTGCTACTCGTGTTAATCAAGATGTTGGTTTAGATGGTTGGTCAAGCAGACAAGAACAAACCTTCTACGAACAGTATTTTAATTGGGTACAAAACAACCCGAACTTGTCAGCAGCTGCAAAACAACGGATGTTGAGCGATCCATCCAATGACGATTTTAAGTTCTTCCGCGATGATGCCTATGATTTGCAAGAGGCAAATATCTTGACGCGTTACAAGCGTTACAACGGAATGGAAGGAAACTCCTACACGCAGGAAATGTCTGACACAGCAAATGCGGATGGTTACAACGTTCAAGCAAGTAACATGCCTGATATCGAAGACATCAACCAGGACAACAATTTATCTGAAACAGAAAGTTATTTTCAGTACCGTGTAAGTCTTCGCCAAGCGGATTTGGTGGAAGGAAAGAACTTTATCACCAATATTCAAACGTTCCAAAATGGGAACAAAACAGAGCGTTGGATTCAATTCAAAGTTCCCATTGCTCAACCTGAAAAAGCAGTGAACGGAATTTCCGATTTCCGCTCAATTCGTTTCATGCGTATGTTCATGAAAAACTTTGACGAAGAAGTCGTCCTTCGTTTTGCTCGCTTGGAATTTGTTCGTGGTGAATGGAGACGTTACTTACAAACATTGACTTCTCCAGGTGAAGCGGTACAAATCGATCCAAACTTGACTTCGTTCAACATTGGTGCGGTAAACGTAGAAGAAAACGATCAACGTCAACCGATTAAATATGAAGTTCCACCAGGAATCATCCGTGAGGTGGATCCTTCGCAGATTCAACAACGTCAAATGAATGAGCAATCATTGACTTTGGAAGTATGTGATTTACAAGATGGAGATGCGCGTGCAGCATACAGAAACGTTCAGTTTGATGTGCGTACGTACAAGAAATTGAAAATGTTTGTTCACGCGGAAGAAGTAACGCCAAGTAAACCGTTGAACAACGAAGATGTAACTTTATTTATTCGTTTGGGAACCGATTTTACAGACAATTACTACGAATATGAAATGCCGTTGTATCTGACTCCTTGGGGAACGACATCAGCGGACGGAATTTGGCCAGAAATCAACAACGTAGAGATTGACTTTGATGATTTATTGAAAATCAAAAAAGACCGAAATGCGGTAACAGCCGATCCGAACTCAACGCTGACCAATCAAGCGGAATATGTGATGATTGACCCGCGCAACCCAAAACGCTTGTTGAAAGTGAAAGGAAGTCCTAACTTACAAGGTCTTCGTTCGATTATGATTGGTGTTCGAAATCCACATAAAAACGATAACAATCCTTGGTCCGATGATGGATTAGCGAAATGTGTGACGGTTTGGGTAAATGAGTTGCGTTTGACCGATTTCCAAAACGAAGGGGGAGGTGCAGCAGTTGCTCGTTTGCAAGTTCAAGCCGCTGATTTTGCCAATTTCTCAGTAGCAGGAAATTACAGTGGAATCAACTGGGGATCGGTAGAAAGCCGTGTTCAAGAACGTCAGCGTAACGAACAAATGGGCTTTGATTTCAACACAAATATGCAATTGGGTCAGTTCTTAGGCCGCAAAGCAAAAGTATCGGTTCCGTTTTTCTATGGCTATTCTGTTGGTGTAATCAATCCAGAATACGATCCGTTCAATCCGGACATTCGCTTGGCGGATTACGATCCTGAAACACGCCGTGAACGGGCAAAAGTAGGTCAAGATTTCACGGAAAGACGTTCGTATAATTTTACCAATGTGAGAAAAGAAGCATCGGCGGGTGCGAAACCTCATTTCTGGAATATATCGAATTTCTCTGCGAATTACGCCTTCAATGAAAACTTGCACCGTGATTTCAACATTGAATACGATCGAACTAAAATCTGGCGTGGAGGATTGAATTATAACTATTCTTTCCAAGCCAAAGCGATTGAACCATTCAAGAAAGTGAAGTTCATGCAAAAGTCGAATTGGTGGGCAATTATTCGCGATGCAAACTTCTTCTTGACGCCGAAAAACATTTCCATGACGAATGATTTGATGCGTAGTTATAACGAACGAAAAGTGCGCAACAACATCACGCCGGGTTACGAATTTAAGCCTGTTTATGTAAAATCGTTTACCTGGAATCGTACTTACAATGTGGCTTACGATGTGACCAAGAATTTGAAAGTAAATTTCAATGCCAACAACCGAGCGATTTTTGATGAAGCAGACGGACGAGTTGACCGTAAAAACGATCCGGATGGATACCGCCAGTTTACGGATTCGATTCGTGCACAAATGGCGACTTTCGGAAAAGCAATCGATTACACGCATGATTACAACATTGCTTACAACTTGCCGTTGGATAAAATCCCTGTATTGAATTGGATCAATGCCAATGTGAAATACACAGGAACGTACAATTGGCAACGCGCTCCTTTGGGGCAGTCGCAATATGGAAATATTATCCAAAATAGCCGTCAGGTGAATATGACGACTCAAATGAATTTTGTGACTTTATATAACAAGGTTCCTTTCTTCAAGAAAATCAATGAATTGGGGAAACCTTCACGAACTCCTGCTCGAACAGCTGGTGTGACTGATGGAAGTGGAAAAGGAGGAGCCAATGCAGGCAAAGATCCTAAGCCAAAGGCAGAATTCTTGCCAGACAAACCCTTGGAAGAAATGACGGAAAAAGAACGCAAGAAATTTGAACGCAAGAAAAAACGCTGGGAAAAAAGACAAGAACGCAAAGAAGAACGCGAAAAACGTGGGGTACATCCTGTAGCTGGTTTTGCAGGTCGTTTGGTGATGTCTGTTCGAAATGTTTCAGCTACCTATGCAGTAACAGATGGTACTTTGCTTCCTGGTTACAATCAAAACACAACTGTTTTTGGTTTGAATGGAAGTGGAAGTACAGCCTTGACAGGTTTTGTGTTCGGGAAACAACAATACGATGTGTGGGGTAGAGAAAACGGATACAACATCGCTACGATTTCGAGAGACCAAAATTGGTTGGTTCAAAACAGTGCGCTGAATCGTCCGTTGACTGTCAACCATACGCAAAACATCACGGGTCGTGCTTCTTTGGAGCCAATTCGCGATTTGACCATCGACTTGTCTTTGACACGAAATTACATGTTGAACTCCAGCGAGTTTTACCGTTGGAACGATCAATCAGGTCAGTTCGAAAGTCAAAGTCGTGTGGAAACAGGTAGTATCACCTACTCAACGATTTCAATGCGTTCGGCTTTCCAATCGTTGGCGAAAGATTTCAGTTCGCAAACGTTCACCGATTTGTTGAATCAACGCGAGAATGTATCGCAATTGTTGGGAGCAAGCAACCCGAATTCTACACCGACATCGGGCGGATATGCGAGTGGATACGGTCAAATTCAACAAGAAGTAATGATTGGTGCATTCTTGACAACGTACACGAATGGAAAAGCAGATAGCCGTGGAATTAATCCGTTGAAAACAATTCCGCTTCCAAACTGGACCATCAATTACAATGGCTTGTCGAAGTTCCCATTCATGAAAAAATACGTGAAAAACTTCGTGTTAAAACATGCGTATAGCTCAACAGTTAGTATTTCGGGAATGCAATCGAACTTGAACTACGGAGCAGATGCCAACGGAAATGCGCAAGTGCGTGACTCGTTCAACAATTTCATTGCGATGCGTCAAGTGCAAAACATTGCGATTTCGGAGCGTTTCTCTCCACTTATCGGTATGGACGCAACGTGGAACGTAAAAGGACAAGGCTTGTTGACTCGCTTCGAATACAAGAAAGATCGCTCGGCAAACTTGTCGTTGAACAACAACCAAGTAACGGAAGTGTATGGAACGGAAATCGTGATTGGTGCGGGATACAAAATCGAGAAAGTACGCTTCCCATTCAAGATCAAAAACGAATATCCACGCAATCCGTTGCAGTTGCGTTTTGACTTCTCTTTCCGCGATAACTTGACGGTGATTCGCAAGGTAGTGGAAGAAACCAACCAAGCAACAGCAGGTCAACGGGTGATCTCGATCAAGTCCTCGGCGGATTACAACTTGGGTCAGAATTTGACCATTCAGTTGTATTACGACCAAGTGTTGAACACACCAAAAATTCAAACGACTTTCCCAACGGGTAACACCAATGCCGGAATCCGACTTCGTTTAAACTTAGCTGGCTTGTAAGATGATTCGCAGAGCAGTACCCGGAGATGAATACGCCATTCACCGCTTGATTCAAGCGTTGGCGGAATACGAAAAGGCGCCCAACGAAGTGACAAATACCGTTGCGGACTTGGGCAAGCACCTTTTCGAAGATCAGATTTGCCACGCCATAGTTGCGGAACAAGACGAACAAGTGGTTGGATTTGCACTTTGGTATGTTTCTTACTCGACTTGGAAAGGCAAGTGCTTGTACCTCGAAGATTTTTACGTTTTACCCGAATACCGCCAAGCCGGCTTGGGATCTCAATTGTTTGATTGGGTGGTGGAAGAAGCCCGCTCCACAGGCGCCAAACGCATGGACTGGCAAGTACTTGAATGGAACGAACTCGCCCTCCGTTTCTACCGCAGCAAACACGCCCTCCTCGACCCCGAATGGATCAATGGGAGGTTGTTTTTTTGACAAAAATAACTCCACAAACAGTTTTTCTGTACAACTTCAAAAAATCATTAATTTTGTGCTGAAAAACAGTACACTATGCACATTGGAAATGGATGACCCTGCCTTGGCTTCCGATTGCGTTGCTGGATACGGCGGTTGCCTTTGTGCTTGGTTTTAAAAACAACGCTTCGTATGACCGCTTGTGGGAAGCACGAAAAATTTGGGGTTCCATCACCAATATCAGCCGAAGTTGGGGCATTTTGGTCAAAGATTATGTCACCAATCAACATGCGCAAACGCCCCTTTCCGATGAAGAATTGAATGTTGCGCTTTTGCCCTTTGGGATGATTCAGGAATTTGCTTGTTTGGGAAAAAGTTTTATTTGGATGACGATTCCTTTTGCTACCTTATCCGGTTGGGTATTCACGACGATGGATCGCATTGGTGAGTCGGGTGAAAATCCGTTCGAAGGAAGTGCCAACGACGTTCCGATTACGTCCATTAGCCGCAACATTGAAATTGATTTAATGGAAATCTTAGATGTGCCACACGATTTGAAACCCGTACCGGTGCAGAATTACATTATGACGTAATTCATTGCCCCGATAACTCACTCCATCCCATTCAGCATCTCCAGCATATCGTCGAATTGCCAGTCGGCGATGATGAGTTTGGGGTTGGGCGCATGGGTTTTTTCGGGGATGCAGATGACAGACATGCGCGCCGCTTTTCCTGCGATGACTCCGTTGATGCTGTCTTCGATGACCAAGCAGTGGGTTGGTTCGACTTGTAGGGCTTGGGCGGTGGAGAGGTAAACGGCAGGATGTGGTTTTCCATGCGTTTCGTCTTCAGCGGAGTGAGTGAAATCAAAGAAGGATTGAATGTTCAGCGTTTCCAACACAGCGTCGATCAAGATGCGGTAAGATGAAGTTGCTAGTCCTATTTTCAATCCTTTTGCTCGGAAAAAAGTCAAGGCTTCGACCACACCGGGGAGTGCTTTTCCATCGCGACGTAGGTAAAAAACCATTTTTTGAATGATTTGTTCCAACACTTCTTCGGGACCAGCGCCTTCCCAAGGGGCATATTTGTACCAATACGCAATCACTTCGTCTAAGCGGAGTCCGACAGTTTTTTCAAAATCTTTGCGCGTCAAATGGCAACCTACCGAAGCAAAAACCTCTTCCATGGCGATTTTCCAAACGGGTTCAGAATCAATTAAAACGCCGTCCATATCAAAAATTACGGCATCAAATCGGGTTAAATCTATCTTTGTTTTTTTCTCTTCCATCGGTATAAATTTCCTCCACCCAACAGGCGGTATTTTTCATCAGCCAACCAAATTTCGTGGTGATTGATTGTGGTTAAAGCTTCTTTTTGAGTCAATCTTCCTGTTTTGTGATCCTCGATAAACGCAAACCTTTCTCCTTGCATGTGGTACATCAAAAAGCGGTTGTAGGTCAACAAGTATAATGTATCGCCAACCACTTCGGCAGCCGTGACAGCATCTTTCCAAAAGCCCTTTTTCCCAATGTAAATTGGAGGAAGCTGAACGGGAATTTGTACACCGGGCTCGGTTCCAATTCGGTAAACGAAGCTCAATCCATCGAAGGGATTGGTTCGGCATTTGGTGAAAACATACAATGAATCACGGTAAAAAGCCAAGGCTTCTGCGTCGTAATGTAAGTCTTGTTCTGCTGGAGGGAAGGCTACTTGATCGGGATAGGAATAGGTGATTTCGCTGGGCAAAATGCTGTCTTTTTCGAGGATGTCTGAAATGGAAAAACGGTAAATTTGGAATTTCTTTTTGCGGTTGTTGTTGTTTCCAAAATCGGCGAGGTACACATAGTTTTTCCCGTCGGAGGTGATGTCTTCCCAGTCACGGTTTTTGGCCCCGATTACGTGGATTTTTTTCTGTATTTCGCCTTTCAGATTGAGGACGAATAATTCGGGTTTGTTTCCGCTATCGTTGTGCGCGAGCAGGGTGGAGTCGTTCAGGAAAGTCAAACCGGAGATTTCGGAAAGAACCGTATCTAATTCGGAAATTTTAGTAAATTTTTGCGAAAAAGAAGTGGAAATCACCAATAAAAACAGAAAGGTTAATCGCATATCAATCGTCGATTTCGTTGTCCCGAAAGGCAGAAGGAACCAAATCAGGGATTATTTTTAATACGATTGGCAAAAGCAATGCACCACCAGGCAAGAGAAAAATTGCCAAGGCGGGAACGGATTTTACCAAGTCTAGAAATTGGGTTTTTACCTTTTCTTTTTCCTCGGAGGAAAGTTCGTTTGTGGTCGATTTTTTGATCAGAAAAACCAACTCTTTGCTTTGCTTTAATTCGGTTGCCAGTTTGTCTTTGTTTCTGCCCAAAATTTTCACCCAACGTTTGGACACATTCGAATACATGCGCTCGTAAGTTCGGCTGTCCATCAAGGCAGAAATTTGTTGGTTATTTTTTAGTACAAAATGTTCGACCATCACCATGGTTTCGTCCAATTCAGTGAGCGGTAATTGCAAGGCATCACAGAGTTTTTGGAGAAAGGAGATTTCTTTTTCGTCGGCTTCCGCATTGGTGAAAATGGTAAGAAAAGCCAAATCAAGCAAGTAACGGCGGTACAACCAATCGGTGAAACGAACGAGATTTAATTCGGCAATGGAATTATTTTCTGTTTCCAGAAAGTGAATGAGATTGTCTTTACGTTTGTCGGATAAATTGGCGGAAGTGAGAAAAAATTCAAACATTTTGCGTTCCCGCGAATCGATTGTTTGATCTGATTGTGCAGCAAGTGCGATGGTTTTCAAAGCCTCTTCCGCAAGGTCTCCGTAATTGAGTTTGGGTTGTTGGCGTTTGTTTTTCAGATATTGGTGAAACAAAATCACATCCAAATAGATGAACAAATTGTTCAAATTGGAAAGCAAAAACGATTTCTCAATCAAGTTCGATTTCACATCAATTCGCTTGTCGAGAATGGATTCTAATTGTTCTGTTTTGCTTTCTTTCAGGAAAAAAGTCATCACTTTTTTGAGTGATTTGGAGTTGTTTTTCCCATAAAAATCGATCAAAGCATCAACAAAATCATCTAGTTCAGTTTGGTTTCCTCCGTTGAGCAGATACACAAACAAATGCGCTTCAAACAGAAGCATTTTGAGTCGCTCGTCCTGCGTCCATTTTTCGATGCCGAGAACATGTTGCGAAAAAAGCATTTCGGTAGCAAATCCAAACAAAATTCCTGATTTCGAAAGTTGTAAATGCGTAAAATGATCTTTGCTAATTCCGGGAGGAATTTCAAGGTGCACAGAAATCTCTCCTTTGTGCAACAAATCTTGGTATTTTAAGATCCAACCTTTTGATCCCGGCGACAACATGCGATTTTTTCTGCAAAAATAAGGAAAAACGAACGATGAATCGATAGAATACGAGTAACTATTCGAGGACTTGTTTTTTTAGAATGATTTTTTCCCCGTTCATTTTTTCAAGAATCATTTCGGTGTTTCCACGATTGACTAATCTCCAAGCCAAGTAAGCGCATTCATCCGCAAAATCGGCACTTGTTTTACCATTTACTGATTTTAACTCTTCGTTGATGGTGAAAGAGGCTGTGTTGGCAGCTTGCTTGTTTTTGATTCCAACGATGCGCAATTTTCCGTCGACCAGATAAACATCCACGCCATAGACCAATTCGATGTGCTCAGGTTTTTCACGAAGTTTCAAGTAATATTTCTTGTCTGAAATGTTTAAAATCGTTTTTGATGAAAGGTCGTTGAAGAAATCGATCCCAATTTTGGTGCTTGTATTTTCTCGTATTTCAACACGCAAATCATTGATTTCAACGGTGTCGATTTTCAATCCGTTCAAAGTCATTGTCGAAACGGAATTTGTTTGCGAAGTTGCTAAGCCCATGCTGAAACCCGAACCTTCGATAAACGCATTTTTTTCTTTGAGTTTCAAGATTTCTTTCTCCTTATCAGACGATTCAAAAAATCCTGTATAACCAAAATCAATCAGGCAATTTTTGACTTTTCGCTTTCCGATGGTTAAATCTGTAAAGTGACGATTTTTGACGATTTTCAGATCCATTTTCACCATCGATTGGTCGGTCGGGAAAGGATCTTTGGATACATAGAGTACTTTCTGATCAAAATCAATTTTCCAATTGAGTTGGTTAATGGCGTTTCCACCGAGCAGGTAGTATTCATTACACGCCAAAAAAGGCATATCGTAAATCACATTGTTGATGGAGGTGAATTCGTAAGAACCAATGTTCATTTTGTCAATGACAGCAAAATCCATGGTATTTTTTTGCTCGTTGCTGTCGTTTATTTTTTTGCTACCTTTTGGTTTTACCCCCGTTTTATCAGCAAGCGCTTTGGGTAAAACGCCCAATCCTGCACCGGTGTCATACGCAAACAAGGCTTCGACATCGTTGATTTTTCCTTTAAAGACCAACAAATTGTTTTCCGTGGAGAAGGGAATCGTGTCTATTTTTTGTTGCGCAAAGCCATTCAAAAAAAGGAATGAGAGAAAAATGAAGGATACTATTCGACGCATGTTTTTTTCTGAAAATTACTACTTTATTTTATTCCGCGTGTTACGAAGTTCGTTTTTAATGGACAACGATTCGAAAAATGCAAGATTATTCTTGATGAAAAGATTGATTCTTGTTTTACTTTTGCCTTTTTAAAACATCATGATGTTATTTGTTTCACGCCAACTTTCCCAAGCAATCTGTTTGCTCTTCGTTGTTTATTGTAACGCTCTTTCATTTTCACAAACCTACCCAAACCTTTTGTCTCCGAAAGAAATATCGACAATAGGTTATTGGAATTTAGGAGAAAAAGTGAATTATACGGTCACTAAAAAGTCTGAACGAATCATGGGAAAACGTAAACCGAAACAATCGGAAGAATCGTATTCGTTTTCTTTGGAAATCATTGATAGTACCGAAAAAGCATATACTTTTTTGATGAAATATGGATCTGTTTCATCTCAAAAAGGCGACCCAATTTTTGATCAGTTGGCAGCATTGAAAGCGAACATGGAATTGAAATATACTACGAATGAACTTGGTGAATTTGATTCTTTGGTCAATAGTGCGGATTTGCGCATTCAGCTTTTGAACAAACTGAAAACGATTCAATTGGAAGCGTCAAGTCAGACGGATTCGATGAAACAAGTGATCTATACGACAGCGACGAAACAATTAATCGACGCGTTTAAGGAAATTGAAAATACAGAAGCATTGTTTTTAGCCGATATTTTGTTTTTACATGGATATTTTGGTATTTCCATGCAACTGACCAAGAGCTACGACGTGGAATTGTTGTATCCTTGTTTGGGTGATTTTGTTTTGACAGGAACCGGTTCGGTCACACTCAACACCATTTCCGTTAATGCAGATGAGTGTATGTTTACGGTGAATGAAAAACCGAATCCGCAAGAATTAGTTAGCTATGTCAAATGGATTTCGGGTTATTTTTTCATGGAAGAAAAGAAAAAACCCTTGGTTCATAACCTGAAAATCAACCTAAAAACACAGAATAAAATGCGGATGGAATTATCTTCGGGTTGGATGAAAAAGGTAACTAGTGTTTCGACCACGACCATCAAAGATTTAGAAAAAGAGTACAAACAAATTACCACAACAGAATACCTCAAATCAGGAGCATAGTTCGATGAAAGAAAGTGCTGAAATTGTGTAGACTAACCTGTTTTTTGAGTGAATGACTTTATTCGTCGATAATTTTACACGACTCTAAAGAAACGTTAAAAAAGCGGATTTTAACAAATTGAGGTATACTATGGATGTTTTTTTGCGTTAATTTAGGAGGAGTAAAACCAAAATGCTATGGTAGAATTAAGCAAGAAAATCTTAACGAAAGTCAGCTTCGACCCCAAGCTCTTTCAGAAGGAACTGCTCAAAGCAATTTCATGGATCAACGACAAAGATGAAATCCGCGCATTGAGGCAATGGTGTCAACAAGAGTTTGGTCGAAAATATCCCGTTATATTACAACATGCATTTGCTGGGTCGCATTAAGCGGCCCTTTTTTTTGCTACTACTCAAACGAAATCAACACAGCACCTTTGTCTACCACATCGTTGGCAGCAATTTTGATTTCGGAAACCACTCCAACTCCTTCGGATTTAAGTACGTTTTCCATTTTCATCGCTTCGAGGGTTAACAATTCTTGTCCCACTTCGATGGAGTCGCCAACCTGAACGGCTACCGAAACGATACGTCCTGGCATAGGTGATTGCAATTGTTTTAGTTTGCGCACTTTCACTTTGTCTAAACCAAGTTCAGCAATCAAAGCATCCAACGGACCTTCCTTCTCGATTAAAAATTCGCGGTGATTGATTTTTATGCGCAATTTGCGGTCTTCCAGTTTTTCTTCCAGAACTTCACCGTGGTATTTTTCTCCCTTGTAAGAAATGGTAAAGAAAGTTCCATTTTCCCAAGAAACCGATGCTTGGTGGTTGGGAACTACTTTTTCTCCGTCTAATTTCCATTTTTGTGCTGACATACCTTTTCGTTTGGACGGTAAATGTACAAATAAACACATGTTTTTTTAACATGTTGTTTGAAAAAATAGCAAAATCTCCCTGAAAACCGAAAACGATGAAGTTCGGAGTGCATTTGTTTGCACAGAAACAAATAATTGCGCAGATTTGAACTCCAAATTAGAAAGTATGAAGTTTGTTTATGGACTAGCCGGATTGGTATTTTTGAGTGCTTGTGGTGTTTTTCAAAAAGATAAAAATCAAGAAATAACGCAAGGAGAGTATTGGGAAGAAGAACCCGAATTCTTGGAAGAAGATGCTCCGATGATTGATGAAAATCTTACTCGACCGCGCTATCAGGCTACAGAAACCGTTTTTACGGATTTGATTCATACTAAACTAGAGGTTAGTTTTGATTGGACAAAATCGTGGATGTATGGAAAAGCGACCATCACCGCAAAACCGCATTTTTATGCTTCTGATAGTTTGTTTCTGGATGCCAAAGGAATGGAGATCAAGTCTGTTTTGTTGAATCAACAAGCACTTAAATACCGCTATGATGGCGAAAATTTGCGAATTCAGTTGGATAAAAAATATACCCGAAACGAAAAATACACCATCGAAATTTCCTACATCGCTAAGCCAGATGAGCGTGAAACGTCAGGCAGTGCGGCGATTACTAGCGACAAAGGCTTGTATTTCATCAATCCAAAGGGAGAAAATAAAAACCAAATGCCGCAAATTTGGACGCAAGGAGAAACGGAAGCGAGTTCGGTTTGGTTCCCAACAATCGATGCGCCGAATGTGAAAACCACGCAGGAAATTTTCATCACTGTCGATGCAAAATATGCTACTTTATCCAATGGAAAACTGATTAAGTCGAACAAAAACGCAGATGGAACCCGAACGGATCATTGGAAACAGGACTTGCCGCACGCACCGTATTTGTTCATGATGGGAATCGGAGAATTCAAAGTGGTGAAAGATTCTTACACACGTCCAGATGGAAGTAAAATGGAGGTAAATTATTATGTGGAACCAGAATGGGAACAACATGCACGCGCCATTTTTGGTGAAACACCTCGAATGATCGCCTATTTTTCGGATTTATTGAAAGTTCCGTATCCGTGGGACAAGTACCATCAAATTGTTGTGCGTGAATACGTTTCAGGTGCGATGGAAAATACAGGAGCGGTAATCTTTGGCGATTATGCATATAAAACCGACCGCGAATTATTGGATGAAAACGATCAGTCGACGATTGCACATGAATTGTTTCACCATTGGTTTGGCGATTTGGTTACCTGTGAATCGTGGTCGAACTTACCGTTGAATGAATCGTTTGCCAATTATTCGCAATACTTATGGGATGAGCATCGCTTTGGTTTGGACGAAGCGGATTACCAAGCTGAACAACAAATGTATGGCTACATGCAAAACGCTGCTAACGCAGGGCATCACAACTTGATTTGGTTTGATTACGATGACAAAGAGCAAATGTTTGATGGACATTCCTACAACAAAGGCGGACGAATTTTGCACATGTTGCGCAATTATGTAGGTGATGAAGCCTTCTTCTTGGCTCTTTCCAAATACTTGAAAGACAATCAGTTTAAGGCTGCTGAAATTCATCATTTGCGTTTGGTTTTTGAAGAAATTACAGGAGAAGACTTGAACTGGTTTTTCAATCAATGGTTCTTTGATGATGGACATCCTGAATTGCAAATCGATGAGTATTTTTCTGCAGCGAACGGGGAAGTTGTATTGACGATTACGCAATTGCAAAGCACGTTTGACCATCCGATTTTCCGCTTGCCAGTCGATATCGCAGTGGTGGATGATGCAGGGAAAAAAGTACACCGTGTTGTATTAGACAAGGTGGTGAACAAAGTGGTTTTGCCTGTAAAAGGAAAATTGAAAACAGTTATTTTTGACGAAAGTCAAACCTTGTTGGCCGAAGTGACTTTTGACAAACCCGCGTTGGAATACGTCAACCAATATTATGCAAGTGAACGCTTTGCAGGTAGGAGGGATGCGGTTTTGTACGGATCATCAGATGATTCACCTGAATCACAAAAATTAATCTTGGATGCCTTGAAAGATCCATTTTGGAGCATTCGCCAAGAAGCGATTTCGAAAGCTGTGTTTTTAAAAGGAGACAATGTCCAAAAAGGATACGAAATCATCGAAAAAATGGTGAAAACGGATTCTGTTTCCAGTGTGCGAGAAGCTGCGATTGAGTATTTGGTGGAAGCAGCCGAACCTGCAGTAATGGAGAAAATTTTGTTGGATCGTTTGGAAAATGATTTGTCGTATCGCGTGATTGGAACAGCCTTAGCTCGATTGGGCATCTTGAATCCCGAGTTGGGAATGAAAAAAGCCAAAAGTTTAGAGAATGATCCCTCTTCCAAATTGAAATCGGGGATTGCTCAATTGTATGCCGTGAAAGGAACAAAAGACAATTTTTCCTTTTTTGATCAATTGATGCGAGAAAGTAAATTACAAGGATACGATGCGATTTATGGCTTGAATTCGTTTACGATTTTCATGACTAGACAAGATGTTGATTTGCAAGAAAAAGCAACGGAATTGTATCGAGTTCAAAAAGAGAAAGGTGGATTTTATGTCAATATGTTTTTAGGACAAAATGTGGATTATTTGATTAAGACGATTGAAAACAATCAATTGAAGTCGCAAGCGGAACTGCAAACATACGAGAAGAACAATCAACCTTTGTATGCGGATCAAACGCGTAAAATCATTGCACAGCAAACAAAGGTATTGACAGATTTGCGTGCTTTGATGGTAGAAATAGGAGAATAATTTCATGCAGGCCAAATGGAAATACTATGTTTTGCTCCACGCGATTGTGTTTATGTGGGGCTTCACAGCCATTCTGGGAAAAGTAATTGAGCTCGAACCACTTTACATTGTTTGGTGGCGAGTATTGATTGCTTTTGTTGGCTTGGGTCTTGCCATGCGCTTTATGAAAATTCCTTTGCATCTTCCTCCCAAAAAACGGTTGTGGCAAATTATTGGAGTTGGAATCATTGTAGCGTTGCATTGGGTTACGTTCTACATTGCGATTGATTTATCGACGGCGTCGCTCGGTATTTTGTGTCTTTCTACCGTTACCTTGCACGTTTCTTGGTTGGAACCGCTCGTGATGAAAAAGCCTTTTTCCTGGTTGGAATTTTTCTTGGGTTTATTGGTGATTTACGGCTTGTATTTCGTATCAGGTGATTTTGATGAACAAGAATATTGGGCCTTGGGTTTTGGACTTTTTTCGGCTGTTTGTGCAGCTTTGTTCTCTGTTTTCAATGCGAAATTGGTGCAAGACACACCTTCAACTCAGATTACCCTTTTTGAAATGATTACGGGTTTTGTGTTCTTGTCTTTTGTTTTGTTGTTTACTGGAAAGCTTCAGCCAGCCTTGTTTGATATGCGCGTTACAGATTTGTTGTGGTTGCTTTTCCTGGGCTTACTTTGTACGTCTTTTGCCTTTTTAGCAACGATTGAGGTTGTCAAAAAACTAGGTGCGTTTACGGTTTCGTTGAGCATCAATTTGGAGCCTGTTTACACCATCGTACTTGCCATTTTCTTGTTGGGTGAAAATCAAGTTTTAGGAAAAGATTTTTACTTGGGCGCAGCGATGATTATTTTTGTTGTGGTTTTAAACGCCCTAATCAAAGGGTATCAACGGAAAAAATTACAAAAAAACACCATCTAAATGTCTTCACACCACGTTGTCCGCGATTTGCAAGAACCCGCTTTGATCATAGCGAATGGTGAAGCTTGCCATGCAAATTTATTGCATCAATTATTGGAATGGAGTCCGTATATTGTGGTGCTGGATGGCGCCATGCATCGGGTGTTGGATTTGGGAATTAAAGTGGATGTTTTGCTAGGAGATTTTGACCGAAACGAACATGCTTTTGATGAAATCCGCGCGAAACAACATCCAATTGAAATCGTTCACACTCCAGATCAAAATAAAACAGATTTAGAAAAAGCGATTGATTTTTTAGTCGAAAAAGGTCACAAAGCAGTCAATATAGTTTGGGCAACCGGACGACGAGCCGACCATACGATGACGAATTTAGCCAATTTGGTTCGCTACCGTGATCGCATTACCGTGACTATTTTAGATGATTATTCGACTGTTTATTTGTTACCAAAAACACCTGCTGTTTTCCGTAAATGGTATGTCAAAGGAACGGTGATTTCGTTGGTTCCATTGGGAATGGTTGATGGAGTGACAACGCAGAACCTCAAATATAACTTATCCCATGAATCCTTGGAGTTGGGTTATCGAAATGGAAATTCGAATGAGGTAGCTGAAGATGGGATCATAGAAGTCAGTTATAAATCCGGAGATTTATTGATGATGGAGTGTCATGATTGAATCAGTTGCCATAAAAAAAGCCGCTCTTTATAGAACGGCTTCCGGTAATTTTTCGTTTTTATGTATTACAATTTTCTTGCAACTTCTACTTCTTCGAAGGCTTCTACAACGTCGCCAATCTTGATATCGTTGTATTTGTCGATGTTCAAACCACATTCGAATCCACGTTTCACTTCTTTTTGATCGTCTTTGAAACGTTTCAATGAACCCAATGTACCTGTATGAACTACAATTCCATCGCGGATAATTCGGATTTTCGAGTTGCGTTTGATGACACCATCCAATACGAAACATCCGGCAATTGTACCCACTTTCGTGATGTTGAATGTTTCGCGGATTTCTGCAGAACCTGTGATTTGCTCTTGAATATCTGGAGAAAGCATTCCTTCCATTGCTGCTTTTAATTCGTCGATTGCCTTGTAGATAATCGAGTACAAGCGAATGTCGATTTGTTCTTGTTCTGCCAATTTTCTTGCTCCGATAGTCGGACGAACTTGGAAACCAACCACAATTGCATCGGAAGCAGAAGCCAAGTTGATATCTGCTTCTGTGATTGCACCCACACCTTTGTGTACGATTTTCACTGCAATTTGTTCTGTTGACAATCCTAATAACGCATCGGATAAAGCTTCGATCGAACCATCCACGTCTCCTTTTACGATCAAGTTCAATTCCTTGAAATCGCCAATCGCTAAGCGGCGACCGATCTCGTCCAAAGTAATGTGTTTGGTTGTACGCAATCCTTGTTCGCGGTATAATTGTTCTCTTTTCGTCGCAATGTTTCTAGCTTCGCGCTCATCATCCATGATGTGGAATTTATCTCCGGCACTAGGAGCACCACCAATACCTAAAATAGACACTGGAGTTGCTGGACCAGCTTCTTTCACTGACTTTCCATGTTCATTGTGCATAGCACGAACACGTCCATAGTGACGTCCAACTAACACGATATCTCCGACACGCATAGTTCCAGACTCAACCAATAAATTGGTCACATATCCTTTTCCTTTATCTAAGGAAGATTCAATTACAGTACCCAAAGCATTTTTGTTTGGATTCGCACGAAGGTTTAAGATTTCTGCTTCAAGCAATACTTTATCCAACAACTCTTCGATGTTCAAGTTTTGTTTTGCAGAGATTTCTTGACATTGGTATTTTCCACCCCATTCTTCTACTAAAATATTCATAGCAGAAAGTTGTTCGCGGATTTTATCAGGGTTTGCACCCGGTTTATCAATTTTGTTGATGGCAAAAACCATCGGTACGTTTGCTGCTTGCGCGTGAGAGATTGCCTCTTTCGTTTGTGGCATCACATCGTCGTCAGCTGCTACAATGATGATAGCAACGTCTGTTACTTGAGCACCACGCGCACGCATCGCTGTAAAGGCTTCGTGACCTGGCGTATCTAGGAAAGTCATTTTGCGACCATCTTTCAACGTTACCGAGTAAGCACCGATGTGCTGTGTGATTCCTCCTGCTTCACCTGCTGTTACGTTCGCATTACGGATTTTATCCAATAAGGAAGTTTTACCGTGGTCCACGTGACCCATCACCGTGATGATTGGTGGACGAGGAATTAAGTCTTCCTCTTTATCTTCTACCGTTGGGATTGCTTCTTGTACTTCGGCACTAACAAATTCCGTTTCGAACCCAAATTCTTCTGCTACGATTTGAATCGTTTCAGCATCCAAACGTTGGTTGATAGAAGCGAAGATTCCCAGTGACATACAAGCAGAAATCACTTGTGTTGGAGAAACATTCATCATAGAAGCTAATTCCGAAACGGTAACGAATTCGGATAACTTCAAGATTTTTTCTTGCATTTCAGCATCCAACATTTCTTGCTCACGTCGTTGAGCGATGTTGTCACGTTTTGCACGTCTGTTTTTAGACCCTTTTGATTTTCCTCCAGAGTTAGACAAACGAGCAAGAGTATCCTTGATTTCTTTTTGGATATCTTTTTCCGTCACTTGCGGTTTAGCAGCATCGCGGTTTCCACCAGCAGGACGATTTTTATCGAATTTTCGATTTTTATTTTGGTTGTTTCCACCAGCACCTTGGTTGTTTCCACCACCTTGTTGTTGTGGTTGAGAAGCACGAGCTGGATCTACCTTTTTGATGCGTTTGCGTTTTTTGCGCGGCTCATCACCAGGTTTTCCACCTTGTGATTTTGGTTTTTCAACGGGCAATTCGATTTTACCCAAGACAGTTGGTCCTGTAAGCACTTTTCGTTCAACGCGGATTGTTTCAATTTCTTTCGGAGGCTCCGGTTGTTTCGGTTCCTCTTTGGGAACTGGAGGTGGAGTAGGAGTCACCACTTTTGGAGATACCACAGGCTTGGCCGGAGCTTGTGGAGTTTCCATTTTTGGTTTTTGGTAATCCTGTTTTTTCTTTTTGTCTGGACGCGTTTTGCTATTGATTTTATCTAAATCGATACGACCAATTACTTGAACTTGTACATCACCTTCACCAATTGTTTTCACCTCTTGAACAGGTTCCATTTTTGGCTCTTCTGTTTTTTCAATGGGTGCAGCTGTTTTTTCTTCAGCAACTGGTTCTTGAGCAACTGGAGCAGCTGGAGCTGGTGTTTCCTTCTTTTCGATTGGTTCACCTGCCTTTACTTTTTCCAATACAGAAATATCGAAGTCATCTTCGTCTTCCTGTGGTTTTGCTTCTGGTTTAGAATCGCGCAAAGAGATAGTTTCTCTTTTTTCACGTTTCACAGAAGTCATTTTTGCTTGTTCTTTTAATTTTTGATCATCCGCAAATTGCTTACTCAACAAGTCGTAATGATCTGATTCGAGCTTGGTATTTGGATTTGGGTCAATGTTTACCCCTTTGGAGTGCAAAAACTCCACCAAGGTTGGAACTCCGACGTTCAATTCTCTTGCTACCTTACTTAATCTATGTGTATTTCCGGCCATATATTCTTATTCTCCTACTATTTTTTGTAGCTAATTTTTGTTTACTTGTTTGGGTAGATTCTGTTTGTTGGATTAATTATCAAATTCAGCACGCAAAATTTTGTGTACTTCTTGAATGGTTTCTTCTTCTAAATCTGTACGACTTACCAAATCTTCGATTGACATTTCCAACACGGCTTTTGCTGTGTCTAAACCGATTGCTTTCAACTCGTCTAAGATCCAGCCATCGATTTCATCTGCAAAGTCTTCTAAATCCACATCATCTACATCCACTTCACCATCGCGGTAAACATCGATTTCGTAACCTGATAATTTAGTCGCCAATTTGATGTTATTTCCACCTTTACCAATCGCAAGGGATACTTGATCTGGTTTCAAATGTACTTTTGCACGTTTTTCTTCTTCCAAGATTTCAATGGAAGTAATTTTTGCTGGCGATAAAGCACGTTGGATAAACAACTGAGGATTATTAGTAAAGTTGATCACATCAATGTTTTCGTTGCGCAACTCACGAACAATTCCATGGATACGAGAACCTTTCATACCAACACAAGCTCCAACTGGATCGATGCGGTCATCATACGATTCAACAGCCACTTTTGCTCTTTCTCCTGGTTCACGAACAATTCGTTTGATGGTAATCAATCCGTCGAAAACTTCTGGAACTTCCAATTCGAACAAGCGCTCCAAGAATTCAGGTGCCGTTCGAGACAAGATGATAACTGGAGTACTGTTACGCATATCCACTTTAGCAACTACGGCACGAATCGACTCTCCTTTTTTGAAATAGTCGGATGGAATTTGTTCTGATTTAGGCAACAACAATTCGTTTCCTTCATCGTCCAAGACCATGATTTCTTTCTTCCAAACTTGGTATACTTCACCCGTAACGATTTCACCGATACGTTCTTTGTATTTTTTGTAGATATTATCTTTCTCTAATTCTAAAATACGAGAAATTAAGTTCTGGCGTAAAGAAAGGATGTTGCGTCGTCCGAAGTCAGCAAAGCGGAATTCTTCAGAGACTTCTTCCCCAACTTCGAAATCGGGTTCAATTTTGATCGCATCCGAGTACGCAATTTCGGTATTCGAATCTTCCACCTCACCGTCTGGAACGATTTCTTTGTTGACGAAAATCTGAACGTCTCCTTTTTCAATGTTTACAATGACATCGATGTGCTCATCGGTATTAAACTTTTTCTTTAACATCGCACGGAAAACATCTTCCAACACGTGTTGCATCGTTTGTTTGTCGATGCTTTTTAGTTCTTTAAATTCCGAGAACGACTCAACTAATTCTAAGCTATTCATTGCTTACTTATTTAAATGAAATAACAATTTTGGTTTCTTTAATAGTAGAAAATGGAATAGTTTCCGTTTCTACGATCGTTTCTTTCTTTTTCTTTCCTTCAATTTTTTCCACGCGCGTTGTTTCCAATTGGATTTCTTGCTCGTTGGCTTCAAGTAAAACACCTTCTTTCTTCTCCTGATTTTTTAACAACACGGTGACTTGCTTTCCTTTGTTTTTCAAAAACTGAGGCAATACACGCAAGGGTTTGTCCAATCCAGCGGAGGAAACATGTAATTCAAAATCCTGCTCCTCACGGTCAAGGTTGTGCTCTACATTACGTGATACAGATACACATTCTTGGATCGATACGTAACCTTCTTCTTTGTCGATTTCCAACTGAATGGAATTGGACTTAGAAATGGAAATATCCACGATAAACAAACCTGAATTCAAGTCGTTTATGCGTTCTTGTGCCAATTGTCGTACGAGTTCTTTTGTAATCATTTGTATAGAAAAAGAGGGGATTTGCATCCCCTCTGTAAGTGTTTTTAATAAAAATTACGTCGCAAAGATACGGTTTTTCTCCTAATAGCCAAATTTTTGCATAATCTTTTTGTAGTTTGAAGTTGTCTTGTCCTGTCTTTTTGAACACGGATAAATCTTTCTAAATCAATTGTTTTCTATGATATTGTTCGTTCCTGATTCTTCTTTTAAATGCTATCTTGTGGAAATTCAGCTACATACCGTTTTTCAAGAATCGATTAGAGCTGAATTTAGCAGCGTTCAATTTCGTGCTTTTTTGGTTTTTTTCTGTGTCTTCATCGATTTATTGGTTGATGGGTTTTTATTTCGCTACTTTTCACATTCCTTAACGGTTTGATTAAACTTTTGTTAAAAGATAAACGGTTTTGTACCAAAATCACAATTCTATCGTTAGTATTGTATGAGAGTTCAAGTAAAGGTTGTCATCACAAAATTGGCACATTATTTGAAAATCAGTTTTTAGTTAGTTTTCATAAGTAGTAGTAGTTTAGGTTAGGTTTAAGAAAGCATGAAACGCCCGTTTCATGCTTTCTTGTTTTTTGTCAATTTAATTAGGATTAATTTAATTGAAAATCAGATGAATATACCTTTACTTTGCTAGGACAATAAATCATGAAAAAAAAGAACAATGTTTCATTTACCTCGTTGATTTGGCTAGCGAACAAGTAGAAATCACGTTTTAAACAACAGATTGACAAAGAAATCTCGACTTTTTCGATTAATTTTGCACAACACAAAAAGTGTTTTTATTTATTTTTCATGAAAAACATCCGTAATTTCTGTATTATCGCGCACATTGACCACGGTAAAAGTACCTTGGCTGACCGTTTGTTGCAAACGACTGGAACCATTTCTGACCGAGAAATGCAAAACCAAGCGCTCGACGATATGGACCTCGAAAGAGAACGTGGAATCACCATTAAGAGTCACGCGATTCAGATGAACTACCATTTCGAGGGACAAGACTATGTCTTGAATTTGATTGATACGCCCGGACACGTTGACTTTTCGTACGAAGTTTCCCGTTCCATTGCTGCTTGTGAAGGAGCACTTTTGATTGTGGATGCATCTCAAGGAATTGAAGCTCAAACAATTTCTAATCTTTACCTTGCTTTGGAGCACGACTTGGAAATTATTCCAATTTTAAATAAAATGGACTTACCTGGTGCAATGCCAGAGGAAGTAACCGACCAAATTGTGGAATTAATTGGTTGCGATCCTGCGGATGTAATTCCAGCTTCAGGGAAAACGGGTTTAGGTGTACAAGAAATTTTAGCGGCAGTTGTTCACCGTATTCCTGCACCAAAGGGCGATGAAGAAGCTCCGTTACAAGCCATGATTTTTGACTCGGTGTTTAACTCATTCCGTGGAATTATCGCTTATTTCCGTGTAAAAAATGGCGTGATTCGCAAAGGAGATCGCGTGAAATTTTTCAATACAGGAAGAGAATACAATGCGGATGAAATTGGAATTTTAAAGATGGATTTAGCGCCGCGCAAAGAAGTACGTGCAGGCGATGTGGGATATATTATTTCCGGAATTAAACAGGCGAACGAAGTAAAAGTAGGAGATACGATTACGCTGGCTGCTAATCCGTGTGATACGGCAATCAAAGGATTTGAGGATGTGAAACCCATGGTTTTTGCTGGAATTTATCCCGTTGAAACAGACGAATACGAAGAATTGCGTTATTCGATGGAGAAATTGCAGCTGAATGATTCCTCTTTGGTTTTCGAACCAGAATCTTCCGCAGCTTTAGGTTTTGGATTCCGTTGTGGTTTCCTCGGAATGTTGCACATGGAAATCATCCAAGAACGTTTGGAGCGCGAATTTAATATGACCGTAATTACGACTGTACCCAACGTATCGTATTACTGTTACATGCGCAAAGACCCAGATAAATCAATAATTGTTAACAACCCTTCCGAATTACCCGATCCAGCTGGAATCGACCGCATTGAAGAACCTTATATCAAAGCCCAAGTGATTACCAAGTCGGAGTATGTAGGTCAAATCATGACTTTATGTATCGAAAAACGAGGGGAATTGAAAAATCAAGTTTATCTTACTCAAGATCGTGTTGAGATTACTTTCGAGATGCCTTTGGCCGAGATTGTCTTCGATTTCTACGACCGTTTGAAGTCTGTTTCCCGCGGATATGCATCATTTGATTACCATCCAATTGGATACAAGTCATCCGATTTGATCCGCATGGACATGTTGTTGAACGGCGAGCAATTGGACGCGCTTTCAGCTTTGGTTCACCGCAGCAATGCCTATGATTTAGGAAAGAAAATCTGTATGAAATTGAAGGAATTGATTCCGCGTCAGCAGTTTGAAATTCCGATTCAAGCAGCCATTGGTGCCAAAGTGATTGCCCGCGAAACGATCAAAGCACTTCGCAAAGACGTTACCGCAAAATGTTATGGAGGAGACATTACCCGTAAGCGAAAATTGTTGGAAAAACAAAAAGAAGGAAAGAAACGCATGCGCCAAGTAGGACGAGTAGAAGTACCTCAAGAGGCGTTTATGGCGGTTTTGAAGTTGAATGATTAATTAATAAACAAACATGAAGGAGGCGTTCTAATTTTAGAACGCCTTTTATTTTGAAATTTTTTATTGTTTTACGGGTTGTAAAATCTATTGTAGCTTACTCCCCCGTTTTACCGCCATTTGTTTTTTTCTTTCCCCAAAAGCGTTTTTTGTTTTTCTTTTTGTCGCTGGTTCCTGCTGGCTTGTCTTTTCGGCCGTGATCGCGTTGTGGCGTTTTTTGGGTTTTCTTTTCGGGTTCAACAGCAACGGGATTTTCCATCGGGAAGGGATGCGAAAGTACTGGAATGCGCTGACGGATTAATTTTTCAATGTCTTTGATGTACGACAATTCGCTTGCATCGCTGAAGGAGAATGCTTTTCCGCTAAATCCAGCTCTACCTGTACGACCGATGCGGTGTACGTAGGTTTCGGGAACGTTTGGCACTTCGTAATTGATGACGTAACCCAACTCATCCACGTCAATTCCACGGGCTGCAATGTCTGTTGCAACTAACACGCGATTCGTTCCACTTTTGAAGTCTTGTAGCGCTCGTTGGCGTGCATTTTGGGCTTTATCACCGTGAATGGCAGCCGCGCGAATGCCTTTTTTCAATAACATACGAGCTACTTTGTCTGCGCCATATTTGGTTCGTGTAAATACCAAAACCGCTTGAATGCTATCGTCTTCCAATACATGCAAGAGCAGATCGTTTTTCTTTCCTTTGTCTACATGAAAAACCGCTTGTTCGATGATTTCTGCAGTAGATGAAACAGGTGTAACTTCCACTTTTTCGGGATCGTGAAGAATCGTTCCGGCTAATTTCACAATTTCTGTAGGCATCGTAGCTGAGAAGAAAAGCGATTGTCTTTTTTCTGGAATTACTTTCAGAATGCGTTTTACATCGTGGATGAATCCCATGTCGAGCATGCGGTCGGCTTCGTCAAGTACGAAAATTTCCAATTGACCGAGCTTGATTTCGCCTTGTGCAATTAAATCCAACAAACGTCCAGGAGTTGCAATCAAAATATCAACACCTCGTTTGATTTGGTTGACTTGACTGTGTTGCGAAACACCACCAAAAATAACTGCGGAAGATAAATTCAAGTGCGCGCCGTACGCCAATACGTTTTCTTCAATTTGAATCGCAAGTTCACGGGTTGGGGTAACGATCAATGCGCGAATGTGTGGTTTTCCTTTTACTTCGCGTTCGCTTAATAATTGCAAAATCGGAAGAGAGAAAGCAGCCGTTTTTCCTGTACCAGTTTGAGCACAAGCGAGCAAATCATTTCCTTGTAATACGAGTGGGATTGCTTTTTCTTGGATGGGTGTAGGTTGTGTATATCCTTGTGTTTGGAGTGCTTTTAAAATCGGTGCACTCACCTCTAATTGTTCAAATGTCATATAAATCTTCGTTTGTCCGATGGTTTTGGACAAAGTTGCACAAAGGTACGCTTAATTATTGGATTTCACGGTATTGTTCGTTTCTTCCACGGATCTCTGACACAAGTTGACCAATAATATGAACATAATAATCAGTTGAATACAACTTTTTGACCGCTTCTTGTCTGAGCGTAATTTCGGTTTCATTGGGGCCGATTTCCGTTAGTTTTTGAAGTAATTCACTTTCGTTTTGAATGAGTTCTCCATACGAATCGAGATTGGTGCCAGCCAAAATAGGCGGGTTGACCAAACATCGGTTTCCGTGAATGAGACCGTGAATGAGTTTTACTTTTACGCCAGTAGTTTGAAAAGTAAACAACAAATGGATCGCTGATTCGCTGAGTAATTGCTTCATTTTTTCTTCGGAAGGATTGGCAATTAGGTGAATCATTGAATTTCCTTTGGCTTGCGAAACAAGTGTTTGCGATGGATTTTTACCTGCAAGAATTAAAGGAATTTTAGGAGTTTGTTTGTTCCAAATAGTAATCAACCAGTTTGCCACTTCGCTATTTTCAGGAACAGATAAATTTCCATGAAACAAGGCTTGTTGTACAATGATTTGTTTTTCAATTGGGTGTGGGTCAACCCCTAAAGGAGCAAAAAAGGTTTTTGGGTGTATCGCTGTATATTTTTTTTGTTCGGTTTCATTCAAACAAATCAAGGCAGAAGCTTTCGACAAATGCTTTTCAAAACGAGCAATTTTTTTGGCTTCTAGTTGAAAAAACCAACGTTTCCATCCAGAAGCTTTTTCCGCCAATTTCAGGTAGTATTGCGGTTCATTGTTGTGAATGCGCACGATCTGAATTCGAGTATGAAAACGTTGGTCGAGCAAGAGTCCCGCACAATGGTGTCCTTCCAACACGATCGGTGAGTTGTCGCGCAATAGATTTTGGGCTAATTTTTCGTTTTTTCGAGTAGTAACAATGAAGGGTAAACGACTAAAAACCGCAAAAATAGATTTTTTTCTACGATAATAGTGAATTTCATCGGCAATTGGATGGGTTTGTATGTGCGTTCCGCGTCCGTATTCGAAACAATGTAAGACGACATAAAACCCCGCTTTTTTTAGTGCTGCACATCGATGAAAAATGTCAATTACTCCACCATAATCGGGTGGAAAAGGAACATCCAACGAGACGATATGTATGCGCTTATTTTCCATGAATTGGAGGAAAAACAGTGGTTAAAAAGGTCGTTTCATTTTCCCAATTAAGATGTTCACTTGCTTTCATACAATTCGTTTTCCAGCGTTGCATTTCTTCCGAATGTTCTTTCATCCAACGAATGTTTTGAGCAAGAAATGCGGGTTCGTGCGATGAAACAATTCGACCAATTTGCCATGTTTCGACAATGTTTTTTACTTCGATCAAATTGCTTGCTAAAATGGGAGTTTGGGTATGTAAATAATCGAATATTTTGTTGGGTAAGGAGTACCGATAATTGATATTTGTATCCTTGTCAAGCGACACACCTACATCAGCTAAAAAGGTGTAATTCATCATTTCTGCGTAGGGTTTTTTCCCAACAAAGCGAATGCGGTCGTGCCAATCTTCGTGACGTACGATTTCTTTTAATTTTGGCACAACATCTCCATCTCCGACAAAAAGCAACAAACAATCCGGAAGAAAGCGCATGGCTTCAACAAGTTCCTCTGCACCCCGATCGATGTTGATTCCAGCTCCTTGAAAAATCAGAATGAACCGATCTTCTGGTAAATCGAGTTCTTTTTTATTTTTTAGCTTTTCAGCTTTCCACATAGGAGAAATATTGCGAACAACTCCAAACGGTTTACCGTATTTCTGTTCATATCGCTCAGCAATGGATTGATTGACCGTGTAACGAAAATCGGTATGTGGAAGTGTCCATTTTTCGATCGTTTCCCAGATTTTTTGCACCTTGGGTCGTTGCACCAATTCGGGAACTTCGGTAAAATATTCGTGCGAATCGTACACGAGGGGAATCCGTTTTAATTTCGAAACCATTCGATTCGGAAGCAAGGTGTCAAGATCGTTGGAGAGCAAAACATCCGCTTGGCGAAACAGTAAAAACCAAAATAGACGAAACGAATAAGCGGCATAAAAAAGCGGACCTTTGTGAAACCGCAATTTCATTCGATGTGTTTTGTAGGAACGATAAAGCGTTTGTGAATGGGGTAATAAACGACCAACCAACAAAACCGAATAACCTTGATTCTCAAGAAAAGTACAGACTTTATGTACTCGTTGATCAGTGAAAAGATCGTTGGTTACACTTACAATTACCCGCTTTTTCTTTGTCATTTGCATCAAAATCCGAATTTCAAAAGTAAGAATTACCTATCAGAAATAGCGGACTTTTGTTTATAAACGTGATAATGAAAATAGAATTGTCTTAAAATCCGAGTAAGACTAATAACAAGATAATGAAAAGAACTAAACTAAGAATTCGAAGTCCAAGCCCAATATACCCAAGGATTAATCCAGTTTGAGCAGACTTAAGACCTTTTTCAGTTATAAATCGTTCTCTCAGTGCTTTGCGTGCATTAGTTATAGCTAAAATAGACATGATTAAACCTAAAAAAGGAATAAATGGTAGTATTAAAGTTACAAGGTTTATAACGCCAAAAATGAGACTGCGATTACCTATTTTTTCAGCAGCAAGAGCAGCATCCACTTTTTCTTGAGTTTCGGGATTTTCTTCATCCTCACCCTCACCATTATCGGGCTTTTTCTTTAGCGATTTCTTTGTTGATAGAATGGATTGTTTTATTTGTGTTGATTTTTCTGATTCAACAAGTGAAGCAATTTCAGAGGATGCTTCGATGTGTGTAGCTGGTTCTTTTTTTTCTAAAACGACAGGTATTTTATCTTCAACTTCAAAAGGCATTCCAGCATTGGTTTTAGCTAATTCTTTGGGTTTCGAATCAACTTTAACAAGTTTCCATCCGCTTTGATTAAGCGTTCCACATGAAAAAAGCGTTATAACAAGCAAGACTGGAATTAGATATTTCATGACTTTATGTTTGCATATATAACATAAAAATACATAAAATATTGAATGGTTGGAAAAATAAAAAAGGGCTATTTGGAAATGCATCCAAACAGCCCTTTTTGTAGAGACTAAAAAATCAAATTATTGTTTCACAAATCGTTGAATCGATTCATTTCCATTGTTTTTCAATTGAATTTGATAAACTCCGGTTGCAAGTTTGTTTGTAGAAACCTGTGCTACTTGTCCTGCTTGAACTTCTTCAACAAACAATATTTTACCTGTTAAATCAAAGATTACAACTTCTGTTTTCCCTGTCAAAGCAGATAAATCTAAGTACATGT
>CAYRMV010000005.1:0-58896 GCA_964425255.1 uncultured Flavobacteriales bacterium
GATTGCCGTACCAGTACACGAAGATGCACTTGGTTGTATACAAGTGGAATTACAACTTCCAGGAGTTAACGTAGTAGAACCTTGATTCACTTCCCACGAACCACCATCAGGAAATCTTCTTAAACTTTGTCCCCAACTATTGGGTAAAGCACCCGTGTTATAAACATTATTTTTTCTGTTAGCTGGAATTTGATTATAAGTTGGAAGTGTTCCATTAAATGAGCAAGTAGCAACTGTTGTAACACAAGGATTATTCCCTAAACTGCCCGGATTACTTCCCCAAGAAACCGCATCTTGCGGCACACCAGTTGCATCATAAAAAGCAAACCAAGAACCGGCATTAGGGAACCATAAACGATTACCTCCACCAATACATGTATTAGGAGTAGTAACAACAATTTCTATGGTATTTCCACCATTAGCTACCAACAAAGAAGGATCAACAGGAGTGGCATTTTGACCTCGCAACAACAAGAATCCGCTTGCAGGTATAACCGTGCCAGGAGGAATAGTATATCCACCTGGATAACCTAAAATTCCATCTACAGCATAATTACCAAGGTAAAAACAAGAAACATCAATTGGCTCACAAAGATTTGGATTGTATAATTCGATCCATTCCCCACACCGAGCATTGGCATTACAATTAGGTTCCCAAAGTGATCCATCAAAAGAAGTCGGCGACATCATCATTTCATTAATCAAAATCGAAGGCCCCTGATAATCACATCCTGAACCATTACAATTGGTGTTAGGTGTCGTTTGAAATGTTGCAGAAAGTTGAGCAATTGCCTGTTGTGTAAACAAACAAATAACAAGCACAAAAGATGCTTTTTTGAGATTGTGTAGTAGTACCATTTTCAAGTTGATATTGTTTTTCTCGTAGTAATACAATTATAGACATATTTTACATCAAAAACGTTGCATTTCACAAGGAAAAAAGTCCGTTCATCACAAAAATAGCTTCGAAAATGATGGTAAAATAAAAAAGGAGCACAAAACGCACTCCTTTATAACTTTCTTATATCAAACAATTTACAATCCCAACAAAACTTGAACAGGATCTTTTCCTCCAAAAATCATTTTTTCTGGGTTTTCAATCATTTCTTTTACTTTCACCAAGAAACCAACAGATTCACGTCCGTCAATAATTCGGTGATCATAGGAAAGAGCTAAATACATCATAGGGCGAATCTCCACTTTCCCATCAATAGCAACTGGTCTATCAACAATGTTATGCATTCCAAGAATTGCAGATTGCGGAGGATTGATTATCGGAGTAGACATCATCGAACCAAAAACACCACCGTTTGTGATTGTGAAAGTCCCGCCAGTCATATCATCTGGTGTAATTTTTCCATCACGTGCTTTAATCGCCAAACGTTTGATTTCTTTTTCGATTTCAGCTAAAGTCATTTGTTCTGCGTTTCGAACTACTGGTACCATCAAGCCTTTCGGTGAAGAAACTGCGATGCCAATATCAGCATAGTTATGATAAATCACTTCATTTCCATCAATTTGAGCATTAACAGCTGGGAACAAATTCAATGCTTCCGTTACAGCTTTAGTAAAGAAAGACATAAATCCAAGGTTGATATCGTGATTTTTAGCAAAAGCATCTTTGTATTTTGCACGAATATCCATGATCGGTTTCATGTCCACTTCGTTAAACGTCGTTAACATCGCTGTTTCGTTTTTCACAGAAACCAAACGCTCTGCAATTTTACGACGAAGCATCGACATTTTTTCACGACTTTGCTCGCGAGTTCCACCCCAACCTTGTACATTATTTGCATCAATTCCAGCGGAAAGAGCATCTAACACATCTTGTTTTGTGATACGGCCATCCTTTCCAGTACCTTTTACCTTATTTGCAGGCACATTGTTTTCAGCAATGATTTTCGCCGCTGCTGGAGAAGGTGTTCCTGCTGCATACGATGCTTTTTCATTTACAGGATTTGGACTTGGAACAGGAGTTGGCGCAGGAGCGGCTTTTTCAGCAACTGGCGCAGGAGCCTCTTCTTTAGCTGGTGCTGGTGCAGAACCCGCTGGACGAGCCGCTGATGTATCAATCAAACAAACCACTTGTCCAACTGCAACAACATCTCCCTCACCCGCTTTAAGTGTGATAATACCGCTTTCTTCAGCTGGCAACTCTAGAGTTGCTTTGTCTGAATCAACTTCAGCAATTGCCTGATCTTTTTCTACGTAATCTCCATCAGACACTAACCACGTTGCGATTTCTACTTCTGAAATCGATTCTCCCGGGCTAGGAACTTTCATTTCTAATATTGCCATCTCTTTTATTTGACTGGATTAATTATTATGCTTTGACAGTTGCGTATGCAAAAAGACTATCAAACAATACTTTTAAACGTTTTTCATGTAATTTTTTCGACCCTTCGGCAGCAGCAGCCGATGATTTACGGCAAATTCCAATTAATGGTATATGACGTAAATTCATTGCCATATAAGTCCAAGCACCCATATTTTCTGGTTCTTCTTGAGCCCAAAGGATATTTTTCGCATTCGGATAAGATGCTAACACTGCCTCAATTTGATTTTTAGGCATCGGATAAAGTTGTTCAACACGAACAAAAGCCATGTTTTCAACTCCCATTTCAGCAGCTTTTTCAGAAATTTCATAGTAGAATTTCCCTGAACAAAGCACCACTGTGTCTACTGATTGCTTATTTGCACGCACGTCGTCAATCACTTCTTGGAAGCGACCAGTTGCCATTTCATCTAATGTTGAAACAGCACTTGGGTAACGCAACAACATTTTAGGTGAGAATACTACCAATGGTTTACGGAATTCTCGCTTCATTTGTCTACGCAACAAGTGAAAATGATTCGCTGGTGTAGTTGAGTTTACCACTTGAATATTGTAATCGGCACATTGTTGCAAAAAGCGCTCTAAACGTGCACTGGAATGCTCTGCACCTTGTCCTTCATAACCATGAGGTAACAACATAACCAAACCACTTTGAGTAGACCATTTGTCTTCACCCGCAGTGATAAACTGATCCACCATAATTTGAGCTCCATTAAAGAAATCCCCAAACTGCGCTTCCCAAATCGTTAATCCACTTGGCGTTGCTAATGAATATCCATATTCAAATCCAAGTACGCCATATTCAGACAACAATGAATTGTAAATCGAGAAAGGTGCTTGATCCGAAGTCAAATTATTTAATGTAACAACCTCTTCTTCTGTATCTTCCGTTTTTACAACCGCATGACGGTGAGAGAACGTTCCGCGCTCCACATCCTGACCAGAAATACGAACGGGATGACCTTCAGCTAACAACGTTGCATACGCCAACATTTCAGCAGAACCCCAATCTAATTTATCACCTTCAATTGCATTTAATCGGTCCTCGAAAATTTTTGCAATTTTTCGGAAATATTTTTTGCCCTCAGGAAGTGTTGCCAATTTACGTCCTAAGTCAAGTAAAGTAGCTTTATCTACGCCCGTTTCTGGTGATTGTTCAAAGTCTGCTGGAGTTGAATGACGATATCCTTCCCACGCTTTTTTCAAGAAATCCCAAACAATTGCTTTTTCATTTTGACGTGCCGTATCGAATTGACCTTCGAGGTATTCGTTGTATTCATTTTCAATCGCCTTCGCTTGTTCCAACGTGATAGAACCTTCTGCCAAAAGTTGCTTTAAGTAAATATCTTTCGGATTCGGATGCTTCGCAATGATGTTGTATAAATTCGGTTGGGTGAATTTAGGCTCATCTCCTTCGTTGTGACCATATTTACGGTAACACAATAAATCGATAAAAATATCTTGATTAAACTCTTGTCTGTACTCAATCGCGATTTCAAATGCTTGAAGAACCGCTTCTACATCATCCCCATTCACATGGAAAACAGGAGAAAGTGTGGTTTTTGCTACATCCGTACAATAGGTTGAAGAGCGAGCATCCAAATAATTGGTTGTAAATCCAACTTGGTTATTTACAACCACATGAACAGTCCCCCCGACACGGTAGCCATCCAACTGCGCCATTTGTACTACTTCATATACAATTCCTTGACCAGCAACTGCTGCATCACCATGAATCATGACAGTACACATTTTGTTTTCGTCCTTCAATTGCAAATCCACTTTTGAACGCGCAATTCCTTGAACAACGGGATCAACTGCTTCTAAGTGAGATGGATTTGGAGCAAGAGTTAGACCTACTTTCTTACCATTTCTGGCAATAATTTCAGTTGTATATCCTTGGTGATATTTCACGTCACCATCAAAATCTTCGGTATAATCAAATTCTTTTCCTTCAAATTCAGAAAAGATATCTTGCGGACGTTTTTCAAAAATATTGGTCAAGGTATTCAAACGACCACGGTGAGCCATTCCCATAACAAAATACTCAATTCCTAATTCCGCTCCCTTCTGAATCAGGGTATCCAAAGCAGGAATTAAAGCTTCACCACCCTCCACAGAGAATCGCTTTTGTCCTACATATTTTTTACCCAAAAAAGACTCAAAACTAGAAGCTTGATTTAGTTTCTTGAAAACCTCCACTTTGCGAGCTGCATCAAATTTTGGTCGGTTTTTTAATTCTATGCGATTTTTAAACCACTCAATGCGTTTAGGATCCCGCATGTAAGTATACTCAATACCAATTGATTGGCAATATGTCTCCTCTAAATGAGCAATGATATCACGCAAAGTTGCCTGACCAATTCCCACTTCTGCACCCGATTGGAAAACAACATCTAAATCGGATTGATCCAACCCAAAATTCGCCAATTCTAAAGTCGGTTCGTATTTTCTACGTTCGCGAACAGGATTTGTTTTGGTGAATAAGTGTCCGCGTGAACGATACCCATTAATCAAATTGATTACTTTAAACTCTTTTTGAAAATTCTCTGGAATTTCACCTCCATCCTCAAAATTGGTTCTGGCGAAATCAAATCCTTCAAAGAATTTTTGCCACCCGATATCAACACTCTGATTATCTTTTAGATATGATTGGTATAAATGGTCGATAGCAGTGACATCTGCATTCCCTACGTATGTTACTTTGTCCATGTTTTTTAATGCGCATTAATGGAAATGCGAAATTAAGACTTTTATAGCAGTTGAGGGGAAAAATCAAGTAGTTTTTTGTGAAATTTTTGTGTTTTTTTAATAAAATTCGAACATTGAAGTGAAAGTGTAAATCTACAATCACCAATTTAAACTTCTTAAATACACTTTTTGCGCCTCTCTTTTGATAATGAGCCAAGCAAGTTCTCGCAGGGAATCCTTGTCTGCTTTCACTAAAAATTGCTGATACGTTTTTTCAGAAAGATCAATCGTATAAATAAGTGACATCCATTGATTGGCGTTTTTTTCTAAAATCAGACCGATCAGGTGCATCACCTCATCCAAAATAGCATCCGCATCCCAAGCAAATTCACTAAAATCAACAGGAAAATCAAATCCATGTTGTGCAAAGTCTTTCACCAATTGTCTTTGTGTTTTAAGACGAAAATCGCTATCTGAAAATCCAATTATATTTTGCATTAATGTACATCATTTGGTTTATTCAAAATATGATCCGCAAACGATTCAACCGTTAAAAAAACAACTATATCTGGCTGGAATCGATCTATAATATTCTCATTTAATTTGTATTCCCATGCATCAAAAACATACATCGTTTCTGAAAATGTTTGTTGAAAGAAAGGCAACAAAGCATCACCAAATGAATCGCGGATTACGAGGATTTTTTGCTTGTTTTTGGCTCTTGGATTCACATACCTGCACTCATAGACATACTCATACGGAAAATCAGCAGGTGCTTTAAACCCATATTTCGGCATTTCTTTCAATGGTTTTTCTTTGGTTACCACCTCAACAACTGTTTCTTTCAAACGACCTTCTAGCCCGACAAAATTGGATAAGGACCCTGTATTTGTTTCTTTCTGAATTCGAATGACATCTTTTTCCGTTAAAACGTTCAAGTCCTTGATTTCCTTTTGAAGGTTTTCCATAATTACTAAGTAGGAATAATAGCCCGCTAGCGAATTCCAATGATTATCATGTTTATAAAAAAGAACTCCTTTTGATTTTTTACTTTGAAGAGAATTTCCGAGATAGATTGTCTTTCCAGGAATTTTTTGATCTAAAAACGTTTGTAATTTGACAGTCCTGTTCTGAAAATTTCGTTTTTTGTTCGGAGGCATGTGTTCTTCATAGAAATATTGTTTTATCGGTGCAATAGCCCATAATCCATGTATTTGTTTTTTCTCAAAATAGTTAAATCTTTGTTCCCAAACAGCATAGAAAGAATCTAGCTGTTCCCGACCAAATGGATAGTGACCTTCATACACTTCTTGATCTTTCATCCCCAAAAATAACCAGCCATCGTTTCCAACAATCACCTTTTTTGGATTGGGTGAGACACCCATAACATATTTCAATTTGTGAAACTCAAGTAATAAAAAAGGTCTCAAGTAAAAATTATCGTTGATGTAAGCATCCATCTCAGAGGGATATGCATCCAATCGATTGACATTCAACACAGGAAAGGATGCCTTTTTTCTATTTTCGCTCGATTGAATATCCCATTTTACCCAAGTGAAAAATTGATTCAATCCAAGAAAAAACAAGAGCCCAAGTGAAATGAATGACGAAAAATACCGAATATATTTCCTAAACTTCATAGCTAAAACCTGAAATAAATGAACGGATTGTAAGTGCTCCCCGCTAATTGCATCAAACAATAGTATAGCAAAACAGGCGTAAGTATATTTTGAAATAGTACAAAAATGAAATTTTCAAAAAACGACCGTTGTAAAAGAGGAAATGATTTTCGTGGTATACTGAGTAGAACAGCCAAAGCCATCACTAAAATCAGTTCAATATCCAAATAATAAATAGCATTTAAAATTGCTTTTTCATTGGAGCTAAATAACTGAGCGACGAAGCTACTTGCAGCACGAAAATCATCGATTCGGAAATAAACCCAACCAATCACCACAACCAACAATGTGTAGAAATGTTGAAAAGCACGTGGCATTTTTTCAAGTATTGTATTTCCTCCAATTCGTTCAAGAATAATAAAAAATCCATGAAATAAACCCCAAAAAATAAATGTCCATGCAGCACCATGCCAAAATCCTGTTAGAAAGAATACAAGCAACAAATTTCGGTAGGTTTTCCATTTGCCTTTTTTGTTTCCTCCCAGGGGAATGTAAACATAATCCCGAAACCAAGTGGATAATGAGATATGCCAACGACGCCAAAAATCTTGAATACTTCTTGCTGTATAGGGAAATTGAAAATTTTCTCCGATTTCAAAGCCCAGCATTTTACCTAAACCAATGGCCATATCAGAATAACCCGAAAAATCATAAAAAATCTGGAAAGAATACGCAATAATTCCAAGCCAAGCAGCACTTGCATCTATTAATTCAATATCTGTTTCTATCAGCTGATCAGCCAGTAAACCAAGTGGATTAGCGATTGCAACTTTTTTAAACAATCCTAAAACAAATCGCTGCGTTCCAGTATGTATTTTTTCCCAATTTAAAACACGAACTCTTATTTGATCAATAATATCATGATATCGGATAATTGGACCTGCAATCAACTGTGGAAAAAAACTAATATAAAGCATGGTTTCATGTAACTTCAACTTGATCATGCTTGGTTTTCGATACAAATCGACCAACATCGAAATACCCTGAAAAGTATAAAATGAAATTCCGAGTGGAAGTTTGATTCCGAGTGGTTTGTAAGTAAATGATGGATCAAATTTCTTCATCAACTCCATGATATTCATGAAGAAAAAATCTATGTATTTAAAACCAACGAGAATCGCTATATTGAAGCTCACCCCAACAACAAGCCACGATCGGTATCCAAAACGAACTTTTGATGCAAAAAAATGATTGATTATTGAAGACAATATCAATAAAATGGACAGCGAAAACCCTCCCCATGCATAGAAGATTAAACTAGAAACTAATAAGGCAGCATTTCTCCAACGCAAGCTAGAAGGAAGCATCAAAAGCAAAACTGCAGGCAAAAAATAAAATAAAAAAGTAAAACTGCTGAATAACATCTTTACTCTTCGTCCGATTTGTTTCTAAAAATATTCCCGACTTCTTTTCCTATTTTTTGGATGGTTTCAACACCTTTAACAATGGCTTCACCCGAAAAATCTTCGTAATTACTGTAGATGTTTTCCGTAAATTCCATCGATGGATAAATAAAAATATGATCGTTGTTGGAATACGCTTTTTCAAACTTAGAAAGGAACATGTTTATCCCCGTTTGATAGGAAACAGAACCCAATCGCGACGAACAAATCACCAATAAATCAGATTCTTCAATCTTAAAATTCATCAAGAAAAATTCATCGACATCATCTAAAACTTGATGAATTAGCTGATTGCTGTATTTTTGACCTTGCTTGTACAATTCAATTTTTTCAAACGTTGTTTCGTTGGAGAATACATAAATTGGCAAATTCAATTCATTTGAAAGTCGTAAAATTCGCTCTAACCAATTGACAAAACCGTTTTCTAATTCAGCCAAAGCTGGAACTACCAATACTATCCGTTTTTTAGCAGCAAAAGCATGATCAAACTTACAGAAGAAAACCGTTTTTTCACAGACATCGAGTAAGTGATCTCGATCATCACCCACAACACGCATGAGTAAATTTTCCTTGTTGCTATCATTTAAAACAACAATGTCGGCTGCTAATTCTTTGGAAGTGCGTGCAATTCCACTCGATAAATTATGGTCAATGGTAGCAATCGCATTGATTTTCATTTCACCACTTGAAAAATGCTTGATAATTTCATCCATGTGATGTCGCGAACGATGGATCCGTTTTTCCGCTTCTAAATCATTGGGAACAACATTCACCACGGAAATGGGATTCAATACTTTTTTATCTGTCACCAAAATGGAGAAATCGAGTAAATTTTCATTTCCTTTTAACTCATTGGTTGCCACCATCAAATGCTGCGAGCGCTTTTGTGGTGCGGTGAGTGTTTCGTCGTCGGATTGTTCTAATAAAAGTTTTCTTCCTGCACTTTCTGTTACAAAAGAAGCCACCATGCAAGTCACTAAAATCAATATAACTGTTCCGTTCACAATTTCAATCCCCAAAATATTATCCTGGAAACCAACCATAATGATGGCTAATGTTGCGGCTGCATGCGCTGTGCTCAATCCAAAAATCACTTGTCTTTCAGCGGATGTCATTTTAAAAACCAATTGCGTTGCTAAAGCAGCAAACCACTTTGAAAAAATGGCAAAAGTGGTTAAAACTGCTGCAATGGTCAAGGCCCAATATCCTTCTAGAAGCACTTTGATATCAACTACCATTCCAACAGAAATCAGGAAAAAAGGGATGAATAAAGCATTTCCAATAAATTCAATTCGATTCATCAAAGCAGACGAATGTGGAATCAAACGATTGAGTGCCAAACCAGCAACGAATGCCCCAATAATGGGTTCAACACCAGCCACCTCAGCTAAGAATGCAGCGAAGAAAATAATCGATAAAACGAAAATATAATGCGATGTTTTCTCACTTTCTAACTTACTAAAAAACCATCGCGCAACCCTCGGAATGATCAAAAACATGATCAAAGTAAAAATAGTCAAGGATGTTAAAAGACTGAGCCAAAATTGAAAATCTAAGTTTCCTTTCGAGGAACTGGAAATAACCGCTAAAATAATCAGTACAGCAGTATCTGTTAAGATGGTTCCACCGATGGCAATGGCAACTGCTGGTTTTTTGGTAATTCCAAACTTACTGACAATGGGATAAGCAACCAAAGTATGTGTCGAAAACATCGATGCTGTAAGTAAACTGGCTAGTGGATCTAAATTTAAACCGTAATAACAAATCGGAAAACCCAATGCTAGAGGAATAATGAAGGTGAAAAATCCAAAGGTAAAACTCTTGTTTCGGTATTTTTTGAATTCGTTCATATCCAACTCTAGTCCCGCCATGAACATGATGTAAAGTAAGCCAATGGTAGAAAAGAGTTTAACTGCACCGTCGGACTCCATCATTTTTTCACCCAACAAATTCAACCCTTTTGGACCAATAATCACACCCGAAATAATCAATCCGATGATGGATGGAATCCGAATTTTCCGGAGTAAAATAGGGGAAAGTAGAATGATGAATAAAATCAATGAAAAAATCAACACTGGATTTCTCAAGGGCAATTGAAATTCATCGAGAAGGTGACTGAAAAAGTGATTCAAGTGCTTAATTTTTCAAATTAAGATTCAAATATACTTATTTTCATTTCAACAGATAAAAGACATGCAATTATTATCAAAAATTGAGATTAAAACAAATCTTCCCCTTCAAAAACATGTGATTTACTTACTAATAATCTTAAACTCCGTTCTACGGTTATTTTGATGCGCTTCTTCTTTGATTTTTTCCGATTTTAACTTAGCAATTTCTGCATCTGTAACAATCGGTTGTTCTTTTCCATATCCAGCAAATTCGAGACGGTTTTTAGCAATTCCTTTCGAAACAAGGTAATCCACAACTGCTTTTGCCCGATTTTCGGAAAGTTCTTTGTTCAACGTTGCTGATCCGCGTGAATCGGTATGCCCACTAATTTGAATCCTCAAAGTTGGGTTGTCTGTCATCAATTTGGTCAATCGATCCAATTCGTTTTGTGATTCTGGACGCAGTGAGTATTTGTTTAGATCAAAGAAAATATTGCGCAGAACAATTACTTCTCCCACTTCCACTTTTTTCAATTCAACATCTTTCGTAAATTCCTGGTAATTACTTTCCTTCGGAATATCAAAATTTTCAGAGTGGAACAAATATCCATTGGATTTTACAGCAATTCCATAATTTTTTCCGGCGGGAAGCGAAACCATGTATTTTCCTGTCGCCTCATCGGTTGTAAACTCTGCAATCACTGCGTTTTTTTGATTATCAATCAATTCAATACTAGCAGCAATTGGCTTTTTTGTTTTTGCATCAATGATTGTACCTTTCAACAATGACAATTCACTTTTCTTAACCTCCACTTTTGGTTCAATCACTTTCTCGCGAACAGGTACACCACTACTTGCCAACAATATATCTTCTGTGTTGAAAAGCGGTTTTTTCTCTTCGCCTAAAAAAGTGATCATATACAAATCTTTTTCACCAACTCCATCCTCTCGAAACGAAGTCATAAACGCTGTTTTTCCGCTTGCAGAAACCACAAAGAAAACATCGTCATCCGTGGTGTTTACAGGATATCCAATATTGGTTGGTTTAGACCAAGTTCCATCTTCTTGTAAAACAGTAAAAAATACGTCATACCCACCCATGGAATTATGTCCTTGAGAGGAAAAATAGAGTGTCTTCCCATCAGGATGTAAGAAAATTCCATCTTCGTTATAGGGTGTATTGATGTGATCGGGTAAACGAGTTACTTGATCCCATTTTTCTTTGTCCGCATTCCATGTTGCACTATAAATATCCTTGTCTTTGGGATCTTTTCCTTGAATGGGACGTGTACTGACAAAATACAGGCGTTTGTTGTCGGGAGAATACCAAGCAGAGGATTCGTGGTATTTAGAACAAACTTCCGAATTCAACTTTTTAGGTTTTGACCAAACACCATTTTTACGAATACTTTCATAAATATTTCCATCGCCACTGTCATCAATATAAACCAACATGCGTGAGCCATCGGGATTCAATGCAACGGTTGCATCATGCCCATCCGTATTGATTGGTTCACCCAAATTGGTTGCTTTTGTCCAAACGCCACCTACTTTTTTTGCCGTATAAATATCTTCAAAATACCCATCTGAAAAAACATCTTTTTCCGATTTTTCGTTGGCTGGTCTTCTACTTGTGAAGTAGATTTCTGTTGCATCAGCATTCATAATCATTCCGTATTCAGGAAATTCCGAATTGATCATTTTACCCATGTTATCAATCCAAACACGCACCGGTTTTTGAATCAATATTTTTCCATTTTTACATTCTTCAATGCGCTTTTTTGCTTGTGCAATTTTATCGTTATCGGTTCCCACTTTCAAGGAATTCAGATGTGTTTCAAAATGATTGATTGCAATGTCCCAATTACTAAGAAGTTGATTTCCTTTTCCTAAATAGTAGTGGATATCCGAATCGACAACTGGTTTTAATTTGAACGCCTTTTCAAAATAAGCCAAAGCTTTGTGTTTGAAATTTCCGTGAATGTAACACACTCCAATTTTAAAATTTAACTCTGCATTATTGGAATTAAATTTTTGAGCTTGTTCATAAAAAGGCAATGCTTGCGAATAGAGAGGTGCCGGCATAGCAAAATACATTTGATCGCCTGCTTCTATTTGCCGAACCGCTTCTTTTAATTCTGCTTTTTGTTCTTTGAAGTTTTCTTTGGTGAAATCAATGCTTTGCGCCTGTGTCAAGCTTGAAATACCGAATCCGAGTATGAATAACCAATTTTTCATTTTATGTTCTATTTATTGGTTTGAACAATCACTAGTTTGGAAATACGTTTGGGCATTTGCAACACCTAATTCAGCTGCTTTTTCCCAATCAGAACAAGCTCCTTTTGCATCGCGAAGCATTTCTTTTGCCACCCCTCTATTATACCAAGCCGAACCATTTTCAGTATCCAATTGAATGGCTTTATCGCAAGCTAACACAGCTTCTTTGTATTTCTGTTGTTTGATAAAAATACCGCCTAAATTGGCATGTGCAAACGAATAATCTGCTTTCAATTGAATCACTTTTTGAAACGATTGAATAGCTGCGTCCAATTCATTTCCTTCCGATTGAGCAAAACCCAAATTATTCCAGTACAAATAATTTGTTGATTCAAGCTGTGTCGCTTTTTGATAGGCTTGTACCGCTAATTTAAAATCGCCTTTTTTTCGATAGGTCGTTCCTAAATTATTCCAACCAAGCGCAAATTTTGGATTGAGTTCAGTGGCTTTTTGGTAATCACTAATTGCTTCGGATAATTTACCAAGTTCACGGTTTGCACTACCTCGGTCGTGAAACGCAAAAACATGTTTGTCATCTTGTTTTATACAAGTTGAAAATGCTTGAACTGCCTCTTCGAACTTTTTTTGATTGAATTGACATACACCCAATTGATAGGCATATTTCGCTTCGGATTTGATACCAAATGCTTTTTGATATTGAAGTGCGGCCTCTGCAAGTTGACCCGATTTTTCAGCTAAAATTCCTAACTCAAAATGTGCCACATGAGCTTGCGGATCAAGTTGGATCCAACTTTCGAAATCTTTTTTAGCTTCCGTTTCCTTTTTCAGTTCAAGCAAAGTAAAAGCTCGATTTTGAAAAGCTTTTGTGAAAGTTGGTGCAAGTCCGATAGCTTCCGAATAAAATCGTTCTGCATCCGCCCATTGACTTTGTTCAGAAGCAGTAACACCTTGATTGTATAATTCTTGCGCTTGAGGAGGAATGGAATCTGATTGAGCAAATGAAATTCCGATAAACCCCAAAAATAACGTGAGTATATATAGCTCTTTTTTCGCCAGTTTCATAGCAGTTTGGATTGAAAACATTAACAAACATAGCATTTTTTTTGAAACTTGGACAAACAAGATTCAACAAAAAACCAATAAATCGTTTAGACGAATAAAAACTAAATAGGTTAAGCATTATTGATTTAAAACAATTTAGCAATTTAGACAGAAGAGAATTTATACCTTTGCGAAGCATGAAATTAAAAATAGATTGGTTGAACTCCATTCGTGTTCTTATTCTCCGTTTGAGCTTGATTCTTTTGCTTATGCAAATCAGTCGTTTAGCTTTTTATTTTTTTAATCAATCGAGCTTCCCGCAAGTTGGTTTGCAAGATTGGTTAACTGGGATTTTTTTTGATCTTATTTCAATTTCCCTTTATGGATTACCATTCATTGCTTTATCCTTAATTCCGTTTCCGTTTGTATTTCATAAAAAATACCAATGGATGTTACGAACTTGGGTTTATGTGTTGAGTATCTTGTTACTAGCGATGAATTTGATGGACATTGTCTATTTCAGCTACACCAGCAAGCGATCCACTATGGATTTATTTTCTATGCTAAGTGCTGGAAATGATTTCATGCAACAGATTGGTTCTTTTTTTCGAGACTTTTGGTTTTTATTGTTGATTTTAGTTGTATTACTCATTCTGTTGAGATTCCTGATCAAACGGATTCCATCTCCACTCCCACCCGAAAAATACACTTCCAATTGGTACATTCAAAATTCGTTGGTTTTTGTTGTCGGCATATTTCTTTTTATTGTTTTAGGGAGAGGTGGCATTGGCTTGAAGCCCATAAGTCCGATTGATGCATCTCAGTTTACTCGAGTTGAAAATAGTGCACTTGTTTTAAACACACCGTTTACGATGATTAAATCGTTTAATAAAACATACCTAGAAGAAAAAAAATACTTCTCTAAAACAGATGAATTAAAATGGTTTAATCCAATTCGAAAATCAAAACCACTACATGTACTTCCGGCAAAAACCAATGTTGTCGTTTTAATTTTAGAAAGCTTTGGAAACGAATGGGTTGGCGCAGCTGGTGCAAAAAAATCATTTACGCCCTTTTTAGATTCTTTGATAGATCACAGTTTGTACTTCGAAAATGGGATTTCAAACGGGAAAAAATCCATTGAAGCAATGCCTTCGATTATTTCTTCCATTCCATCATTAATGGATAATCCATACATTTCTTCGCCTTATGGCAATAATCAAATTATGTCTTTGCCTCAAGTTTTAAAAAAAGAAGGGTATACTTCCGCCTTTTTCCATGGAGCAACAAATGGATCGATGAAATTTGATGGTTTTGCTGCACAAGCTGGATTCGATGCGTATTATGGCAGAAAAGAATACGGGAACGATGCTCATTTTGATGGTACATGGGGAATTTTAGATGAATATTTTAATCCGTGGGTAGCAGAAAAGCTGAGTTCATTCCAGCAACCCTTTTTTGCTTCGCTATTTACGATATCATCACATCATCCCTACTACATTCCACCACACATGCGAGGGAAACTGCGTAAAGGTCCACAACCAATTTGTGAGTCGATCCATTATGGAGATTATAGTTTAAAAAAGTTTTTTGATAAAGCGAAAACCCAAAGCTGGTATTCAAACACCATTTTTGTTATTTGTGCAGATCACACTTCGGCAACAACCAATAGCTTGTATGGACAACGAACAGAAATGTATAAAATACCCATTGTCATTTTTGATCCAAGTGGAAAAATAAAACCGAAAAAAGAAAAAGAAATTTTCCAGCAATTGGATATCTATCCGACGCTTTTGGACTTGTTAAATGTAAAAACTAACTATTATGCATTTGGTCAATCATACTTCCAACGTCAAGCCCCTGAAGCGATTACTTACTTAGAAGGAACCTATCATTACATGTACAAGCAATACATGCTCACATTTTCGAATGAAAAGGCACGAAATTTGTACAATATTTTGGTTCAAAAACAAGATACACCGGACTCCATTTCGTATTTTCCGAAGGAGAAAGCACAACTTGAAAAAAGGGTTAAAGCCTTGATTCAAAGATACAACCGGGATTTGATTTTGAATCAAACAACCGTTGAATGAAGAAACGAATTCGCTTTATCATTAATCCAATTTCGGGTGTCGTGCAAAAATCTCAATTGCCGAATCTAATCGAGGAATACCTCGACCACTCAAAATTTTCGTATGATATTGCCATTACGGAGTACAGAAAGCATGCCAAAAAAATTGCGGCCATTTCTGCTCGTGAAGGGTTCGACATTGTTTGTGCTGTTGGTGGCGACGGATCTGTTCACGAAGTTGGAACTGCATTGACAGGAACTAAGACGCATCTAGCGATTATTCCGATGGGTTCTGGAAATGGTTTAGCTCGTCATTTGCGCATTCCTTTAGACCCAATCGAGGCAATTTTATGTATCAACGAATTAAACACGGCAGTCATGGATACCGTTTTAGTGAATGACAAACCCTTTTTAGGCATTGGAGGTTATGGATTTGATGCTTTGATTGCTAAACGTTTTGATCAATATCATGCACGCGGATTTTGGAGTTATACCAAATTAGTGATGCGCGAATTTTTTTCTTACAAATCCAATTCCATTCGGATACAATTTACTGATGGATCGATTGTTGAAGAAAAATTACTTCTTTGCACCTTAGCCAATTCATCCGAATTTGGGAACGGGTTCACAGTTTCCCCAAAATCTCATTTGGCAGACGGAAAAATTGAATTGGTTTTATTGAAACCTTTCCCTTACTGGCATGTGCTCCGCTTGGTGTATCTTTTTTTTAGAAAAAAGTCACATTTGTCGCCTTACATGAGTTATTATCCGATCGAAAAAGCACGCATTTTTTTGGAAGAACCACTCGCACATTATGACGGCGAACCTTTTGATGTGAGAAAAGAATTAAATGTAGAAGTGATTTCAAAAAGTCTTCCTATCTTGGTAGGAAAAAATTACAACCATGTTTATTGAAACGGATTTAGAAACAATACTTTCCTACTTGAATCGATTAGATGCAAATACGCAACCCAAATGGGGAAAAATGTCGGCACAACGAATGGTGGAACATTTAACAGATACAATTCGTATTGCTACAGGTGAAAACCCTCAGGAACTAGTGATTGATGTGGAAAAATTACCCCGTATGCTTGCTTTTTTGGATTCAGATAAACCAATGGCACAAGAAATTCAAGTACCCTTTGCAACACCTGAAATGCAACTTCGACACGAAGAACTTGAATTGGCTGTGGATGAATTTGTGGATGCTTTTTTAACTTTTGAAGAATTATACGAATCAAATTCGGATCTTACACATGTACATCCATTCTATGGTCCGTTAAACTTCGATCAATGGAAAAGACTCAACTCCAAGCATTTGTCACACCACTTCACTCAGTTCGGACTGATTGATTAAACACTTTTCTAGTATGCTGATTCGGTTTGTTTTCGTGGTTGCGCTTGTAATACCTAGATCAAGCTACAGTCAAATTAGCGACTCTTTGGCTCAGAAACTCATTCAACTTCCATGGAAATGTGTGGAAAAAGAGTATCCCAACAAACTTGGACAAGTACTAAATGGCAATGATGAACTAAAGAGTCCTCAAGATTTACACCCCATCTTTTATGGTTGTTTTGATTGGCATAGTTCGGTTCATGGACATTGGTTAATGATTAAATTACTAAAAACAAATCCAACGATTGTTCAGAAAAAGGAAATATTCGCCTATTTTGATCGCGTGTTTACAGAAGAAAAAGTCCGTCAAGAATTGGCTTTTTTCCAAACGAAATACAATGAATCATTTGAGCGAACTTATGGTTGGGCATGGTTCATGAAAATGCAACAAGAATTGGACACTTGGTCAGATCCGGACGCTAAAAAATGGGCAAAAATTTTACAGCCTTACACCGATACATTGGTTTTGAAACTAGAAAAATTTCTACCTAAATTGGTGTATCCTATTCGCTCAGGGGATCATATCAATCTAGCATTTGGGTTGTGTTTCGCATACGATTACGCTGTACATGCTAAAAAAATGTCTTTACAAATAAGTATCGAAAAACGAGCGAGAGATTTTTATCAAAACGACAAAAACTACACCTTGCGTTTTGAACCAAGTGGGTATGATTTCTTATCACCTGGTTTGGAAGAAGCAGACTTGATGCGTCGAATAATGCCACAAAAAGAATTTGAAACGTGGTTAAAGCAGTTCTTACCTGAATTATTTGACACAAAGTATAAACTTCAACCTGGACAAGTTCTGGATCGTACGGATGGAAAATTAGTTCATCTAGATGGTCTTAATTTTAGTCGTGCTTGGTGTTTGTCTAATCTTGCAAAATCTTCACCCAAACTCAAGCATTTGGATCAAATAGCACAGGAGCATCTTGATTTTTCACTTCCCAAAATAGTTGACGGAGATTACATGGGTGAACATTGGCTAGCTAGTTTTGCATTGGAAGCTTTGTTACATTTGGAATCAGATAAAAAATAAAAAGCTCCCATTTCTAGGAGCTTTAAAATCTATTTTCGTTTTATTAGAATTCAAACGTTTCCATAAACTTCGTGGTGAAATTTCCCGAACGGAAATCCGGATCATCCATCAGTTTTTGGTGGAAAGGAATTGTCGTTTTAATTCCTTCAATGATGTATTCATCCAACGCGCGTTTCATTTTCAAAATTGCTTCTTCACGTGTTTGAGCAACAACAATTAATTTTGAAATCATGGAATCGTAATTTGGTGGAATCGTGTATCCAGCATAAGCATGTGTATCTATACGAACACCATGTCCTCCTGGGCAATGATACGTAGTAATTTTCCCTGGCGACGGTCTGAAATCAGCATACGGATCTTCCGCGTTGATACGGCATTGGATCGCATGCATTTGCGGGTAGTAATTATTTCCAGAGATTTTTTCACCCGCAGCAATTTTGATTTGTTCTTTGATTAAGTCAAAATTGATTACCTCTTCCGTAATGGTATGTTCTACCTGAATACGTGTATTCATCTCCATGAAATAGAAATTACGGTGTTTGTCAACAAGGAATTCAACTGTACCAACACCTTCGTAATTTACTGCTTTCGTAGCTTTGATAGCAGCTTGCCCCATCAATTCGCGCAATTCTTCCGTCATAAATGGAGAAGGAGTTTCCTCTACTAATTTTTGGTGACGACGTTGAATCGAACAGTCACGTTCAGATAAATGGCAGGCATTTCCATACTGATCCCCAGCAATTTGAATTTCGATATGACGTGGTTCTTCGATGTATTTTTCCATGTAAATACCATCATTGCCAAAGGCAGCTGCAGCTTCTTGACGAGCGGAATTCCATGCATTTTCTAGGTCTTCTTCTTTCCAAACGATACGCATTCCTTTACCACCACCACCAGCTGTTGCTTTCATGATAACCGGGTAAACGATTTGCTTCGCTTGTTCACGAGCATCATCCAAGTCTTTCAACAATCCTTCTGATCCTGGAATACATGGTACACCAGCAGCAATCATTGTAGATTTAGCAGTTGCTTTATCCCCCATGTTTTCAATTTGTTCTGGCAAAGCACCAATAAATTTAATGCCATGTTCTTGGCAAATTTTTGAAAACTTCGCATTTTCAGACAGGAAACCATATCCTGGGTGAATTGCATCTGCATTTGTGATTTCAGCAGCTGCAATAATATTAGGAATAGATAAGTACGATTTAGCACTTACAGCTGGTCCGATACAAACAGCTTCATCTGCAAAACGAACAGGAAGACTGTCTTTATCAGCAGTTGAATAAACGGCAACGGTTTTGATACCCATTTCCTTACAGGTACGAATCACACGAAGTGCAATTTCGCCACGATTGGCAATCAGTATTTTTTTAAACATATTCTTCTTATTTAATACAAAAAGCCAGGCAAGAATGCGTTATTCTGCCTGGTAATATCTGTTTTCTGAATCCGATTAAGCTGGATCTACCAAGAACAAAGGTTGATCGTATTCAACTGGAGAAGCATCATCAACTAATACTTTCACGATTTTACCAGAAACCTCTGATTCGATTTCATTGAATAACTTCATTGCTTCAATGATACAAACTGGACTTCCTTTTTGAATAGAATCACCTACTTGTACAAATGGATCTTTGTCTGGAGACGAAGAACGGTAGAAAGTACCAATCATTGGAGATTTTACCGTAATGTATTTTGAATCATCATTCGCTTCGGCAGCAGTAGCAGCAGGAGTAGCAGCAACTGGAGCAGGAGCAGCAGGAATAGCAGCAACTGGGGCAGCTTGCATAACTTGAGGAGCAGCAGCTTGTACAATGATTGGCTGGTCTGTTCCTTTTTTCGCTTCTGACTTAATGATGATCTTAAAGTCTTTCTTTTCGATTTCTACTTCGCTTACGCCTGATTTAGAAACGAATTTGATCAAATCTTGAATCTCGCTTAAATTCATAAGTTCTGAGTTTTTGTTTTTTTCGTTAATTATTTTCGGAACCGTCATACGCCCATTTGAGGTAAACAGCTCCCCATGTGAATCCACCACCAAAAGCAGAAAGAATAATATTATCTCCTTTTTTCAATTGGTTTTCCCAGTCCCACAAACACAAAGGTAATGTTCCTGCGGTAGTATTCCCATATTTTTGAATATTTATCATTACCTTTTCTTTCGGCAAGCCCATACGTTCTGCCGTAGCATCAATGATACGTAGATTTGCTTGGTGAGGTACTAACCAATCTACATCCTCGCTTTTCAAGTTGTTTTTCTCCATGATTTCAGCCGAAACTTCTGCCATGTTTGTTACAGCAAACTTGAAAACCGTTTTTCCTTCTTGCTTAACAAAATGCAAACGTTCTTCCACTGTTTGAATTGAAGGTGGCATTGCAGAACCTCCAGCAGGTTGGATCAAGTATTTTCTACCAGAACCATCACTACGCAAAATTGCATCTTGAATTCCGTATCCTTCCGTATTTGGTTCTAATAGAACTGCTCCACAACCATCACCAAAAATCACACATGTTGTACGATCTTGGTAATCTAGAATAGAACTCATCATGTCAACACCTACAACAATAACTTTTTTGTGTGTACCTGATTCAATAAACTTAGAACCCGTTTGCAAAGCGTAAATAAATCCCGAACAAGCAGCATTGATATCAAAACCCCATGCATTTGTTAAACCAGCTTTGTCACAAGCAACATTTGCTGTTGATGGGAAAGGATAATCTGCAGTAACAGTTGCAACAATTACAAGCTCAATTTCTAGCGGATCGATCCCTTTTTTCTCCAACAAAGCTTTTACAGCTGCTGCAGCCATATCGGAAGAAGCACCTTCTTTCAAAATTCTTCTTTCGGAGATTCCTGTTCTACTTAAAATCCACTCATCCGATGTATCTACAATTTTCGCTAAATCATGGTTGGTTACTACCGTTTCAGGAAGGTAACCTTGAACACCTGTTATAGCTGCTGTAATTTTACTCATATTTTTAATTAAATGCTTCGTTAACTTTTGTAGCCAAACCTGATTTAGCAACATCATACGCATGAATAATCATGTTTTTGACTGCTTTATCGTTGGAAATTCCGTGACCAATTATGACATTTCCTTTCACGCCCAAAATAGGAGTTCCGCCGTAATTTTCATAATTAAATCGATCAAAATAGGCATCTCTAATTCCTCTTTTTCGCATCAAAGTATAAATCCCTTCCGCTTCTTTGAGAACTACATTACCCGTAAATCCGTCACAAACAATCACATCTGCAATTCCTGAGAACAAATCTCTCCCTTCCACGTTTCCAACAAAATTGACATCATCTGATTCAGCCAATAATTTGTGTGTAGCGATTGTCAGAAGGTTCCCTTTCGTCTCTTCTTCACCGATATTAAGCAAGCCAATTTTAGGATTTTCAATTCCATATACATTTTTAGCATACAAAGAACCTAAAATAGCAAATTGATACAATACATCAGCTTTGCAATCAGCATTTGACCCAACATCTAAAAGGATGGAGTTCCCACCGTCAATCGTTGGTAAAACAGATGTAATACATGGGCGAATAATACCCGGAATGGTATTGACTTTGTAAATTGCACCAACTAACATAGCGCCTGTATTTCCAGTGCTTGCGAAGGCGTGAATTTCTTTATTGGCCAACAAATCAAAACCAACAGCAATACTACTGTTCGGTTTTTGAGGGATGGCACGTGTAGGATGATCGTGCATGGTGATTACATCAGGTGCATGTACGATAGTAAAATCCTCTGGGCTGCCACCAAACTCAGAAAGGCCACTCAAGATTTGCTCTTGGTCGCCAATGAGTACAAGTTCCGCATCCTGAGGAAGTTCTTTTTTAGCTAAAATTGCCCCAGAAATATTAGCTCCCGGAGCAAAATCACCGCCTAAAACATCTATTCCTATCTTCATCAGGAAGAAATTTGATGGGGTAGCTTAGATAGCTACTTCTTTTTCAGCTACTACTTTACCTTTGTAGTAAAGTTTTCCTTCATGCCAATGAGCATGGTGAAACAAATGTGGCTGACCAGTTGTTGGACAGATCGCAATATTATCAGCAACCGCCTTAAAATGCGTTCTTCTTTTGTCTCTTCTTGTTGTAGAAGTTCTTCTCTTTGGATGTGCCATTTTACTTTATTTATATAATCATTAATTCACTTTATCACTGCCTTTAGCAGTTAATTGCTTTAACGCAGCCCATTTCGGGTCGATTGGATCATCGTCGTCTTCATCTTCGTCATCCCAGTCTTCGTCATCGAGATCATCTTCATCATCCCAATCTTCGTCGTCCCAGTCTTCGTCATCCAAGTCGTCTTCATCATCCACTCCTGCGTTCAAAGTATATGTTTGGAGTAAGTTCCACATTTCCTCGTCACACTCACCTACTGGGTGAATTTTTCGAGGAGGAAGGGAAATAGTCATCAATTCATAAATTGGATCTTTTACGTTTAATTCGTATTCATCGGGATGTAGAACAACTAAATTTTCATCGTCCGATTCTTCCAAACCAAACTTGTAAATCAATGTAAACTCACCTTTAAGATTCAAATCCATGGGTGAATTACAACGATCACAATCTGTTGAAACCGATCCTGCTACTTGAAAGTGTGCAATCATCATGGTTTCTTTTTTTTCCAATTCAAGGGTTGCTTTTAGCTTTCCTGCATGAATTAAACTGTACTCCAACTCTTCAAAGAACGTATCTTCAATCTCAAATTCAAAGGTGTGAACTCCGAGTTTCAAACCAATAAATGGTATAATGAAATCTTTCTCTGTATTTTTCACAGCTCAAATTTAGGACGGCAAAGGTAACAAAATTAAATCAAGATTGTTAATAAACCGTTTAAAAATTACTTGATATTTTTATTTTACCTGTTTTACCTTGTGTTTTCACCCAAAAAAGAACAAAATTACTCTTCTCTTCTCCCTTTTCTTTTGGTATCTTGCTTTTGTTCCTGCAAAGGATTGGCATGAATCTCTTTGATAAATTGTCTCGTGCGATAAATATCCATTGCCAGATATATCGCACTTCGCATAGACTGACCAGAAGCCTTATTTTGCCCAACAATATCAAAAGCTGTTCCGTGATCTGGTGAAGTTCGAACTACAGGTAAACCGGCAGTATAATTCACTCCATCATCAAAAGCTAAGGCTTTAAAAGCCGTCAAACCTTGATCGTGGTACATCGCTAAAATTCCATCAAATTGTTTCATAGCAGACGAACCAAAAAAACCATCCGCCGGATAAGGACCAAAAGCTAAAATATCTTCATTTTGTGCTTGATTGATTGCTGGAATAATAATTTCAGCTTCCTCTGTTCCCATTTTTCCGTTTTCACCTGCATGTGGATTTAAGCCGAAAACCGCAATTTTAGGTTTAATTACACCAAAATCTTTTTTCAAGCTTGCTTCCATAGCTTTGATTTTTTGCAACACTTTTTCTCGTGTAAGTGCTTGGGGAATGTCTTTCAACGCAATGTGACTTGTCACTAATGCGACGCGTAAATTCGGTCCCACCATCATCATCAAAGCTTCGTCCATGCCTGACAAATGAGCCAAATATTCTGTATGTCCTGGAAATTGAAACCCTGCTTTTTGAATCGCTTCTTTGGAAATTGGAGCTGTGACCAATACATCAATTTTATTGGATGCTAGATCTTGTGTTGCTTTTTCTAAAGAAAGAAATGCATATTTCCCTCCAATTTCACTTACTTGCCCCAAATCAAATTTAATTTCATCGTTCCAGATATTTACAATATTGATTTTTCTGGGCGCAGCTTCATCAGCACTTTTGCAAGACTGATACACAAATTCATTGTCTCGGATTGCTTTTTTGTGATACGACATGGTTCGAGTTGACCCATAAATAACGGGTGTACAATCTTGTAAAATTCGATTGTCTTTCAATGCTTTAATAATCACTTCGGGTCCGATTCCATTGACGTCTCCAATCGTAATTCCTACGCGGATTGGTGCTTTTTCTCCTTCCATGATTTACTTGTAATTTTCCAAATAATGTAACAATAAACGAACACCTACTCCCGTTCCGCCTTTTCCTTTGTAATCTTGTGGACTTTCCAAAAACGATGGTCCAGCGATGTCTAAATGGACGTAAGGTGATTTCACAAAATGCTCCAAGAATTTTCCTGCAGTGATCATACCAGCATATCTACCACCAATGTTTTTCAAATCAGCAATGCTGGATTTCATTTCGTCTAGGTATTCATCCCAAAAAGGCAATTGAACCAAACGCTCGTGCACTTCATTTCCTGAAGCGATTAATTGATCCAATACTTTTTGTTTTGCATTCCCCATCAAGCAAGAAGCTTTTGTTCCAATAGCAACCACAGCAGCACCTGTTAATGTAGCAGCATCAATGACTAATTCTGGCTCCAATTTATTTGAATACGATAAAGCATCCGCCAAAATCATTCGCCCTTCAGCATCTGTATTCAACACCTCCACGGTAGTTCCGTCATACATCGTAACGACATCACCAGGAGCATAGGCATTCAAGCCAGGACGATTATCCGTTGCTGGAATTAAACCAATCAAATGAACATCCAATTGATTCAAAGCGGCACCATAAATGGTTGCTGCCATACAAGCTGCTCCAGCCATGTCGCTTTTCATTAGATCCATGGATCCAGCAGTTGGCTTTAAACTCAAACCGCCTGTATCATAAACCACACCTTTCCCTACAAGGACAATGGGTTTTTTATTTTTTACTTTTTTGGGTTTGTATTCCAAAATTGTAAAAGTGGGTGGCTCAACAGAACCTTTGTTAACAGCCAACAAACCTCCCATCTTTAGTGCTTCAATTTTCGCTTTTTCAAGCACTTGAACGGAAAGACCAGCTTCTTCACCAAGTAAACCAATTTCTTTTGAAAGTTGTGTTGCAGTCAAATATGACACTGGTTCATTGACCATATTTCGTGCCCAGAAAACTGCTTTCAAAGTATTATTCAATTTGGAAACCGCTTTTTTAGAAACCTCTTCGCTCACTACCAAAATGCTTTCTAAGGCGTATTTCTTTTTGTCAGCATCTTTGAAGTATTTCAAAAACTGATAATTTGACAATGCAAAACCTTCTGTCAAAGCCAACATTTGTTCTTCGTTAGACCCTGAAATAAAAACCGCTTTAGCCAAGCGAGGTAATCGGGAACGAACTCCGTGACCTGCTACTCGTAATTTTTCTAGGTTTTCATTTGATTTCACAAAAAAGACGAACTGATCTCCCAACTTTAGAAAATCTGTTTCCTCATCTCCTTTGATAAATTTTTTAGCATAGTCAGTCACCATTGTAGAAACGCCTTCTGGTGCTTGAAATTTCTTTCCAACCAAGAACACGATGTGACTGTCTGCTACATATTTTTTTGCTAGTTCAATCATGACTATTCATTTTTGGCAAAATTACACATTATTTACGGAGGTAATTCAACAAAAAATGGGGTGTTCGAAAATTCGATTCACCCCATTCATATGTTAAATTTATTGTTATTCTTCTGATTCTAGCTGTTGAGGTGGGCCATCTTCCTCGTATTTATTCAAATTTAAATCATAGTATTCCGAATTAAGCACTTTCCCCAATTTGAAATAACGAATGTAAATATCCAACATTTTTTCTTGTGTCTCCATGCGTTCCTCCAAATCAGGTAAGTTTGGATTCATGCATATATCGCCCAAATACTTAGTTTTGGAAAGATCTCCGTGCAACCAACGTCCATTTCGTTTACCCATGACATACTCCCCAACTTGATTGAGTTTACCGTTCGGGTCATAAAATTTCCAAACGCCAGTTGGAAGACCATTTTTCATCATTCCTTCATTTTGAAGCGTACCATTATCGTAGTAATTTTTCACATACCCATTCATTCGTTTTAATGAATCATGTGCTTCCCAAATGGTGTAATATTGTCGAATTTCGTAATGATCTGTATGCGAACAATCGTATTTTTCGAAACGCTCAATGATGTAGCTTTTTGAAAGTAATTTCCCTTTTGCATCGTAATCAAATAAAATCCCTTTTGATTTGAATTTTATGGAGTCATTGACTTTCAAGATTGTATCAAAATAATCCACTTCATACAAGCGTTCCCCTTCATACGAATTGAAATACCAATGACCAATTTTGCGGTTTTTCTTGATATCTCCATCGCGTGCAATGGTATCATTCGGGAAATATTTCGTCATGTGATACTTGATTCGACCTTTTGGTACTAAACTTTGTCTTCCGTAATATGGTTGGTCGTAATAATCGCCAAGAAGACCTAAATCATACAGTAAATCATCGATACTTGTTGATTCCGTTAAATCTGTTGGTCGGAAATAAATTGAATCTTTCCAGTCAAATTGATAGCGAACGCTCAATTCATTTAATTCATAAATCTTTTCTTCAATTGGGAATGAATATTTGAATTTCACATAGTGATATTTGAATCCAAGTGTATCGTACCCTTCGTAATCATCAATAGGCTGACCATTTAAGAAAAAGCCTTTTTTCGATAATTTCCCGTTAGCATGGTAAGACTTTGATTCCCCTTGAAGCAAGCCGTTTTGAAAATTCAAATCATACAGTAAAATACTGTCTTTACCAGGAACAGTCAAGTAAGTGTTTACAATCCCATCCAATTCGCCCATTTCATAATTCGACTTGGAATAAATCAATGGATTTCGTTCAAATGAAGGACCATGTAACACGCCATTTAAATAGGTGCTTTCTGAAATAATATTTTGTTGCCAATCATATGTGGTCATTTTTCCTTGAGCAATTCCTTTGTTGTATGTTGCTTTTTGAGTTAAGAAGTACGTTTTTTTCTTTGGAAACGACTGATATTGAACAAGTGGATCTTCTTCCATGTACATTTCTTTCGACTCATTAGAAATCGGATATGCAATATCCCAAGATTTGAAATCACCCTGTAATTCTCCATTCAAATAAGTACATTCTACCATCAAATCTTTTCCATTAAACAAGCGCCAAACCCCATTAGGTTTTCCATTTTGGAAAGAACCTGTAACTTTCATGTTCATCATGAATTCTTCAGGCATGTAATCATACTCATCATTTGAAGAAAAAGTTAAATCAGAGATAAAAGGTAACATATCGTATACAAAGTCAGACATTTCATAAGATACTTCCATGAATTTATTCATTTCAGCATATTTGGATTTTCCTGTTTTCCAATAAGCCAACAAATCTTTTTTCCATGCTTTTTGGAATTCGTAATTGGTGTTGATTTTAACAGTTAACAGTTTATCAGAAATTTTATATTCATTTTTCTTTTGACCAAATGAAACCACACATTTTCCATTGAATGGCATACCATTAACCAAGTATTCGTCTTCGAACGTTTCTTGGTAATTTCTTCTGTATTCTACAAGACGAGCTTGAGGAAAAGTATCTTCAATCGTTACTTTCGATGGATCTTTGTAATAGTTGTGATACAATGCATTTCCTGTACGTTTGCGATTAAAAATACCATAGATATTTTCAGAAACAAAGCTATAATTTTCAAAATCAAACGAATAAGAAATCAATCGTTTGTAAATTGTATCCCCTGCAATCGACATCACGTATGATTGAATCGTTTTGTCTGACGGATCGTACGTGTTAACGTTATTTACCGCTTTGTTCGGATACCATTCTTTGTAGAATGTAATTTTATTATTAAGCGGATACTCCAAACTATCTAAGTAATCCAATTCAAAATAATCGTAATCACCTATTTCATCGAAACTTTCTACAAATTTCAGGGCTTTTTCTCCTGCAATGTCGACAAATTCTTGCTTTTTCGTTGGATCAATAATCCACTCTTTAAATTGACCGATATGATCATAGGTAGCATGTCCATATAACTTACCTTTCATATCGTAATGAAACTCATCAAATTCTTGTTCACGCTCTTTCCAAACGATCACGTTTGCTGGTTTTTTATTTGACCAAAACACCGTGTCTTCCGCAATGAGATCACCATCTTTAAATACATAACGGAATTTCAGGTTTCCATTGTCGTAATACTCTTCGTATACATCCGTAAACAAATTTTTATAACCGACACTATCAATTATTTGTGCATGAGAATATTCTTTTCCATCAAAGGTATATGCTCTACTGTATTCATTGTAACCATCTAATTCGTAGTAGTCTTCTTCATAATCCATAAATTCGTCCTCGCCGGAAGAATAATCAAAATTCCCATTTTTTTCTTCTGGTAGTTCCAATCCTTCCTCATCTTCTTCAGCCAAGTTGACTTTATAGAAACTCGTAAAATCAAAGCGAGGTAGATTGGATGAAGGAAAACTAAAATCCTGTGTTGGCAAATCATCATCCAGTAAATAAACGCGAACCATAGGCTTTTTAGTCACTTTTTGTTTGCTTAAATCCGCATACGTAAAATGATTTTTCAGGAAAAAAGTATCTTTTCGTTCGCCATTTTCCCATTTACTTTTGGTTGAGTACGTCCACCATTCACCACTTGGTTTTGCATCTTTAAAATAACCTTTTTCAAGAATGACATTATTCTTTTTGTATTGATAAAATCCTTGTTTTATCCCATTTTCATAAGTCACTAATTCTTCCGAAAAACTCAACGGAGATTCGATGAGTTTTTGTGCTTGTTTTTTATTCAAAACAACTGAATTGGCTTGAAGATTTCGAACAATCCATATACCATTTTTCTGACCGTTCACAAATGATCCAAATTTTAGAGAGTCTCCATGAATATTTAACCAAAGAGCCGAACCATTTAAATTGTTGTTTTTCAAAGTGAAATAACCTGCTACTTTTTCATCATTGAAAGTCATTTTTCCTTTCGAGTCAAAAACAAAATAATTCTCATAATATTGAATGTATTGACCATCCGGAAGTTTATCCAGCGAAGGAACAATATCGTTGTCAAACTCCGCATTCGAATTCACAAAATAATCTGATTTGGATTTGAGCACTTCGGTCATTTCTTTCAAATCTTGATAACGCTTGGGATTATTGCGCTTCATTTCATTGATGTAATTATGAAAATTATCCAACGTTTCTTGCATTTCATCATCCGAAATTTTAGGCGTTTCTCTTTTCACAATGCTTATTAACTCTTCATCCGAGAAAAACAAAACCGCATTTCGAAACGCGTTAGACATGTTTACCTTTCTTCCGTAGGGATATACGAAGTAACTTTTCCCATTAATTTCGACTTTTTTTGGCGTAGAAGTTTGGGCAAAAAGGGAGATTGATGAAAGCATACAAAAACTGACAAGCAACCAAGAGGATAATTTTCTACTCATGTTAGTAGGATTAATAAACATTATTTTTCATTAAAAATTGGCAATTCCGTATGATAGCGGAAAGTTTCCAAATACAATAATACATCTTTATTTCGAACGTTACGATAATGTCTTATTTCATTCGGTCTTTTTTGCTGATCTAATTGAAAACGATGAAATGTATGTTGAATGTAAATTTCATTGGAAAATGTACTATCAATATATCCAATCCATCTAGCAGATTCATCAAACTGAAACGTTCGTTGATTTTTGAAATGATAATCGGTAATTGTTCTGTTTTTTAGTAAGCCACTAGGCCAATATTGATAGCGATACACTTCTGATTCTAAAACGGTATTTTGAACATGGTAGCGCTTGTGTGGTTTTTTGGGATTTCCCCAGATGATCCAATCCGTTGAGGCTGGTTTTGCAATGGAATCTACCGATAACACATTCCAATGTTTGCTGTTTCGAAACACGTGGATTTTATTCTTCGTATTTTGCTCTTGGTAACTTTGCTTTTTGTAATTCCACGAAACAGGCTCATAAACCCGATACGTATGAGAACGATCGTTGTAATCAGGAAAATAAATCACTTCGTCTTCTCGAGCAATTTGATAATGCTGCAAACGAACTGCTTTTCGATACCCGTTTTTATCCATATTTCCCTGAAAAACATAACTGATCCTTGCCACTTCTCGATCGTCGTAGAAAGAATAAATCACCAAACGATCTACCAGCCCATTTGGGTCAAAGTAAAATTCTCTTTTTTCAACTGGAAATGTTTTGTGAATCAAACTTGAATCGACCACTTTCTCATCAAAACTCCCGTAAATTCGTTGCGTAATCTTTTTAATTCCAGCAGACCGAACCAACGAATCATCGAACCAAATGGGAAATGTAAGGTCATTTTCAAATGCTTCGTTTATGACCAATGGATTTAACCATTGACGACTAAATGCCAAATCGCTCGACTTCTTTTTTTCTGTAGATTTGGGAGTACAACTAGCTAAGGACAATATAACTAGTCCAATCCAAAGCATCCATTTATTTTGCAAGCGATTCATGTTTTAAATGTACAAACATTTTCGAATTCTAATCACACGCAACTAGAAATTGAACGAAAAGTGTTAATCTAGGGAAAACTTGACCAAAATTGGGTCTTTAAGACGATTCGTTACCAAGTCATTGATTATCTTTGTACCATGCGTTTTGAGTTAACGAAAGAATTTATAGAACATTTGCGCCGAGCAATTGCCGAGCAAGACACGCAATGGATTGACGAACAAGTTGTTGGTCTTCACTTTGCGGATATTGCTGAAATTCTGGATAAACTGAATTCCGACCAAGCCAAGTTTGTATACTATCGATTGGATGAAGACCTTCAAGCCGATGTATTGATGGAATTGGATGAAGAAGTGCGAGATCGCTTCTTGAAATCACTTTCCTCCAAAGAAATAGCTGAACAGCTTGAAAACTTAGATTCCGATGATGCAGCAGACATTTTAGGAGAACTTTCCGACAAAGAAATTCAGGAAGTAATATCCCAAATGGAAGACGATGATGCCGCTGAAGACATTGTTGATCTCTTGAACTACGACGAAGACACGGCGGGAGGTTTGATGCAAAAGGAGTTTATGCAAGCGCATCTCGAATGGCCCGTTGATCGATGTTTGGTCGAGTTGCGTAGACAAGCCGAAGATGTTGAAAAAGTGTACACCATTTACGTCGTTGATGCAAGTAACAAACTTGTTGGTTTTCTTTCATTAAAACGACTGTTATTTGCTAAACCCAAAACGCTCATTGTCGATCTATATCAAAGTAAGAATATCATTTCTGTAAAAACAACCGATTCAAGTGAAGAAGTGGCTCGTGTGATGGAAAAATACGACTTGGTTTCTATTCCTGTAGTTGATTTTCAAAACAAATTAGTGGGTCGAATTACAATTGATGACGTCGTTGATTTTATTAAGGAAGAAGCTGATCGCGATTTTCAAATGGCATCGGGTATCTCCGAAAAAGTGGAATCTACGGCAAGTGTATGGCGAATTTCACGTGCACGATTGCCTTGGTTAATCATTGGGATGTTGGGTGGAATTTTGGGTGCACAAGTTATTTCGACCTATGAAGGAAGTATAAGTCAAATTCCTGCTTTGGCTTTTTTCATTCCGCTTATCACTGCGATGGGTGGAAACGTGGGTGTACAATCATCTGCTATTGTAGTTCAGTCTTTGGCAAAAGGGGGACAATTTGATACCATTGCATCGAAATTATTGAAAGAAACATTGGTTGGATTACTGAATGGATTAATTTGTTCCACGCTCATTTTTGGAATTGCTACATTATTTGAAAATCAAACGCTTGCAATTACAGTAAGTGTTGCCCTTTTTGTTGTAATTATTTTCGCTGCAGTTATGGGATCAATGATTCCCTTGATTTTGAATCGTTACAAAATTGATCCTGCTTTGGCAACCGGACCTTTCGTTACTACACTAAATGATGTCCTTGGGTTGTTTATCTATTTCACCGTTGGTATGTTACTTTACGGATTGTAAATCTCGTTTCAATCAAACAACTATTTTCATTCAATTATCGGTGAGTTCGTGTCATGTTTTCTGGTACACAAATGATAAAATCTGCTTTCCCTTTATATTCTTCTTCCAACTTAGAAATATCGGATTGAGTTACCGTCGAGATTGTCATCATTTGATCCATCGGGATTTTACTGTACTGATTTAAATACCAAAGTATTCCTTGATAAAAATCAGAATGATAGGATCCATTCAAATGATAAAAAATTTTTCCCGCTTGGTAATTTTTCCAGATAAAATAAGCCATCGTTGCATCTTTGATCGCTTGAGCACGAACAAAATTCGGCCCCATGTGCATTTCACTATCTGTCAATGCGGCATATTGCGAAAGAGTCGTATCAATGGGAAAAGGTAGCGGACACATCCACATTTTTTCTTCTTTGGATAATGAATCAAGCGCTTGGATTCCTTTTTTAAAAAGCAACGATGCAAAACGACGAGGAATGTTGGTGGCTACCCAAGGAATTTGATTGTCTTTGGCAAAATCCAACATGGGTTTGTAATCTGTTTGGAAATTTGACCACAATCGGCACGAATCTTTCAATTGTTTTTCGTTTAATTTTCCAGATAAATATGCATCTAGTTGAGCTTGATTGTCTTGTTCAAACATTTCGGATCCGCAGACCAAGTTTTTCTGATGTTTATCGAACAATGATTCCAGTAATTCAAGTTGTAGCCAATGCGCAATTGGATCGTCGTGAAGTTCTCCAAAAAAGATAAATTGCTTTTCTAATGCTGCTTTTTCAAGTTGTTTGAAGGAAGTTTTTTTTCCTTTGGAAGTATAAATTTCGAAGGCTTTTTCCTGAGAATAGAAAGACATAGAAAGCAATAATGCGAATAAAGTAACCAAACTTTTCATTTTGAACGAGATATTTGTACAAAGAAATTCATTTTCTTTCGTTGCGCAAAATTGGATTGGAAAAATCACCTTAACAAGGGATAAAAAAATTCAAATTTCAAGAAATTAAAAAAATGCATACCTTTCAAAAAAATAAACGCCATGAAATTTTCTCTGATAATCTTTTTGATGAGCTCGCTTGTAGGGTTTTCTCAAAAAACAAATGAAATTCCAATCAAATCGCCTATTAGTCAAGTTAAACTTTTCCTCACAGCAGGAGAAATGACGCATCAAAGTGAAGTCAAGCTTGCCAAAGGAAGAAACAAACTTGTTTATTCTGGTATTTCTGCCTTTGCGGATCCACAAAGTATCCAGTTTTTTGCCAATCAAACCTATCGTTTGGTTTCTGTTTCTACCGAAATGGATTTTCTAGCTGCGGAGCAATACAATCCAAAAATTGCTGTTTTGAAAGATTCGCTGGAAAAAACAAAAGATTTACTTCAACTAAATTCTGATATTTTCAATTCGTATCAGGCAGAGCTTGCGGTACTGAATACAAATCGTGATTTAAAAGGTGAAAACCAAAACTTATCGATTGCACAGATCAAAGAAGCGGGTGAATATTATCGTACAAGAACACTTGAAATCAACAAACAAGTAAGTAAACTAAACAAAGAGAAACAAAAGTTGAACAATCAAATTGAATTAATTCGATACCAACTTACTGAATTAAATTTCAATGAAAACCAACGTAGTAATCAAATTATTGTGTTAATTGATTCCGAAGTTGCAACAACGACTTCGTGTACGATTCGCTATTTGGTTAGTGATTGTGGTTGGGCTGCAACGTATGATTTGGCTGCAACAGATTTGAATCAAAAAATCAATTTGAAATACAAAGCACGCATCTACAACAACACCGGAAATGATTGGAACAATGTGGATTTAATTCTTTCCACAGCTGATCCACTTCTTTCTGCATCGCAACCGATTCTTGAACCTTGGTACATTGATTTTCAGGCCTTGAATCAAGCGAAAAACAAAACTCCGCAATCGCCATTAAATTACAAAGCTGATTATCGATCAAATGTAGCGAGTGAACTCACTGTAGCAAACCAACGTGTTTATGACAATTATATGCTTGATAAAGATGAAGAGATGCTTACATTCGGAGATGATTTCAAACGTTTGGATCAAAAAAAGAATCAAAAGCCAGCAGTCAAATTAAAGCAAATTGAAATCTCTGAGCTTTCTGCTGAGTTCGTTATAACAAATAAATTTTCGTGTCCTTCTGACAGCAAACCGTATAGCGTGGATGTCAAGGAAATGAATTTGGATGCGAATTTTTCACATGTCTCAATACCAAAATTGGATCAAGGAGCTTTTTTAATTGCCAACATCACTGGCTGGCAAGAACTTGATTTGGTTCCTGGTCCAACCAATGTTTATTTCGGAGGCGTTTATGTAGGAGTATCTCAGATAGATACACGAAATGTTGGCGATACCTTAGCTCTATCCTTTGGACGTGATACGAAAGTTACCGTTTTACGAAAACTGAAAAAAGAAGTCAGTTCAAAAAAGGTGATGGGAAGTACCAAAAAAGAGACTTATTTATATGAAACATCGATTCGAAACAACCAGAATGTTCCGATCAAAATCAATGTTTTTGATCAAATTCCATTGTCCAGAAATACAGATATCACTATTTCAACAGACGAAATTTCCAATGGAAGCAAAGATTTAGTTACCGGGGAAGTCAAGTGGGAAATTACACTTCAACCAGGTGAAACCAAAAACATTGAAATTGGATACAGCGTGAAATATCCCAAAGATGCGCAGATTAAAATTCAGCGGTTCAGAACGATCTCCTGTCCAAGTTTTTAAGTTTTTATCTCATGATATTTCTTTATTTCGCTCCATGATGAAAATGGATGTTGCCATTATTGGAGCTGGGCCATCTGATGCTACAGCGGCTTTTCACTTAGCAAAGAATGGTTTTCAAGTTGTGCTGATATAAAAAGAAATGATGCCCCGATACAAAACATGTGGGGGTGGGCTGGTAACTCGTGGACGAGATTTACTTCCATTCAACATTGAGTCTGCTGTTGAGACTACTTTTTCAAAAGTGGAAACGTATTTTGCTAACACTTCAATTTATTTAACATCTTTGCGCACATTCCCTATCATCAGTATGGTTATGCGCGATGAATTTGATCATTTACTTTGTTCACAGGCGTCCAAAGAAGGTGTTAAAATTCTTCAAGGATAGAAATTAATTGCTTTTGAAAAAAGGAGTGATACGATTTATCTGACCACAACCAATCAACAATAGCAAGTTGATTTTGTAATTGCTGCTGATGGTGCATTAGGACAAACAGCAAAATTAGCTGGTTGGACGAAAGAAACTAGGCACTTGATTCCAGCATTAGAATATGAAATAAAGGTTTCTGAGGCGGATTGGAATCGCTTAAGCCAATCTACTCGTTTCGATATTGATGCCATTCCGAATGGTTATGCATGGTCATTTCCAAAAAAAATCCCTATTTCGCCCCGCACCGATGGATTTGTAAAAAACAATTGCTTATTGATTGGCGATGCTGCCGGATTTGCTGATCCAATTACTTTTGAAGGAATTTCGAATGCGATCTATTCGGGTAAATTGGCCGCTGAATCGATTATTGAATCGAAAAACTCAACGGAAAATATTGAAATAATATACCAAAATAAATTAGCACTTAAACTTCTTCCTGAATTAAAAACGGCAGCATTCTTGGGCAATTTTTTTTACTCCCAACGATCGATTCGTAATCTATTGATTCAAAAATCGGGAGATCGTTATAGCGATTTTTTTACAAGTATTTTTACTGGAGAAAAATCCTACCCTAAGAACTACTTACAAACAGTGAGAAAAAAAATTTTTCAGAGAATGTTGAAAGAATAAATTTGCTTGTCGAATTAAAATGTAACATCGCATAACATCCAAAGTTTTCGGAAATCTCACGAAACTGTTGTAATTTTGTACCGATGGAAGAAAGACCGATAACAGATTGGCTTCCCCTCACCAAAAAAGAGGCGGAAAAAAAAGGGTGGAATGATTTGGATGTTGTTTTGATTTCAGGCGACGCCTATGTAGATCATCCCGCTTTCGGTACAGCTGTTATCGGAAGAATCATTGAGGACGAAGGGTTTAAAATAGCGATTGTAGCACAACCTAATTGGAAAGACGACTTACGCGATTTTAAAAAATTCGGAAAGCCGAAATACTTTTTTGGTGTCACAGCTGGTTGTATGGATTCAATGGTCAATCATTACACAGCAAGCAAACGGCTTCGTTCCACAGACGCATATACACCTGGAGGAGAAGCTGGATACCGACCGGATTATGCGACCATTGTTTATTCCAACATTTTAAAAGAATTGTATCCAGACGTTCCTGTTTTAATCGGAGGGATCGAAGCATCTCTGAGAAGAGTTACCCATTACGATTATTGGAAAGATCAACTAATGCCATCCGTTTTAGTTGATTCCAAAGCAGACATGTTGGTTTATGGAATGGGCGATCAACCTTTGCGGGAAATGCTTCGCTTATTGAAAAAAGGCGTTCCATTTCATTCTTTGCGTACACTAAAACAAGTCGCTTTTCTACAAGATAGAACAGAAGAGTTACCAAAAAACAAACAATGGGAAACGGTAGAATTAGCAAGTCACGAAGTTTGTTTAAAAGATAAAATCAAATATGCAGCAAACTTCAAAGTGGTCGAAGTGGAATCCAATAAATGGCAAGCAAATCGAATCATTCAGCATGTTGGAGACAAAACATTGGTAATTAATCCACCTTATAAAACAATGACGGAAAAGGAAATCGATCAATCATTTGATTTGCCTTACACCCGTTTACCCCACCCGAAATACAAAAAACGTGGTGCCATTCCAGCGTATGATATGATTAAGTTTTCAATCAATATGCATCGTGGTTGTTTTGGTGGCTGTAGTTTTTGTACAATTTCTGCTCATCAAGGAAAATTTATTGCTTCTCGTAGTGAAAAATCCATTTTGTCCGAATTGGATCAAGTAACTGAACATCCTGAATTCAGAGGATATATTTCTGATTTGGGTGGTCCTTCGGCGAATATGTACAAGATGAAAGGCAAAGTCGAAGAAATTTGCAACCGCTGTTCAAGTCCAAGTTGTATCCATCCTGTAATTTGTTCGAATTTAGATACCAGTCATAAACCCATGACTGAATTATACCGTAAAGTCGACAAACACCCGAAAGTGAAGAAAGCATTTATCGGTTCTGGAATTCGTTATGATTTGTTAGTTGACGACTTCAATAAGAACAACGAAGATGGAAACCACGACGAATATATCGAACAAGTTGTTACGAGACATATCTCCGGGCGCTTGAAAGTGGCACCTGAGCATACATCGGACGCAACGTTACGAATGATGCGCAAGCCATCGTTCAAATATTTTCATAAATTCAAAGAAAAATACGATCGTATTTCAGCAAAACATCAATTAAATCAGCCTTTAATTCCGTATTTTATTTCCTCACATCCAGGTTGTGAAGAAGAAGATATGGCAAATTTGGCTGCTGAAACAAAAGACATGGGCTTTCAACTCGAACAAGTACAAGATTTTACTCCAACTCCCATGACCGTTGCTGAAGTCATCTACTATTCTGGCGTCCATCCTTACACATTAAAGCCTGTTAAAACTGTTAAAACGAAAGAAGAAAAAGCCAATCAAAATCGTTTCTTCTTTTGGTATAAACGGGAAAACAAAGAATGGATTAGACAGCGATTATCGAAAGTGAATCGACCCGATTTGATTGAGAAACTGGTTGGAAATACACCTGAACCAAAAGGAAAAACACTTCCTCCATGGTTGGAAGAAAGACGCAAAAAAGAAAAACAAAAAAGACGTTAAAGGATATTTTTTATTTGATTATCTTTTCTAACACGCCAGATTACAGCATCTGTGTAATAATGATGTAAAACAAGTCCAATAAAGAACATTATTATCGCATTTTGCCAAAAAAATTGCTTATCCGAATTGGATGATAGAGTCATAAATTTGATTCCAGTTCTACCTGCTTCAAATATAAAAGCATAAACAAAAGAAACTACGAAAAATAAACCCGTTTTTGACAACATCCTCTTAGCAAAACCATGGTTTTCTTTTGATTGAGAAAGTTGCTTCTTCTGAAAAAATTGGACAAATTGAAGATATTGAATGTTATGTGGTAGCGTAATTGCCATAACTACAACCAATTTATTTTCGAGTGGTAAAAGAATTACTCCCCAATATAAAATCAATGTGCCAAGTACAACTGCCCATTTTTCTCGTGATATTGATATTCTTTGTTGTTCCTGCTTCCAAACTTTTAAGAGGGAATAAAAGAAAATAAAAGCCATTATTATCACAATTGGGATCAAGGTTTGAGCACCCCATTGGAGTAAACTTTCAATCAAAATAAAAGAAAAGAGATAGAAAAAAGAAAGGTTTCTTGAAACATATTTATAATGTGCTTTTACTTTGAAAATAAACCCAAAAAGAGCAAATAGAATACTCAAGCCAAGACAGAAAATAGCAACTAAATGCCATTTTTCGTATAAATATGCAAGTTGATGAACCGGTGCCTCAAAATAAATATGTTCACTTGGATACCAAATGTAATCTCTATAAGCAACAAATACTAATGGAAGAAAAGAACCCGAAAGTAGTAAAGCTTTTTCCCAACGACCTTCATCTTGTTCGCCATTCTTTTTCTTATAAATTGCAACAAAACCCCAATTTTGTTTGATTAAATGATAAAACCCTAAAACCAATGTCATTCGAATAGCGAACAGAGTAATAATTCCACTATCAAAAGCTGCATAAGAACCCTTAGCGAATAAAAAGAATAAACCCAATGGAATGAATAATACCCAAAACAAACTAGACCACAGCCATTTTTTATGAATATGATAATAAGATTTATCTAAAAATGTTCTTGAATAGGTCGCAAATAAATGACGTACATCAAAAAAGAGTGAGAATAAAACAAAAGTGATAATCAAGACCAAATCAGGTGAAAATAAATCGGAATACATCAAAGCACAATAAAAACCGATTAAAATAAATCCAGATAAAGATGACCCAATAAGATAGATCCAATCCTCTTTTTTTGATGCTAAAATTGCTTGCATAAACTTCGTAGTAAGTTGGCTAAAATAAATATAATTGGTGAAATGGTTCTCTAATTTAATATGAATTATTAGAAGTAAACAAAAGTGTAAAACACAAAAAAAGGACACTTTTTAATAAAAGCATCCTTTTCAATGATAAAGTTTATTTTATATCAAAACGATATTTCCACCCAATAGAATAGCCAAAGCACAAATCGCCAAAACAAGGTATTGACCGATTGAAGGCGTTAACTTTTCTGATGCAACATCGTCTGATTTCGATACAGAAAGAATAACTAAACGCAAGTAATAATACATCCCGATAGCAGAATTGATCAAAGCAATAATAACCAATACAGGGTAGGATTCAATTGCATTCGAGAAAACTAGAAATTTACCAAAAAACCCTACCAAAGGAGGTAAACCAGCTAGTGATAACAAAGCTAAAATCAACACAAATCCAACAAAAGGATTACGACGAGCAATTCCTTTAAAATTCGAAATTTCATCTTGTTCATCATTCAACACCATTGAAACAATAATCAATCCAATGATAGAAAATCCATAAGAGAATAAATACGTCCAAAGGTTGAAATCACTAGTTACGTCAATCACCAAAATGGCTAACAAAGAATAACCAACATGTGTAATACTTGAATAAGCTAAAAGTCGTTTAAACTTCGTTTGACGCAATGCAGAAAGGTTTCCAACAAGGATGGTCAAAACGGCAACGATCGACAACGCAGGTCCCCAAAAATCGGCTTCTGAAGCAAATGTTCCAGCAAACAATCGATAGAAAGCTCCAAAGCCTGCTAATTTTACAACTGCTGCCATAAAACCAGTGAAAATCGATGGGCTTCCATGGTACACATCCGGACTCCAAAAATGGAAAGGAGCAGCACCCACTTTGAACAAAAATGCAGCCATCAAAATCAAGATTCCTATTGACAATAAAGCTGGATCAGCAGTTCCTTGTTCAAGAACTTGAGAAATCTCTTGTAAGTTGAAAGTACCCGTTGCACCGTAAATCCATGCGATCCCGAAAAGTAAAATTCCCGTTGCAAATGAACCCGTGAAAAAATACTTCAACGCTGCCTCACTAGAAATCAAACTTCCTTTCTTGCTTCCTGCCAAAACATAAACTGGAATGGATAGGATCTCTAGTCCTAAGAAAAACAAGAAGAAATCAGTGAATGAAAGCATGATTAATCCACCTGTAAGTGAGAACAAAATCAAAGCAATGTAATCACCCGTGTGATCTAAATCTGCTTTGAAATGATTATACCCTCCAATTACGATTAACAAACCAAAAAACAAAGCGACGATACCATAAGCAATCGCATGTTGATCAAAATGAACACCCTCGTATGAAAACAAACTATATGGATGAAACCACTGATTAACTAACAATCCAATTGCTGTTGCTAATCCTAATGTTGCTATTGCGAATACGATTGCTGGCTTTTTAGCCAAAGCAACAAACATACTAAGCAAAGCTGAAATAAAAATTACAAGTAAAGCATCCATATCTTATCGAACTACAATCTGACTTTCAGGGTTAATATCCATTAATTTTTCTAAACTTGGTGTCACAAAATCAGATACTATTTGTGGGTATAAACCAAGGAAAACAATCAACACAGTTAAAATGAAAAATACGGTGATTTCATTCCATGTTAAATCTGCAAAAGAAAAAGTTGCTGGTGAACCATACATACTTTTTTGATAAGCTCTCAAGGTGTAAACTGCTCCAAAAACTAAAGTGGACCCTGCAATTAAACCAACTACCCAATGGTAATTATACAATCCCTTGATCAACAAAAATTCACCAATAAAACCACTCGTAAAAGGAACAGATAATGAAGCAAAAGCAATTACAGCAAACCAAAACGCAAATTTTGGTGCGATTGCAGCTACTCCGCCTAGTTGGCTAAACTCTCGTGTATTTAATCGTCTTTCAAAAATATCCGCAGCTAAGAAAAGTCCAACTGCAACTAAACTATGGTTGATAATTTGGACAAAAACGGCAACTGTTGAATCTAACGTAAACAACATGATTCCAGCGGCAATTAATCCAACGTGGCTGATAGAAGCATAAGCAAACAAACGTTTAATATCTGTTTGTTTAATTGCAATGATAGCTGCATAAACAACTCCTATTAAACCTAAAACAATCACTGGAAATTCCCACTCATTTAATGCTTCAGGTGCCATTGGAATCATCCAACGAATCATTCCATACAATGCCATTTTCAACATCAAAGCGGATAACAACATCGTTCCAGCCATAGGTGAAACAACATACGTATCCGGTTGCCAAGTATGCAATGGAAATAAAGGAATCTTAATTGCAAATGCTAACAAAAATCCTCCCATGACCCAAAAAGCAACTTGTGAGGTTAATTCAACTGCTTGTAAATCTTCAAAACCAAAACTTGGGGCATACACTTTCAGTGTAATCAATGAAAGAAGCATTCCAAGAGATCCGATAAACGTATACAAGAAAAATTTGATTAAAGCCTTTTTTCTTTCAGCAGCACCAAACCAAACGGCAATTAAAAAAACAGGAATTAATGTAATCTCCCAGAAAATGTAGAACATCAATCCATCAAAAGCGGTGAAAACACCAATCAATCCAACTTGCATAAACAAAACCATGGAAGTAAACCAACGGTTTGATGCTAAATCACGATTGAAATTACTTAACAAGATTAATGGTGTTACTACATTCACCAATAAAACCATCAATAAACTAATACCGTCATAACCCATTTTGTAAGTCAATCCAAAAGATGTGGTAAAATTTGGATCGAAAATAGTTACAAAAGCATCTGAAGGAAAATAGGCAACTGCTTTAACAACAGTTACGCCTAAGGTTACTAAAGTAGCCACTAACCCAAGATAGCGAACAATGCTATTGGGTGTTAACAAAATGGCTAAAGCCGCAACAAAGGGAATTATTAAAAGTTCCAAAACTCTATTTTTTTACAAGGTAATACACTACTAAACCAATAACACCAGTTACCATCCACAACAAATAGGAGGAAACAACACCAGACTGCCACTTACGAACTAGATCACCAGTGCGTCCGATGCCTTTTGCTATTCCCATTACTGATCCGTAAATCACAGGAATTTCAATCCAAGCGTAAACTTTATCCGACAACCATGTTACAGGACGAACAAACAAGAAATTGTATGCTTCATCCCAATACAGTTTGTTCGCAGATAGTTTTTCCCAACCTGAAAGTTGGCTGTCTTCTTTTGCTGTTGTTTCTTTTTTGACGTAAACAATGTAAGACAAAATCAAAATAACCAAAGTCATCGCTACAGCAACGGTCATTAAGATCAATGCTTGACTACTCGACAAATGTTCTGTGTGAACCAATTCAAGTCCACGCGTGTTGTGTTCCAAATAATGTGACAACCAATGTGTCCCTTTATGAAGGAAAATCCCCGGTAAATTCAAGACACCACCAAAAATTGACAACACAGCTAAAACAATCAATGGCAAGGTCATCGAAATTGGACTTTCATGCAAATGATTTGCTTGATCTTGCGTTCCTCGGAAAGAGCCAAAGAAAACCAAGAAATACATGCGGAACATGTAGATGGCAGTCATAGCTACACTAATCATCAAAGCAATGTACAACCAAGTACCATGCGATAAAGCATGTGCTAAGATTTCATCTTTGGAATAAAATCCTGACAACAATGGAAAACCTGAAATAGCTAATGTTCCAATTAAAAATGTAATATGAGTTACTGGAATATACGATTTCAAACCACCCATTTTACGAATATCTTGTTCATCCGACATAGCATGAATAACACTTCCTGACCCTAAAAACAACAAGGCTTTGAAAAAGGCATGCGTCGTAACGTGGAACATCGCAGCAGTATATGCCCCCATTCCCAATGCAACAAAAAGTAATCCCAATTGAGAAACAGTAGAATATGCCAATACTTTTTTGATGTCATTTTGACGAAGTGCCATGAAAGCAGCAATCACTGAAGTTGCAAGCCCAACGTACAACATGATATTTTGTGTTTGTGGAGCTAATTCAAAAAAGAAATTAGAACGAACGACTAAGAAAATACCTGCTGTTACCATGGTTGCAGCGTGAATCAATGCTGAAACTGGTGTTGGTCCCGCCATCGCATCAGGCAACCAAGTGAATAAAGGAATTTGAGCAGATTTACCAGTTGCACCAACAAACAAACAAAAAGTAATTCCAAACATCATCCAAGCAGAAACTGGAATTTTGTCTAGTGTTACTAAGTCTGCTAATTCAGAATATTCTAAAGTACCAAACTGAGAAAGAATTAAAAATAACCCGATTAATAAACCTAAATCACCAATTCGGTTCATGATAAACGCTTTGCGTGCAGCTAAACCGTTTAACATTCCTTTTTCTACATCGCTGTAATGGAAACCAATGAGCAAATAAGAACAGATACCTACACCTTCCCAACCGAAAAATAACATAAAATAGTTACTTCCCAGAACGAGGATTAACATGGCAAAAACGAATAAATTCAAATACGTAAAGAATTTGTAATATCCTTTGTCATGACTCATATAACCCATGGAGAAAAGGTGAATAAATGAACCAACTCCTGTTACAATTAACAGCATCCAAGTAGAAAGTGAATCAACCTGAAAGCGAACATTTAAATCAAAGTCTTCTGTTTTTAAGACCGAAAATAAATGGATGATTTTGGTTTCATGTAATTGGCTAAAAACTACCAATGACAAAGCGAAAGCAACAAACATCAATCCCGTTGCAACAGAACCCACCAAAGCTTTTGGGAGATTTTTTCCAGCAATACCATTCCAAGCTGCCCCAATCAAAGGCAAAGCTAGAATACTTAATACGATTGTCTCTAAATTCATTGCTTAGCCTTTTAATTTATTAAACAATCCAACATCTACTGTACGAATATTTCGGTACGCCATAATCAAAATGGAAAGTCCGACTGTTGCCTCTGCAGCAGCTACGACCATGATGAAAAAAACGAAAACTTGTCCATCTGCTTTACCAAAATAGGTTGAGAAAGCAACTAACAACAAGTTAACAGCATTCAACATTAATTCAATACACATCAACAAGATGATTGCATTACGACGAATAAGAACACCAATCGCACCAATACAAAAAAGTATGGTCGAAAGAATCAAATAAAAATGGATCGATAAGCCCGAATCCAAAGAGGTTGCTAATACCATTACTCAATAATTTGTTTTTGTCTTTTAGCCAATAAAACTGCACCTACCATAGCAGCCAAAAATAAAACCGAAGAAACCTCAAACGGCAATACATATTTGGTAAACAACAATTCACCTAAATTTTCTACTAATCCTGCCTCAGCTTGCATGGTACTCGCATCCGGACGGACTAAAATCACGTCACGAACCGCTGCCAATAAAACGATAAAAAGAGAACCTGCAGCAATTGAACCAGCTAACTTAACCCACAAAGATGTTTTGGGTTCCGTTTCTTTTTTCAAGTTCAACAACATCAATACAAAAAGGAACAAAACCATAATTGCACCTGCATACACAATGATGTTGACGATTGCAATGAACTGTGCATTTAATAAGATGTAATTTCCTGTTATTAAGAAAAAGGTTAATACCAAGAAAAGGACACTTCTCACTGGATGTTTACTTAGAATTACCATCAACGCTGAGCCTATGGTCAATCCTCCTAAAATAATTGCAACTGTTGCTAAATCCATTATTTCGTTCTTTTACCCGTGTGTTGACGTTTTGTGATGTCAATTCGGTGGTTCATATCTTCTACTAATTTATCCTTTCCATAGACAAACTCATCGCGTTCAAATTGTGTAGGAACAATCCGATCTGTCAAGAAAATGGCTTCTTTTGGGCAAGCTTCTTCACACAAACCACAGAAAATACAACGAAGCATGTTGATTTCATAGTTTTCGGCATATTTCTCTTCTCGGTAAAGATTCTCCTCGCCTCGTTTGCGTTCAGCTGCCACCATGGTAATTGCTTCTGCAGGACAAGCCACTGCGCACAAACCACAAGCAGTACAATTTTCACGACCTTCTTCATCGCGTTTCAATACGTGCATCCCACGATAAACGGGTGCAAAAACACGTTGTTCCTCTGGATAACGAATGGTATTATTCTTACGAAATAAATGTTTCAAGGTAATCCACATTCCACCCAAAACAGCGGGGATATACAAACGCTCAACAAGATTCATATTCTTGTTAGAAACAACTTTACTTCGATTACTTAAACTCTGCATAGTACAAATATTAGTTAAACCAACCTTCACGGAAGGCAATGACTAAACCGGTAATTAATAAATTGATCAAAGAAAGTGGAATCAAACTCTTCCAACCCAAATGCATTAATTGATCGAAGCGGAAACGAGGAAGTGTCCAACGAATCCACATGAAAACAAAAATGAAAAAGAAAATTTTCAAAAAGAATGCAGTTGTTCCCAAAATTGTCAAAGTGATTCCAGAGAAATAATCCATTCCTGGGAAATTATATCCTCCGAAAAATAAGGTTGCAATAACTGCTGATGAAATAAACATCGCAATGTATTCAGAGAACAAGAAGAAACCAAGTTTCATCGAACCATACTCGGTGTGATATCCACCAATCAACTCGGACTCACACTCTGGTAAATCGAATGGTGCGCGGTTTGTTTCAGCCAAAGCACATGTAAAGAAAATAATGAAACAAAGTGGTTGATAGAAAATGTTCCAATTCATTCCGTGTTGACTTTTCACAATGTCATTTAAACTCAAACTTCCAGTCATCATTACAATCGTGATGATTGAAATACCCATTGCAAGTTCGTATGAAATCATTTGAGAAGATGCACGGATCGCACCGAAAAGAGCAAACTTATTGTTGGATGCCCATCCCCCAATCATAATTCCATAAACCCCCACAGACAAAAAGCCCATGATGAACAAAATTCCAATGTTTACATCTGCGATTTGCAAAGTAATTGTTCTTCCAAAAGCTTCAAATTCGGGTCCCCAAGGAATTACCGAACCTGTCATTAATGCCGTAAACATGGCAATTCCAGGTCCAAGAATAAACAACCATTTATCAGCATTTGCGGGAATGAAATCTTCTTTGAAGAACATCTTTCCAGCATCCGCTAGAGGTTGAAGCAATCCAAATGGCCCCGCTCTATCTGGACCTACACGGTCTTGAAGCCAAGCTGCCACTTTACGTTCTGTATAAGTCAAATATGCAGCAATCAACAAAGTAACCGCAAATACAGCAACAACTAATACAATTTTTTCTACTAGAAATGTACTCATGATTTCAAGTTTTTAGTAGCGTTTTGACGTGGACTAACATAATGACCTTGTGAAATAACCGAATGACGATTGATTTTTCTAGGTCCATGAATTGTCCATTGAGATGGATCTTTCTTTTCAAAGCGGCAATCGTTGCAAATCCATCCAGGTTTTCCATCTTGATCTTCTACCTCACCATATTGGTCTTTACGAGCTGTAACACGGTAAATTTCATTTCCGAACATCCAAACGACTGCGTTACCTGAACATTTTGTACACGAGCAACTTGCATCCATTGGTTTCAAAAACCAAACACGACTTTTAAAACGGAATGTGCGATCAGTCAATGCACCAACCGGACAAACATCAATCATGTTTCCAGAGAAATCATTTTCGATTGCATTTTCGATGTACGTTGAAATCTCAGCATGTTCACCACGGTGAAGTACACCATGAACGCGGCTATCTGTCAATTGATTTGCCACATGTACACAGCGGTAACACAAGATACAACGATTCATGTGTAACTTGATTTTGTTTCCTATGTCAATTGGATCGTACGTGCGGCGTTCTTCTTCGTAACGTGTTTTTGCTCCACCGTGTTCGAAACCAAGATCCTGCAAATGACATTCTCCAGCTTGATCACAAACGGGACAATCCAAAGGGTGATTGATTAATAAAAACTCAACGACGCCACCACGGTTTTCTTGCACGCGTTCGCTCGTTTTGTTTTTAACAACCATTCCGTCCATGACAGTGGTCGAACACGAAGCTACCAACTTCGGCATTGGACGTGGATCTTTTTCTGAACCTTGAGCTACTTCCACCAAACAAGTACGGCATTTACCACCAGTACCAGGAAGTTTGCTGTAATAACACATGGCAGGAGGAACAACTTCCCCTCCAATTTGACGAGCAGCATTTAAGATGGTAGTTCCTTCTTCTACTTCGATTATTTTGTCATCAATGGTTACTTTGACCATAATTTATACTTTCTGTTGCCTAAGCAAACTAGTGAACAACTTCTTTTAACATTCCGTAATTGCGCGTTTGCGACTCCTCGCGATTGGTCACGTGCCATTCGAATTCTTCTCGGAAATGACGAATCGCTGCGGCAACTGGCCAAGCAGCTGCATCGCCTAACGGACAAATCGTATTTCCTTCGATTTTCTTATTAATTTCAGCCAATAAATCGATGTCACGCATGTTTCCTTGCCCATGTTCAAGACGGTAAAGAACCTTTTCCATTCAACCTGTACCTTCACGGCAAGGCGAACATTGACCACAAGATTCATGTGCATAAAAACGAGCAAAATTCCATGTGTTGCGAACGATACATTGGTCTTCATCAAACACGATAAATCCACCTGAACCCAACATTGAACCTGAGGCAAAACCTCCGTCAGCCAATGACTCATAGCTCATCAGACGCGTTTCACCGTTTGCTGTTTTAGTAATCAAATGTGCGGGTAAAATCGGAACAGAAGAACCACCTGGAACGAGAGCTTTCAACTTTTTCCCGTTTTTAATTCCACGACACCATTCGTCGCCGTAGATAAATTCTTCAACAGATAAACCTAATTCAATCTCGTAAACACCACCGCGTTCCACATTTCCACCAGCAGAAATCAATTTTGTTCCTTTGGATTGTTCGGTACCAATTTTACAATATTCATCCGCTGTTAAATTGATAATCGGAACAACCGTTGCTAAGGTTTCAACGTTGTTTACAACAGTTGGACATTGCCACAAACCTTTCACAGCTGGAAAAGGTGGCTTCATACGTGGGTTACCCCTTTTTCCTTCTAATGATTCAATAAGCGCTGTCTCTTCACCACAAATGTAAGCACCTCCACCTGGAGCAACACTTAAATCCAAGTCAAAACCAGAACCCAAAATATTTTTACCAAGGAAACCTTTTTCGTATGCTTCTGCAATGGCTTTTTCCAAAATGCGAAGAACAAACATGTACTCCCCACGGATGTAGATAAACGCACGATTCACACCTAATGCATAGCTAGAGCAAATCATTCCTTCGATCAACAAATGCGGAATATACTGCATCAAATAACGATCTTTGAATGTTCCTGGCTCAGATTCGTCTGCATTACAAAGCAAATATCTTGGAACACCTTCTGGTTTTGCAATAAAAGACCATTTCATTCCAGCAGGGAATCCAGCACCACCACGACCTTTTAGAGTCGCTTTTTTCACTTCTTCCACTACTTCCTCCGGGGACATCGATTTCAGTACTTTTTCAACCGAACGATAACCACCGTGTTTTCTGTAAACATCAAATGTTTCAATACCTGGAACATTCGCATGCTCTAAAAGTAATTTTCTTCCCATTAGAGTACTACTTTATTTCCTTTGATCTCGCCTTTGCGACAAGCTTCAATTAATTCATCTACTCGTTGAGGAGTTAAATACTCGTGGTATTCCTCTCCACATTGCAACATTGGTCCGTAACCACAAGCTCCTAAACATTCAGCCGTTTTTAATGTAAACATGCGATCTGCTGTTGTTTCACCAACTTTGATGTTTAGTTTATTTTCAATGTATGAAATAATATTGTCAGAACCTACCAACATGCATGGTCCTGTTCGACAAACTTCGAAGACATATTTACCAACTGGTTCCAAATTGAACATCGTGTAGAAAGTAGCCACCTCGTACACTTCAATGGGTTGAATATTTAAAATTTCAGCAACATAATTCATCGTTTCGATACTCAACCAACCACCGAATTCTTCCTCAGCGATATGTAAAATGCGAATTAATGCACTTTTGTGTTTCCCTTCCGGATACGATTGAATTAAAGCTTGTACTTCTGCCATTTTCTCTGCTGAGAACGTTGGCTTTTCACTGTGTCTCTTGGACAAATCTACGTGTGAACCCATAATTTATGCGTCTAATTCTCCAGCAATTACATTCAAACTACTCAAAGTCAAAACAGCATCACTAATATTTTGACCGGTAATCATTTCTGGATATGCTTGGTAATAAATAAAACAAGGACGACGGAATTGCAAACGATACGGAGAGCGACCGCCATCGCTAATCAAATAATATCCCAATTCACCATTTCCACCTTCCACACTGTGATACACTTCACCGGATGGAATTGGAGTTTCCCCCATAACGATTTTAAAGTGATAGATCAATGCCTCCATGTTGTTGTACACTTCTTCTTTTGGAGGAAGATAAAACTCAGGAATATCAGCATGATAATCGCCTTCTGGTAAATTTTTATAAGCTTGTTCGATAATACGTAAACTTTGACGAATTTCTTCTTGTCGAACACAGAATCGATCGTATGTATCACCATCTGTCCCAATTGGAACAATAAAATCGAAATCTTGATACGAAGCGTATGGATTCATAACTCGAACATCGTAATCAACACCCGCAGCACGTAAATTTGGACCTACAAACGAATAATCCAACGCACGTTGAGCCGAAATAGGTCCCGCTCCTTTCGTACGATCCATAAAAATTCGATTGCGTGTCAACAAACTATCAAATTCATTAAACACTTTCGGGAAATCACGCAAAAAGTCTTTCAATTTTTTGTGAAATTCAGGTGTAAAATCCCGCTCAAAACCACCAATACGTCCCACGTTGGTTGTCAAACGAGCACCACAAATCTCTTCGTAGAGTTCATAGATTTTTTCACGTTGCTGAAATACATACGTAAATCCTGTCAAGGCACCTGTATCCACACCAATCACGGAATTACAAATCAAGTGATCGGCAATTCGAGCAAGCTCCATCACAATTACACGCATGTAATCTACTCGTTTTGGAATGTCTGCACCAATCAATTTCTCCACTGTCATGTGCCACCCCATGTTATTGATTGGTGATGAACAGTAATTCAATCGATCTGTGATAGGTGTAATCTGATGGAAAGGTCTACGTTCAGCTAATTTTTCAAAAGCGCGGTGAATGTAACCAACCGTTTGTTCAGACGAAAGGATTTTCTCCCCATCCACTTGCAAGATATTCTGGAAAATACCGTGAGTTGCCGGGTGAGTTGGCCCTAAATTCAACGTTGCTATCTGACCATCAATGGTTTCATCAGATTGAAACGAGAAATTTTCCATTTCTTTATATTCTTCTTTCAAATCACTCATGTTACTTGAATTTTATCTTCCAAAGAAGCGGTCATCTTTATCTTCACGGGTTGCATCTTCCAAATGATACTCTTTTCTCATTGGAAAATAATCCATGTCATCTTCGTTTAATATTCGGGATAAATTCGGATGATTTTTAAAGATGATACCATAAAAATCAAACGTTTCCCTTTCCATCCAATTGGCACCAGTATAAATATCCACAATGGAGTCAATTTCTGGTTTCGCAATTGGCAAAAAGCATTTTACACGTAAACGGAAATTGTTTACTAAACTGTGTAAGTGATAAACAACAGCAAGTTCTCTATTTTCATCTTGAGGGTAATGAACACCCCCTAATAAAGTCAAAAATGAAATTTGCAAATCCTTGTGGTTTTTCAACCAAGAAATAAAGTCAACAACCGTTTCTGGATTGATTTCAATGGTCAACAAACCATACGGTTCTTCTACCGATTTCAAATTATCACCTAAATAAGTGCGAATTTGTTCTATTACGAATTCATTAGTCAAATTACTCATCTGCTTCAATGTTGTAAGAGTTCAACAAATGTTTGTATTCAGGCGAATAGCGTCTACGTAAAGATTCGTGTTTCACCAAACGGTGAATATTCATGATTCCATCGATAATTTGCTCTGGTCTTGGCGGACATCCTGGCACGTATACATCTACAGGAATGACACGGTCGATTCCTTGTAAAACACTATACGTATCGAAAATCCCACCTGAAGAAGCACAAGCACCAACAGACAAAACCCATTTAGGCTCTGCCATTTGCTCATACACGTTTTTCAAAACAGGTGCTAATTTTTTGGAGATTGTTCCAGCCACAATAAGCAAATCTGCTTGTCGTGGAGAGAATGACATTCGTTCCATTCCGAAACGAGCCACATCGTAATTACTTCCCATTGTAGCCATGTATTCGATTCCACAACAAGAAGTTGCAAAAGGAAGTGGCCACATGGAGTTCGCGCGTGCATTCGCGATTACTTGCTCTAATACAGAAAGTTGATAACCTTCCCCATTGATTACTTGTACATCATCTATTTTTCCCATTCTAACGCGCCTTTTTTAAGTACATAGAAGAATCCAATTAAAAAGAAAGCTACAAATAGCATTACTGCTAACAATCCTTCTAGCTGAAGTGTTTTAAAATTTACCGCATAAGGGTAAAAAAAGATTACTTCGACATCGAAAAGGACAAATAAAATTGCCGTCATGAAGTAGCGAATCGATACAGGAAAACGAGCGTCACCCTCTGATTCAATACCACATTCCCAGTTAGCATCCTTTCTTTTTGACTTTAATTTGGGACCCAAAAGATGTGTTGCAACTAAAGTTGTTGCCACAAAACCAATAGCTACTACTGACTGTATAACAATTGGTAAATAATCTCCAACCTGTGAATTTGCCATAATATATGCACGAAAACTTGGGCGAAAATAATAAATTAAAATCTATACACAATAAAAAAAGGGAAGAATTGTAAACGATTAGTTAAAGTGGAAGTCCAAACAAATTGGGTTATTTTTTATAAAAATTCAAAATCTTATCTGCTAGTACGTTACTAAGCAAAAAATAACTTTCGTGTGTCCAACCTCCCACATGTGGAGAAAGAATCACATTTTCGAATGACAATAATTCCCGAAACGAATCAGGCATGTTGTTTTCAAAAAAAGACTCAAAACTTGTTTTTTCATATTCCAAAACATCCAAACCTGCACCGTAAATCTTTCCCGTTTTCAAGCCATTTACCAACGAACTTGTTTGCACAATTTTACCTCGAGATAAATTCAACAGAAAAATAGGTTTATGAAAAGATGAAAGGTAAAATTCATTGACCAAAAAGAGCGTTTCTTCGTTTTGTGGAATATGAAAACTAACAACATCGGCTTCTTTGTAGATTGTATCCATATCTGATTCTTCTACAAATTCGGAAGAAAAGCCGGTTTTGTATTTATCAAAAGCCAAAACGCGGACGTCGAATCCACGTAATTTCTTCGCAAAAGCAGCTCCATTGTTCCCATATCCTATGATGGCAACGGTTTTACCATCCAATTCGATCCCTCGGTTTTCTTCCCTTCGCCAAAGTCCATTCCGTACTTCTCTGTCTGCTGAATGCAGTTTGTTCATCAAACTTAAGAGCATTCCAAGTGCATGTTCGCCCACTGCATTCCGATTTCCTTCAGGCGCATTGAACAACTGAATGTTTCTTGATTCGCAAAAGTTCACATCGATATTCTCCATACCTGCACCGGAACGAGCGATGAATGCTAAATTGGGAGCATGTTTTAATATAGATTCATCCATGGTAAAACGTGACCGGATGACAATTCCAATAGCGTCAACAAGAATTTCTTCTACTTCAGAGCGACTATTTTTACTTACATCTAGACAAATAAATCCAGCGTCAGTGAGCCTTTCTGCTAAAACAGGATGAACCGTATCGATGAAAACAACTTTCATTTTTCAATCACAACTGCTGTTCCAGAAACAGCAACCATTAACATACTACCTCGAGAACCCAAATTCAAGAAATCATAATCGACTCCAATAATGGCATTTGCACCAATGGCCTCTGCCCGATGAATAATTTCACGCAGCGCTTCTTGCTTTGCTTGTTTGAAAACCTCTTCATACGATTCAGATCTTCCGCCAAAAAAATCGCGAAAGCCAGCAAAAACATCTCGGATAACATTGGCTCCAAGAACTACTTCTGATGAAACTACTCCTAAGTGTTTTTCTATTTTTACATCTTGCAAAACTGCTGTGGTTGTGATCAACATACTTTATAATTTATGGTTTGGGTGATTCTTTCTTACGAATACGAAAATCGACTTTGTAATAGAAAATCGGCAAGAAGCCTAACTGTTTTTTAAATGCAACAGGTTGATATCCATCCGCATTATAAACTTGTGGATCCAACGAAGGCGCATAAGCCAAGCCTAATAAATTGTCCGTATTCAACACATTAACTAAATCCAAGCCAATTTCATGCGTCATTTTGGTTGTGTTTAATTTCCAACTTACTTTCAAATCAAAACGGAAATAATCTTTAAATTGCAATTCATTGAATGCTGAATCACGGAACACAATTTCTTTCAATGCTTCTGATTTAGCAATATCTACATAACCATAGCGTCTTCCTCCTGCCCAAGTTAGTTTAAGTCCAGCAGAAATACTTTGTTTTTCACTTAACTTAAATTCTTTTCCAGCTAAGAAATTGGTCGCATAATTTCCATTATACGATGTATTTCGTTCGACTCCATCACTTCCTTTGTAGGTTGAATTATACAAAGATGCTGAAAACAAAAAGAAAAACGATTTATCAAAGAATTTCTGAACCGTTAATTCAATTCCGTAGTTGGTTCCTGTACCTTCATTTACCAAAGAATCTGGGAAGAAACGCTGGAATCCGCTACCCATGTTGATAAGCGAAAAAGCAGTTGGCTTGATGTCGATTGGAACTTGATACAAATGTTGGTAGTATACTTCTGACTTGATTTGCAAACTTTTCTTCAACATGATTTCATAAGCCAAAGCTGTGTGAATACTCTTCGAAAAATCCATGCGTTGGTTATGCATCACGCGATCATTTCCGAGTGGTTGACTGTAAAAATACGTGTACAAAGGTTGCGTTTGACTGTGCAAACCAGCACCTGCTGAAAGCGATTGATTTTTCTTGAAACGGTATTTCCAACCTAAACGCGGTTCGACTGGACTAATGCTGTTACTCATCGAATAATACTGACTGTGTATTCCAGCTGTTAAATCCATGTCTTCGGAGATACGGAATTTCCATTGAACAAAGGGCTGAATCAAGGCTGCATGACCTTGGTAATTCCAGCGAAGTTGGAAACTATTCGGCATTAAAATATTCGATAAGGCAGAATCGATCATGGAAATAAATTGCCCTTCGAAGTTAAACCCAGCTTTGATTAAATGACGGCGATTAAATCGATGTGTGATTCCAAGATAAGAGGAAATTCGACCAATCTCAAAAGAATACCCCATCAACGGATAAATCGAATCAATGCGAATAAAAACCTCCTCTTGACCATTGACCAAATTGGTGTCCAAGTCACGAATTAAATAATTGTGATTAGAACGTTGTTTTTCATACGATCCTGAAACGGTTGCATGTAAAAATGTTTTTTCTGTCAACGGTTTTTTATAGACCAAACCGGTAACCCCCATTCGCGTACCGAAATATTGATCACGATCACCTTCACCATAAAATTCTGCTGCATACTCTTTTTGTTCCGAAATCATAATGGCAATGTTGCTATTTCCACCAATTCCAAACCAAGATAAATTACCCCCTTTTTTTAATTGCCAATTCAATTTAAAAGCAGCATCCGCATATTCAGGAACGGCATCTGTTCCAATTTGAATCCCCATTGCTTTGAACATGCTCAAGGTTGAGTATCTTCCCATCACCAAATAACTGGATCTCCCCGATTTACTCAAAGGCCCCTCTGCCATTAATTCTGTTCCTAAAAATCCAAATTGACCTGTCAATTCATGGAGCTTATTATTTCCGTTTCGCAATTTTAAATCGAAAATCCCGGAAGTACTGTTTCCGTATTCGGCCGGAAAAGCACTCATGAAAAAGTCGGAATTAGCCATCATTTTGTTATTCAAAATAGAAACAGGTCCACCTGTACTACCTGATGTGGCAAAGTGATTTGGATTGGGAATATCAATTCCTTCGACACGCCAAACAACTCCCAAAGGTGAGTTTCCACGGATAATGATGTCGTTTCTGGAATCATCTGCTCCTTGAACACCAGCGAAATTGGATGCCATTCGAGCAGGATCAGAACGAGAACCGGGATAACGATCTGTTTCTTCCACACTAAATTGTTGCGCCGAAATAACGGCTAACTCATTAATCGTTTCGCCTTTTTTACGTCCGGTGATGACCACTTCTTCTTTTTCTACGAAAGCAACAGCCATTCCAAAATCAACAATCGATTCTTTCCCTGAGTTGACTGTAATCGTGATGCTTCTTGGTTCAAAACCAGCTGATTTAGCAAACAATTGGTGCTTTCCGATGGGAACTTGTTTAATTTCAAAAATTCCATCTACATCAGAGAGAGCACGAAGAATGACCAAAGAATCATCGGTAATAATTTGCACTTTGACACCCGGAATAGGAACATTGGTTTCTTGATCCGTAATTTTTCCACGAACCGTTTGTGTGATTTGGCTCCATGACACAGAAGCTGACAAAAGTAAGAGAACGAATGCTACGTGTTTCATAATTAGTCGTTTTGATAAAAAGATGGTTTTCAATTTGTTAATATTGTTCCAATCTTAATTATATAACCAAAGTTAAGGAAAGAGATGAAATACGCAACTTTATCCAATCACTTGTTAAACTGTTTGAGGTATTCTTCTCTCGTCCAAGGTTTGAAGTACACTTCACGGAAAGACAAATAACTCATCGGATTATCTTTCAAATTGCGCACTTGAGCATAAATCAATTGATTTTCTCCAGAATACCAAAGCACGATAAATGGTGGATTTTTAATCAGTTCAAGTTCAGCGAGGTAATAATTTGCCAACTGTCTGTTCTTTTTCGATTCCATTTTCGCTGCATCCATGTAAGAATCAAAAAGTGAATTTCGGTAACGAGATTGATTGATGGGCGACGGCATCAAGGTGTCCTTGGGAACAAAACCTCCATAAAATTGATTCAAAAAAGTTTCAGGACTTTTGTAATCGGCAAACCACGTCATCCGGAACAAATCTCCTTTTCGACGGTCAGCGTCATGAACATATTGCTTGTAGTCAGATCCGTCTATGATAACCGAAATCCCTAAAGTAGATTCGATTTGAAGGGCAACCTCTTCTGCAATAGCTGAATTCAAATCCCCGGCATTAATTCGTAAAACAACTTTTCCAAAATCAGAACCCGACTTGTAACCCGCACTTTTTAATAGTTCTCTCGCTTTGTTCGGATCAAAAGTGAAAGCCGTTTGCTGTAAATTACCAAATTCATACCCTTGAAAAAGGGAATAAATCGGCGGAGTAATTCCGTATTCACCCAATTGATTGTACTGACCTTTCAGAATTTTTAAATCTATTTTTTCTTTATCGATGGCATAATTAAATGCTTTTCGCACACGAACATCTTGAAAACGATGATCCGTCATGTCAAAGAAATAGAAATTCGTAGCCAATAAAGGATTGTTTCTCAAAATGAGTGTTGGAGGCACTTGATTGAATGCATCCATACTGTTTTCCAGTACTTGAGTCAATTCATCTGAAGGCAAAGAGGTGATAAAATCCAATTGCTTCGCTTGAAACAATTCCAACTGTTTTTTCTTGTCACGTTCGATGGTAAATTCCAATCGATTCAGATATGGAAGTGCACAACCATTGTCATCTGTTAGGTAATAGGACTCATTGCGATCCAAAGTAATTTTTTTGGAATCCATTTTTGTCAATCTGAAAGGTCCCGTACCAATTGCTTCCTGTTTTTGCAAACTTTTCAAGTGGTGAGATTGAATCGCAAAATTGATATGGGCTAATTTGTATAAAAAATTAGGATCTGGAGCAGTTAAACGGAGAATAATCGAATCATTCTTGCAAATAATTCCTTTGATTGAATCTGATTTTTTATCAAAGAACGATTTCGCACCTACTAATTGATTTTTTAAAACCGAGGTAAAAGCGGGTGACTCCTCCTTTCCGGAACAAGCTTTTTCAAACGAATAAACTACATCTTTTGTCGTTAAAATTCGATCGTCTTCCTGTTCAAAATCAGCGTGAGGATGAAACAAAACCTCTTTTCGAAGAACAAATGTAAACTCCATGTTGTCATCCGACTTACGAAAACGCTCTGCAAGTTGAGGCACTGGTTCTAACGTTTCTTGATCCAACGAAACCAAACCCTCCATGATTTGGGATAAAACAGTGCTTGTATGATAATCCGTAACTTGAGCAGGCTGAAAAGAAAGGATGTTTTCTTCAATCGCCATTCGGAATGATCCACCTTGAATGGAAGCTTCTTTTCGTTGATTTTTACAACTCACTGCAAATAATGCAAGTAGCAAAAAAAGCCAGTTAATCCAACGAACAAAAGTTATTTTTAAATTTTTCACGAAATAAAATTCTGAGCAAGGATAGCCAAAATTTATGTTATGGAATTGAAAAATGTATATTTCCTTGATTTTGATTAACATTCTTTGTCACATGAAAAAATTGTGCCTAAAATTGGAGGAGATAAAAAAATGAATTTGTATTTTTTAGGAATTAATTCTAGTTTTGTTTTTTATTTGGTTTGCATGATGCTCAGATTCATCTCATTTCTAATGCTAATGACTCCACTGCTTGTCGGTGCAAACTTATCTATTCAAGGCACGTATCAAGGCAAAAATATTTATGTTCTCAATCCCGAAAACGAAGATGGTTTTGGGTTTTGTACACGCAAAGTCACTGTAAACGGAGATGTATTGCCTACAAGTACCGGTTCGAGTGCATTCGAAATAGACTTTTCTTTGTTTCGTATTCAAATTGGCGACCCCGTTTTTATTGTCATCGAACACAACGAAAGTTGCAAACCAAAAGTGTTAAATCCAGAAGTTTTACTACCTCGAAGCACATTTAAAATCGCGGATATTTCCATTTCTAACACGGGAAAATTGAAATGGAAAACAACCAACGAGAAAGGAAAACTTCCCTTTATTGTGGAACAATATCGTTGGAACAAATGGGTTCAAGTAGGTGAAGTGGAAGGAAACGGTGGAAACGGTGAAAACACGTATGAATTTCAGGTAATCCCTCATTCGGGTGAAAACATTGTTCGTGTGGTTCAAATCGATCACTCTGGAGAGAAAAAAGCTTCATCAGAAGTCAAATTTACATCCAATGTTGCTGCTGTTCAAAAAAATCCAGTAAAAGTAAAAACGACGATTCAGTTTACAAGCAACGGAAACCCTGTCGAAACAAAATACGAAATTTTTGATGCTTATGGAAATATCATCAAAAAAGGATTTGGAACATCTGTTGATTGCCGCAATTTGTTGAAAGGTGCCTACTACATCAACTACGACAACAAAATCGAAAAATTCTTGAAAGGATAAACGCATGTTGAATAAAATCGAACACCTTGGAATTGCTGTAAATAGCATTGATGCTTCTGCAAAAATTTATGAAACACTACTTGGTTCATCTTGTTACAAAATTGAGGAAGTGGAAAGCGAAGGCGTAAAAACAGCTTTTTTTCAGGTGGGTGAATCCAAAATTGAATTGTTAGAAGCAACAAAAGAAGATAGTCCCATTGCAAAGTTTTTAGCTAAAAAAGGACAAGGAATTCACCACATTGCTTTTGATGTTACAGACATTCATGCTGAAATAGATCGCTTACAAAAAGAAGGTTTTGAATTGATCAACCTTTCTCCCAAAAATGGTGCTGACAACAAATTGATTGCTTTCCTTCACCCTAAATCGACCGACGGAATTTTGGTTGAATTGTGTCAAGAGCGAGGTTAAATAGAAAAAATTTCTACTAATTTCTTTTCTCTAGTCAAGTGAATCGTATGTAATCCTGCTTTTTGGGCTCCCAAAATGTGCTGTTCGGTAT
>CAYRMV010000006.1:0-51746 GCA_964425255.1 uncultured Flavobacteriales bacterium
ATTGGTACGGGGAAATGATTTCGCATCCAGAAATATGGCAACAACCGGGGATTTATCAGGACGATCGCTTGCATTTTACCGTGAAAGGCTACACCTTATTTGTGGAAAAACTATGGGATTTTATCCAAAATGAATCCAAATAACCATTTTTTCGAGGATAAATGAAAAAAAAGGTTGACAAGGAAAAATATTTTATTACTTTTGAATCGAAAATTACACAAACAAAGAAAACATGAGTGGTTTAGGAATCTTATTATTTTTGATTTTTGGAGGAATGGCATTTTGGATGCTTTTGTTTACCTTAGGATTTGCAGTTCCATTTTGGATTTCTCTAGGTGTATTTGAAAAAATCCGTCCAAAGCGTGTTTTTGACGAAGAAGAAGAAAATTAATTCAATCCGTTTTATATCGAAAGGATGTCCGTTTAACGTGACATCCTTTTTTGTTTAAACCAAATCAGATCATTTTCCAATTGCCATTCATATCAACCTTTTGTCCTGTTTTTTGTGAATCAAATTTCTGAAAAGTGTATCTTAGTCGGATTGATCAACATTCTGTTATGTTACGAAAATTTATACTACTCACTACATGTGCTTTTCAGTTGATGGTTTATGCGCAAAATCCTACTACAGGAATACCTTGTGGAACAGATGAAATGCACCAACACTTGTTTCAGCAACGTCCGGATTTGAATCCTGGAATAATCGCAGCCAATCAACGCTTGTCTATTTTTACGGATCAATTTGCTGATTTTCCAAAGCCAAAAGCGGGCGAACCATACATCATTCCTGTCGTTTTTCATGTGATTCATAATTACGGTCCTGAAAACATTTCTGATGCTCAAATTTTGGATGCCATCAAACAAGTGAATATTCAATATAGAAAAAACAATGCGGACACTTCCGAAATCGTTTCTGCTTTTCAAAGTATTGCTGCCGATTGTGAAATTGAAATTCGTTTGGCACAAAAAGATCCCAATGGTAACTGCTCTTCTGGAATCACCCGAACAGTTTCACCATTAACCTATATTGGCGATCATCAAGTCAAAAGTTTGATTCATTGGCCGTCTGATAAATATTTAAACGTCTATGTTTGTGCCGATGCTGCTGGCTTGGCGGGTCATGCTTTACTTCCCGCTGCGGCTGATACGATTCCTGAATGGGATGGGATTGTGATGCAACATAGCTATGTGGGAACATTTGGAACATCGGATTATTTTCGTCGTACCGTTTTGTCACATGAAATCGGTCATTACTTGAATTTACAACACATTTGGGGCGGAAACAATGTGCCAAATTATTATTATTTACCTGTTGCTAGTGCTGCAAATTGTGATTTTGACGATGAAGTAAGCGATACTCCGCTCACAATTGGATGGCAAACATGTAACCTCAACGGTCAGTCTTGCGGTAGTCTGGATAACGTTCAAAATTACATGGATTATTCCTATTGTGCCCGTATGTTTACGCAAGGCCAACGGGATCGGATGCATGCTTGTTTGAATTCATCCGTTGCCAATCGAAATAATTTGTGGACACAAGCCAATTTGGAAGCAACAGGAACGGATGATGTCTCTTTTTATCTGTGTTCGAACCAATGGGAAGTGTCTAAACGCATTGTTTGTGTCAATGAATCGATACAACTGACTGATTTGTCTTTGCATGGAGTTCAAAGTAGAAAATGGAAATTGGATGGAGGAACTAGCTCAAATACAACAGATTCGATAGCTACAGTCTCGTATGCATCCCCTGGTTTATATCCAATCACGTTGACTGTTTTTCGAGGACAAGATTCGATTCAGCGTACCGAATTGGAATACATACGCGTTCTTCCTGCTGTTGGAAATACAACTTTCTTTATCGAAGACTTTCAATATGAACCAACTACAAAAAGTCAATTGTTTTTGAGTCAAGAAATCACCCCTGCGAATTGGCAAACACATCCAACCGCTGGTTTCAATAGCACTCAATCCTATTGGTTCAATAATTTCAATGACTCTGTTGAAACAGTTTATTCCTTTGAATCAAGAACGATTGATGCGAGCAATTGGACTGAGCTGGTAATCAAATTTGATTGGGCGTATGCCGCACGATATGCAACTGGAAATTTAGAGAATTTACGCTTTTCTATTTCCAATGATTGCGGAGAAACATGGAGTATGCGGAAATCGTATAACAGTACAAGTAGTTTGCGAACAGTTACTGATATTCGGACGGATGCTTTTGTTCCTGTTACGAACGACGAGTGGAAAACAGATATTATAACGAATATTCCAGCGTCTTATTTGACCGAAAATTTCCGCTTCAAAGTTGAATTTTCCGCAAATAAAGGGAATAACTTGTTTATTGATAACATTCAAATTGGAGCACCCAATCAGTTGAGTAGTTCGAATGTTGTCGTTGATGAGGTAAAAGTATATCCCAATCCAGCGGAAGATGTGTTGATTATCTCAGCCGAGAATGGTCTTTCGATTCGCTCTTTGACTGTGTTTGCAATGGATGGTAAAAAGATTCTTTCCCATGAATTCGAAACGACTCAAAATGAAATTATGTGGGACGTATCGAAACTAGATGCTGGTTGGTATTGGATCGAAGTGGAAACTCCCATTGGAGTGCAACGCATAAAACAAGTGATCAAATAAAAATCAAAAAAGGCTGCTTCCATCGAAAACAGCCTTTTTTAATGATATCGTTTTTTCTATTTTTTCCAAGCTTTGAAATTTTCAGAAAAGAATACTTTATCTCGGTTTACCACTTTTTCTAAGTGTTGGATAAATTCACTTTTGTGTTCTTCCGAAAAAGAGTTGATTGGCATGGATAATTGCAATTCTTCTACATAATCAAAAAACAAACTTTGTTGTTGTGTGGTGACTTTTCTCAAGCCTGAAAAATAAATTACTTTCACATCGCGATCAGCAATAACCAGAGCTTTGGAAGTCATTCCCATGCGAAACTTGTTTTTTGTGCTACCGACCCAAGCAAACACCAAATGATCTAAACCCAAAAGTGCAAGTACAAGTGCAACGGGCAAAGCAACAGGTGAGATTGAATAAAGCGCATAAGCAATCGAAAGGTGAATCAAACCTTCCAAGATAAGATACAAATTGGCTTGTTTGATTCTTCCTGATGAAATTGGGACATTCCACAGGTATTTTTTGGTTGAACCAACCAAGCGCAAACCTGACCATCTTCGAACGGATCTTCGAGCACCAATGATTAAAAACAAAGCAGCGAATGCTAAAATAATTTGCTCATGATACGGAATTTGAGTTCCTGTTGTTTTTAGAAACTCAACCGGTAAATCATAACCAACATAGATGATCAGCATCAACGTAGGGAAGAAGATGAGCAACAACAGGATATTGACGAATTTATTCACTTGCTAACAATTTCAATTTCATTTTAAACTCATCGATACGACGCTTTGCCGCATTGATTTTTGATTCCACTTCTTTTTTCAGTGTATCAGCACCTTTTGAATTAGCAAAAAAGCCCAAGTTATTTTCGTATTGCAAAATATCTTGTTTGAGTTGTTCAATTTTTGTTTGATAATCCCGACGTTCACGATCTATGGCTTTGTCCGCATTTGGACTTGCTTTCAACGAATCAAGTTTCGCTTGGAAGAAAGCCTTTTCTTTTTCTTCACCTTCTAACTTCAATTTCGTGTAATGCGCATCGATTGCTTGTTTGTATGCGTTGTAAACCGAATCTTTCTCTTTGAATGGAACTTTACCAACCGCATTGAAAGCAGCAGAAAATTCTTTCAAATCGTTTAAGGCTTGCTTTTTGTCTTCCGGTAAAACATATGCTTCAATTTTTGCAATGACATCCAATTTGGCAGCCAAATTCACTTCGTTTTGTTTGTCTTGTTCTTCGAAGTGTTTTTGTTTAGCATTGAAAAAGGAATCGCAAGCACCACGGAATTCTTTCCACAGAACTTGTTCCATGCGTTGTCCTGCATTTCCTAATTTTTTCCAATCTTGTTGCAAACGCAAAATGGCATCCGTTGTTTGTTTCCATTCCGTTGATTCTTTCAGGGAATTGACACGTTCAACCAATTTCTTTTTCGCCTCAGCAACGTGATCGTATTTCGAACGAAGTTCATCGAAATACGCTTTCTTTTTACCAAAAAATGCATCACATTCCTGGCGAAAAGCCAACCACAATTCTTCGTTTTCTTTTTTCGTTCCAAAACCGATGTTTTTCCAACGATCTTGAAATTCCAATAATTTTTGGGTCAATTCATCCCAATCTTTCGCTGTTTCCGCAGAAAGGGTTGACATAAATTGTTTTACTTCATCTAAAAGCGCTTGTTTTTTGTCGATGTTGTCACGCAATTCATTTCGTTTGCTTTCATAGAAATCATGAATACGTGTATAAACAGCTTTCACAGCCGTCCAATAGCGCTCTTTCAAAGCTTCCCACTCCTCAGAAGGAACAGGTCCTGTTTCTTCAAACTCATTTTGCAAAGCTTTGATCGCTGCTTCAATTTCTTTGATCGATTCTTGTTTGTTTAGCGCTTCAATTTTCTCTACAACTTCGTTTTTCAACTGAAAATTACGTCGCAAATCGTGGTCTTTCAGTTCGCGGTAAATTTTTAAATTGAAGAAGAATTGCTCCAATAATTTGGAATATTCTGATTGAATATCTTGGCGTTTTTCACGAGGAATATCACCGATACCTTTCCATGTTTCGTGAATTTCTTTGTAGCTAGAAACAGCAACACCGATATTTTCTTCCTCTAAAATCAAGGTTCGCAAGCGCTCAATTAAATTCTTTTTCAAGCGTAAATTGGCTTCTTGTTCCATTTTTTTAGCCGTAGATGCAGCCGTTCGCTTGTCTTTGTATTCGTTGTACAGCGCATAAAAAGCGGCTTTTATTGGGTCTGGCGTTCGGTCAATTTCGACTTCTTCACCACGCTCTTGGGCTTCCAATTGAGCAATTTGCTCTTTGCGTTCTGCTTCTATACAAAAATCTTCAAATTCAGAGCGTAATTCATTTACTTCACGGCTGACAGCAAGAACGTCTTCCTGTGAAGTTAATGCATTCAAACGGTCAACAAACGTTTGCTTTTCCATAACTACAAAGTTTTTATCACAATTGATATATCATTTCAAAGTTGGTCAATTCCACAAATTGCTGAATGCGTGCTTCTAAATCAGCGTGTGAAATCGATAATAATTTTTCGGTTCCAAATTTCTCTACACAGAAAGAAGCGAGAGCCGAACCTGCGATAATAGCGCGTTTCATGTTTTCGAATGAAATATCATCTGTACTCGCCAAATACCCCATGAATCCACCAGCAAAGGTATCACCCGCTCCAGTTGGATCAAAAACTTCTTCAAGTGGCAATGCAGGAGCGAAGAATACGTTTTCTCCATGAAACAACAAAGCACCGTGCTCCCCTTTTTTGATGATTAAGTATTTTGGACCCATAGCACGAATTACTTTCGATGCTTTCACCAATGAACTTTCACCCGACAATTGGCGTGCTTCTTCATCGTTAATGATTAACAAATCAATGACCGACAATGTTTTTTTCAAATCGTCCATGGCGATATCCATCCAGAAATTCATGGTATCCATCGCAATTAATTTCGGACGTTTGTTCAAACGCTCAACAACGGTGTATTGTACTTGTGGTGTTAAGTTTCCTAACATCAAAAATTCCGTGTTTTGGTATGCTTCAGGAATAATTGGGTTGAAATGTTCTAAGACATTTAATTCCGTTACCAAGGTGTCACGTGTGTTCATGTCGTTGTGGTATTTACCTGACCAAAAGAAGGTTTTTTCCCCTTGTTTGATTTGTAAACCAGTTAAATCCACACCACGAGAAGAAAGTGTATCTAACATCGATTGAGGGAAATCTTCTCCGACAACAGCAACGATATTTTGTTCTTTTTGGAAGAAAGATGCAGCCAAAGCAATGTATGTTCCTGCGCCTCCGATAATTTTATCTGTTTTTCCGAATGGAGTTTCAATAGCATCAAATGCGACACTCCCAACCGTTAATAAACTCATTTACTTTTTATTGAATTAGGTTGCAAAGGTAAGGAAATGATTGGAAAGTCACGGAGTTTATAGGATAATTTTGGAGGGCTGGTTTCGTGTAAAAATGGAGAAACAAAAACCATTTGTTTGTATTCATTTTCATACGAGAAAAAGAGATCAAGAAATCATAAAAATGAGTAGATTGGTCGTTTAATGAATTAGATTAAAATGAAACCATTTGGATATCTTGTTGTTGCAGTTGTGTTTGTGAGTTTGACTTTTATTTTTCCAGCAATTGGATTTCTTTTCATGACGATTTGGATTATTTTGTTCCCTTGTTTTTTTGGTCGATCTCTTTCTTATCGTTGGTTTTATTCAATGGTTTTTGGTGTGGTTTTTTATTTAAGTTTCTATGAAACGATTGTTCTTATGCAAGGCCGAAAATGGGTTAATGAAATCCATTTATTTGAACAAAAACAGCATCGTATTCCCAAGTCTTTGAATGAGATTGATCCATTCAGTATTGTCCAGTTCTCTCCCTCTTTTGATCGATTTGAATACCAAGTAGAATCGAAATATGGACAAATTCATTGGCAGTTAAAGCTTAAGAATCGATGCGGGATGAGTTATTTCTATGATCACAAGTCGGGAGATTTTGAGAGGGAAAAAATCAAAGCTAAGTAGGGGTTTATTTGTTTGGATTGAAAAATAGCTTAGATTTACTTCACTTAATTCGTTTTACAATTTGTTATCATGAGGAATTTTATCTGTTTTATTTTATTAATATCTCTGAGTAAAAATGCTGTTTTTGCTCAAGTCGATTCATTGAAAACAAGTAGTTTAGAAATTGAATTTTTTGTTCACGACAAATCAAAAGTAAAATCGGAACTGGAAACATTTTTCTTGCAAAACAAGATAGTTCCTGATTTATTGAATGAGACGAATTATCAATTTACTAGTTTGTTTGTTTTGAAAGAGAATTCGTACTTAAGTTTCCTTGATTTATCCAAAAACTGGGGAGCGATCAATTTTAAAAAAGTAGAGTCAATCAACTATACAGAGAAATTGAACATGGTAACAATTGAAATTGATCGGTTACTTGTTGAAAAAGAAGAATATACGAATTTATTAAATCAAGTTGATGTAAAGTCTGAAAATCACGTGAAATACTGGGAAAAATTAGAGGATATAAAAGTAAACCTCAGAAAGCAAATCAAACTGAAAGAAGAATTTGAAGGGAGTAATAAGAAATTTAAGGTGAAATTAACCGTAAAGGAAGAAAACATTTTGACTAATGAACCCAATTTTTCATTCGTGAATATGCCCGGAATTCAATATTCTTATTTTGTACCTTCAGGTGATTTAAATGGATTTTATCCATCCAATATGACGGGCTATTCGATCAAATATTTGATGAATCGTAGAAAAACGTATCTAGAAATCGGCTTGTTTAAATCAAATCAATCCAATGAAGATTTAAATTTTGACGAATTGTACAAATTTGGGATCGGGCAAGACTTTTATTCTTCTCATTTGGGAAGAGGAACTCGTCAATTTTTAAACTTATATTCGGGATTTAATTTGGGCGCTTTTATTTTAACTGGGGGCAACGAGAAAGATATGATTTCTTGGTACTGCACTCCATCGATTGGACTTGAACTTTATAAAAATAAATACCTATTATTAGATTCAAAAGCGGGTTATTTTCTTCCCTTTAAAGAAAATCGTAACATGAGAGGGTTTTTAGTTGAGTTATCTTTCAATGTTGTTTTTTAATTGATCAAATTCGCCAACCTTTTAACGACTGATTTCGTTACCAAACTAAAGTTATAAATACAAGATTTATGAGACTAAAACTACTTATTTTCCTTTTCTTCGCTTTTTCTTTTTTTGCGAAAAGTCAGGATCATCCTCCGATTATTAAAAACGCCAATTGGGTGACTGAATTTTATTCCGTTAATACAGGAGAAATCTTCAATTTACACAGAGAGTATTATCGAACGCAAGACGATACGTTGATCAATGGGATCATGTACACAAAGATTTTGACAGCTAATGCCAATCATACCAGTTCATTTCATACGGAAATCATAGGAACACCAACTTATCTTGCAGCTTATCGGAACGAAGGAAAAAAAGCCTTTATTGTTCCAATGGATCAATCCGAAGAGTTTCTTTGGTATGACTTTGATTTAGAAGTAGGTGATTCGTTACACAATCAACATTGGTACTCAATGTCGGCTTCCTGGGATGAAAATGTGTATGTAGATGCCATAGATTCAACGTATTATTGTGGTGAAAAATTCAAAAGATTTTGGATAAAAAGCGATCATGGGCAATTTCCATGTTTAGTTGAAGGAATAGGTTTTATGGGAGATTTAATCAATGATAATTGGGCTTATTTTGAATACTATGTATCCACCTTTGCATGGTGCTACGATGAATGTTTGGAAACACCTCCTTTTAAAACATGTCCTAAAATGGCCTCCATCAAGGAGTTTTCGATATTGCAATCTCGCATTTCTCCCAATCCTGTTAAAGATATTTTGACAATTGAATTACCTGATTTGAATGAAAAAATTCTACTTTCATTCTATCACGCTGATGGTAGGTTAGTGTTACAACAAACCTGCAATGGAGGAGTTAACGAATTGCAATTACAAGGTTTACCTGCTGGAATTTATGTGCTTAAATTACAAACACAAACTGCTATTTCATTCCATAAAATTCAAAGAGAAGATTAGTTTTTAGCGTTCGAATTTTTTTAGTTGAATTTTATTTTGTAGGTTAGTTGTTTGTAAATAGATGCTTTATGCGAAATTTTTCCTCATTACTTCTGTTCTTACTTTTGCTGATTTTTGCTTTATCAGGTTGTCAAAAGATGGAATTTCAAGACGAAACAACGAAGCAACTTTTGGGTAGTTGGGAGTATGTGTCTAATTCTGGTGGATTTAGTGGAACAGGCGGTAGCACACTTTACAAACAACAATCTTGGATTCATTTTTCTGAAAAAGGTTATTTTACTGAGTTTGAGTCTTCCAATCAGATACGAAAAGAACGATTTTCCTTTCCGATAGAAAGTTCCATAAATGGTTTTTACAAGCTTAAAATTCATTCCTATCATCTGGTTGATTTTCGGTTTAAAATCGTTGGCGATGATTTGTATTTGAATGAAGATGTGTATGATGGATTCAGCTATCACTTTAAAAGAAAATAAATTTTTTGTTTGGGTCATTTACAAGGTGCAAATTACATGCTGTAACAAGGTGCGAACATCTTCTTTCGCTTCGATGTGAGCCATGTGGCCGACGTGTTCCAATTCAAAATATCTTTCTGGGAATGAAGTAGTTTTCGACCTGCTAATTTCAGCTGGAATCAGTTTGTCTTTTCCTCCTTGAATAAAAGTGAATCGATAATTTTGAATTTGTGCGCTGTAATCCTTTCGGTCACGCATGGCCATTGTTGCCCAAGCAATTGCTTCAGAGGACATTTCGCTTGCTTCGTCAATCAATTGTTGAACTTCAGATGGATAAGCAGAACTGTCCGCAAACAAAGCAGGAATGGCTTCTTTGATAAATGTTCGCTTCATGCTTTTGACTACTTCGGCTACACGTTCTCGGTCTTTCTTTTTCAGTTCGCTATCCGCCCAAAAATTCGAATTTAGAAAAATCACATGTGGTTTTTTGTCCAAAATCTGGATCAATTCCAAAGCTACATAACCTCCCATCGAATGACCAACGACAAACAATGGTTCGATTTCTAGCTCTTCCAACGTTGATTTTACTTGTTCCGCCATAGCACTCATAGACGGTTTTTCTTCAGAAAGTTGAGCTTTTCCGTGTCCTGGAAGATCAAGAAGAATAGACTGAAACGGTAGTTGTTCAAGAACTAAAGTCTCCCACATGGTCATCGATTCCAAAAATCCATGCAGAAACAAAACAGGATCCCCGTTGCCGAGAAGCCTGTAGGGCAGTGCTGTTTTTTTATGCATGACTGTTCATGATTTCTTCAATGTGATCCGCTTCGATTGGAATATCACGCATCAAGTTGAATGGTCCTCCATTTGCTTGAACAACCAAATCATCTTCAATGCGAATACCTAAACCTTCCTCTGGAATGTAGATTCCTGGTTCGCACGTGAATACCATTCCAGCTTGAATCGGTTCGTTCCATAAGCCAACATCGTGTGTGTCCAAGCCTAAGAAATGAGATGTTCCGTGCATGAAATATTTTTTATACGCAGGCCATTCAGGTCGTTGATTTTTAATATCAGTAGCATCGATTAGTTTTAATTTAATCAATTCTGCTTCCATAATTCGACCCACTTCTTGGTGGTATTCAGCCATGATAGTTCCAGGAACAAGTAATTTTTGCGCTTCATTTTTCACATGTAAAACCGCATTATACACTTCTTTTTGACGCGGAGTAAATCGACCGTTTACAGGAATACAACGAGTCAAGTCGGATGCGTAATTGGCATATTCAGCTCCAACATCTAACAAAATTACATCTCCGTCTTTGCAAATTTGATTGTTTTCAATGTAATGTAAAACACAGGCATTTTTTCCTGATGCAACAATCGGAGTATAAGCAAAACCGCGAGAACGGTTTCGTAAAAATTCGTGTGCCAATTCCGCTTCAATTTCATATTCCCAAACACCAGGGCGAATGAACTTCAACAGACGCTCAACACCAGCTTTGGTTATATCACAAGCGCGTTGCATCAAAGCCAGTTCTTCCGCTTCTTTCACCGAGCGAATTTTGTGCATGATAGGTGCGCTTTTGTGAACTTGATGGGCAGGGAAGTTTGCTTTCACTTTTGAAATAAAGCGATCTTCTCGCGTTTCAACCTCGGTAGAAGCACGCAGATGCTCATTTGTGTTTAAATAAATTCCATCAGCTTCGGCCATCATTTGTTTGAAAATTACGTCAAACTGATCTAGCCAGTAAACAGTTCGAATACCCGATGTTTCAAAAGCAGTTTCTTTCGTCAGTTTTTCTCCTTCCCAAACAGCGATTAATTCAGATGTTTCTTTTAAAAATAAGACTTCACGGTGTTTTTCATTGGAGCAATCCGGAAATAAAACCAAGATGCTTTCTTCTTGATCGACACCGGATAAATACAAAATATCCCGATGTTGTTGGAAAGGCATTGTACTATCGGCACTGATCGGGAAAATGTCGTTTGAATTAAAAACGGCTAAGGTGTTTGGGCGCAAATGCGCTATGAATTTTGCTCTATTTTTAATGTATAATTGGTTGTCAATACGATCGTATTTCATGTTTTCTGCTTTTAAAAGTATTGTTCGAAATTACATATTTTTTCCTTTTTTAATCTCAATTCAGTTGGAAAACTCAGGATGATACTAAAATCGAAGGTTTTTTCGAGTACAATTATGAGTAGGGATTAGAATTTTTTATGAAAAAGATGTAGGACGTAAATAGATTACGTTCTGCTATCGGAACTTTGTCATGTTAAAAATAGAAAGCTATGGCAACAAGTATTGAAAAAATCAGCATTGAAACAATTCAATTTGAAACAGGAAACTCAACGGTACATGTATCTGGTGAAGTAATGCAAGATAATTTTCGATTTCAAACGAAATGGATATTGGATTACACCGATTTGAATGTCATCTTAGCTAAAATGCGCCAACAAATGGATGATGCTGTTTTTGATAATTTATTTGAACAAGTTGAGTTATCCAACGGGAATTCATTTTATTCGTTTGATTCATCTAAGTTGATTAATGAACAAATTTGGCTGGAAAACATCTTTTTTTCACACCAACCAAAGCAAATTCGAGCATAGAAACTATTTTTACTAAAAAAAATACAACCTTTTCAACATTTTCTCGTTTTAGATGAACATAAGTTGTAAAACCGATGTAAAAAAAATGTACCTTTGGTTGTTTCCAAATGTACGGAATCAAGGTTTATTACTATAAACGAGAATACTATGAAAAGAAAATTGCTTGCCGGAGCTCTTGTAATCATTTTAGGAGCAGCTAGTTGTATAAAACATGAAATCATTCCGCCACCACGACCAAAAGTGGAATTGAGTTGTCATTTTCAAGGAAACATTAATGGTGATATTGAGTTAACTCAAAATGTGAATGGATATTTTCTAGACGCAAGTAAAACCTATATTATCGTTGGGTCAGATGGTCGAGCTACTTACTATGCAAATATGTTGAGTGCAGACAATTTATTGGCAATTCAAGTTACTTTAGGAAGTGTTTTGTGGAATGCACAGGCATCGCAAGATCCATCTCTAACAACATTTAATTCGTTTGTCGATAACAATGCAGCACCAAATTTGGTCTCTTATTCTGCAAATGCTATTCAAGGATTTGAAGTGACCTACAAAGACCCAAATGGAATTGTATGGAAAAGCAAAGAAGCTGATCCACCACAAGATGTAGAGTTTTCAAACATTTCACATGAATCGGATGATACAGGCGATTATTCGAAGTTTATATGTGAATTTTCTTGCAACGTTTATCATCAATTTTTAACAGGACAAATCAATCCGTTTACAGGAACAGCATTTTTAGCAGATACGGAGTTGAGTATTCCGATTCAGGATGCCGTTTTCAAAGGTTGGTTTAAAAGATAAAACAAAAAATTCTTTTTTAAAATGCTGTTCTGTGTCCGGAACAGCATTTTTTTTATAACTTCATTGCAGATTTTCAACCGTAGAAATGAGAAGCAGTAAGAAAATTGCCATTATAGGAGATTTTAATTTTACGTATAATTCGCACCATGCCACCAATTTGGCTTTGGATCATGCAGGTCGTTTTCTAGAAATGGAAGTCAATTATTATTGGGTCAAATTGGCTGAAGCGATTCAATTTAAAGCATCACAATGGAATGAATTTGATGGGATTTGGATTAGTCCTGGTCCATTTAAAAATCCTTTCTTTTTAACTGGAATTATCGATTCAATCTTACCTTTGAAACTACCAATTTTGGTTACTGGTGATGCCTTTCGCTTTGTTTTTGAGTTGTTTATTCAAAAAAACCACCTCAATCCGAATGGTGAAAAACTCATCTCAGATAATTTAGTAGAAGGGGAACAGTTTGAACGTGTGGAAGTTATTCCGCATTCGAAACAACTTCGACTATTGTATGAAAATCATACAACAATTGAATTGACTTCTTCCCGTTATAGTTTATATCCACAATTGATTCAACACCTAAACAGTGATTTTATCGATGTGGAAGCCTATAATCAGTTTGAAGAACCAGAAATAGTTAGTCTGAAAAATCATCCTTTCTTTGTTGTTTGTGGTTTCTGTCCACAAATTTCCTCTACACGTGAGATTCCGCATCCACTTGTTTACACCTTCGTGAAATCGTGCGGACTTTTTTGATCCAAACAAAGTTTTTATTTTTTGTTAGTCTTTGAACTCAATTCCTAGCGAATAGCTTGTATCTTTGGAAACGATTCGAAATTAACAAGAATATGATGCAAGTAAAAAACTATGTCCTTGGCCAATGGGTTGCTGGGGAAGGAGTTGAAACCAATGTATATAATGCAATTACTGGTGACCACATCGGTTCCGCTTCAAGCAAAGGCTTGGATTTGGATGCTGTTTTGAAATATGGTCGCTCGAGGGGTGGTTCCAAATTGCGTAAAATGACTTTTCAAGAAAGAGGTCGAATGCTGAAAGCACTTGCAATGCATTTGCTTACGATGAAAGAAAAATACTACCAAATTAGTGCTTGGACAGGAGCAACGCGCATTGATTCTTGGATTGATATTGAAGGTGGAATTGGTAATTTATTTGCCAATGCTTCTTTGCGTCGTCAGTTTCCAGATTTACCTTATTATGTAGATGGACAAGCTGCTCCTTTATCCAAAAATGGAAGTTTTATCGGTCATCACATCATGGTTCCGAAAGAAGGTGTTGCGGTACACATCAATGCATTTAACTTTCCTGTTTGGGGTATGTTGGAAAAAATTGCAGTGAACTTGATGGCGGGTGTACCAGCGGTTGTTAAACCTTCGAGTGCAACAGGTTTCCTTACTGAAGCAGTTGTTCAAGATATAGTCGCTTCTGGAATTTTACCCGAAGGTTCCTTGCAGTTAATCAGTGGCTCTGCTCGTAACTTAATTGATTATGTTCAATCAACTGATGTAGTAACTTTTACAGGAAGTGCTTCAACAGGTTTGATGTTAAAGTCAAATCCCGTGATTGCACGAGAAAATGTTCCTTTTAATTTGGAGGCAGATTCCTTGAATGCATCGATTTTGGGTGAGAAAGCTATTCCTGGAACAGAAGAATTCGATTTGTTTATCAAAGAAGTGACCAAAGAAATTACCGTAAAAGCGGGACAGAAATGTACGGCTGTTCGTAGAATTATTGTACCAGAAAATTTGATTGATGAGGTACAGCAAGCAGTTGCAAGTCGATTGGCGTCCGTAAAAATCGGTGATCCATCCGTGGAGGGGGTTCGTATGGGTTCGTTAGCCACAATGAGTCAAGTGGAAGCTGTGAAAGAAAGCGTGCTTCAATTGGCAAAATCACAAGAAATGGTTTTCGGAGATTTAGACAATTTTGATGTAATTGGTGCAGATCGTCAAAAGGGAGCGTTTTTCTCTCCGATTTTGTTTAGAAACAATGATCCATATACACATACGGATGTGCATGAAATTGAGGCGTTTGGACCAGTTGCAACCATTATGCCTTACAAATCGTTGGATAATGCGATTGAGTTAGCAAAAATGGGGAAAGGTTCTTTGGTTTCATCCATTGTAACTCCATGCAACAAAGAGGCTACGGATTATGTTGTGGGTGCTGCAAGTATGCACGGTCGGATTTTGGTTTTAAATAAAGAATGTGCAAAAGAAAGTACGGGACACGGTTCGCCCATGCCTTTGTTGACACACGGTGGACCTGGGCGTGCAGGTGGTGGTGAAGAAATGGGAGGAAAACGCGGTGTTTTGCATTATTTGCAACGAACAGCAATTCAAGGTCATCCAACAACAATCACAGCTATTACGCAGCAATTCCAAGTAGGTGCTGAGATGCCAGAAGCCAATCCACATGTATTCCGCCAGCATTTTGAAGAATTGGTGATAGGGGAAACGGTTTTCACGGCAAAACATACGGTAACAGATGCAGATATTGTCAATTTTGCTAATGTATCAGGGGATAATTTCTACGCACACATGGACGCAACTTCGTTGGAAGGAACGATTTTTGAACGTCGGGTTGCTCATGGATATTTTATACTTTCAAAAGCAGCTGGTTTATTCGTTGATCCGAAAAAAGGACCTGTTTTGTTGAATTATGGTATTGATGAGGCGCGATTTACAAAACCTGTATATCCAGGCGCAACAATTGGGGTTCGATTTACAGTGAAGGAAAAAATCGACCAAGAAAAGAAATCAGAAGATGATATTGCGAAAGGAATTGTGAAATTCTTAGTAGATGTATATGATGAAACTGGTGAAACAGTTGCTTTGGCTACCATTTTAACGATGGTTAAAAAGCTGAATCAGGATTAAAAATTTCGTTAGAATAAGAAAATAAGATAAAAATAATGGGCTGTTCAAATTATTGGGCAGCCCTTTTAATTAATTTTCGTTATATTTTTCATAAAGCTTTGTGTTTTCTAATCCAATTACGAAGTTTGAACGTATTTTTGTATAAAATCTAGCGTGTAATGCAATTTCTTAAAAACATCTTTGGGTCTAAGAAACCAGAAACCCCTTTCGATTTTTCGTTTATTGGAATGGATATGCACAGTCATCTCCTTCCTGGAATCGATGATGGGTCGAAAGATATGGATGAGACTTTGGGAATGATTCTCAAGATGAAAGAAATGGGGTACACCAAATTGGTAATGACTCCGCATGTGATGATGCATTACTATCCAAACGAACCAGAAACAATTCATTTTAAGCTTGAAGAAGTCAAAAAAGCATGTGCAGACATCGGAATTGATTTGGAATTAGGTGCAGCAGCAGAGTATTATTTTGATGAAAATTTCATTGAATTGCTCGAAAAAAGAGAATTGTTGACTTTTCGTGATAAGTATGTTTTGTTCGAATTCCCGTTTACGAACAAACCCTTACAAATTGAAAATTTATTCTTCAACCTACGAAATGCCAATTACAAACCGGTTTTAGCACATTTCGAACGTTATTTGTACTTCCATGAAAACCCACAAATTGCAGCTGAATTCCGTGATCGCGGGGTAAATATTCAGGTCAATTTACTTTCTTTAACGGGACATTACGGGCCTCACATTCAGAAACAAGCGCGTTATTTGGTGGACAATAAATTGGTTGATTTTGTTGCTACGGATTGTCATCGCATCGAACATTTACAGATTCTAGAACGCAACCAATTTAATCCGTATTTTCATAAATTATACGACCTCAATTTGCTCAATAATCGCATTTAATTCTGTTGTAACAGCAATTGATTTCAATTGAATTTTATTGATTTAGAGAGAGTTGATTTATTTCAATCTATTTTCATGTAAAATAATTACCATGGTAATTAAAATTTGTTCTATCTTTGATTTAAATTAATGAAACATGGAAATAGTTTTAATGGGTGGTTTTGTCCTTGTCGGATTGGTTTGGATGATTCAAGCGGTGAAAAATCAAACAAAATGGAACGAGCTTACTTTTTTATTGTTTGCCCTATTCAGTTTGTTTGTTCTTCAATCGGGTTTTGGTGACGAAGTTTTGGGACAACAGATCACGTGGATGGCAAGTTCCTATTTGGCGTTAACTTGGCTTTCATCTCAATTTATTCGATCCAAATGGGGAATTCTTTTGCCTTTGGTTGGAACCTTGATTTTCTTCCTTTTCATCGGGAATTCCGTTGATTTTAATGGTTATTCTCTTTCATTTACAAAATCAAATGCCTTGTTATTGCCTGTTTTTGGAGCCTTTGTACCTTTTTTGGTCAATTTCAAATCGCACTGGATACATCGTTTGATCGGTTTAGAGCATCCGGATTCGGAGCGGGTCATTGGTGTTTTTGCAGTAGGAATGATGTTGTTGACCGCTTCTATTTTCGGACAGACTTATGGAATTATTTTGATGGGAATTGGTGCTTTGGGTACTCATTTTTTCCTGAAAACAGGTTTTCAAACACATTTTCGAACTGTTATTGCTCTTTGGTTGATTCCTTTGGCAACACACATCTTACATCAATCTCAGATTGAGTTGGAAGCGATCACTCAAGGTGCAGTTTTGATAGGTTTATTTGCTGGAGCAGCTGCTAGTGTTTGGATTTTTAGCTGGACAAAACAAGAAAATCCATCTATAAAAGCAATTCTTTGGATGATAATTGTTTCTTTTTTGGCGGCAATGGCATTTGTGTTTTCAGAAAAAATCAAAGAACATACGGGTGGAATGTCGGCTTGGTTGGCCATGCTTTTTGCTTTCAGTTTGACTATTCCCTTTTTGTCAAAACGCGGAGAAAATCTGGCAGGGGGATATGTTTCCTTGTTGGTTGCATTTGGATTATTCGCGGCACCTTTGTTAAAATCACCCATCGCTGATTTGCCAACGAATCCCAAATTAGCACAAAAACAACCTGTAGGAACAAAACAAAAAGAAGCATCCGTTTTAGATGTTGCTGGTTTGGATCTTTCAGCGCATGTAGGAGCTTGGAAAATCGTTCCAAAATCGTCGAAAATCACCTTTGAATTGGGCCCAGAAGGCACACGAACGAAAGGTTTTTTTGCAGATTTTTCTGGAAAAACTCAAATTGAAAAGGATTTTACTAAGAATGGTTTAGAAGTCAATCTTGTTGTAAAATCGCTTTCAACCTTCAATGATTACCGTGATAATTCTTTGATGTCTTCCTTGTATTTCGATGAAGCAAAACATCCTGCGATTACATTTGTATCCAAAAGCTGGGAAAAACAAGGTTATGCCTACATTGTGAAAGGTGATTTTACGATGAAAGGAAAAACGCAGGACATGACAATCGAAATGAAAGCAGCCGCAGCAGGAAACGAAAAGGGGAAGGGATACCTCATTTTAGTTGGAAAATCATCGGTTGATCGCACCAAACATGGAATGGAATCAGATCCAAAAATTGGGGATATCGTCGATTTTCAGTTTGAGGTGGAATTCACTCGTTAAACGAAAAGGGTTCAATAAAAACGCATTTTTTCGTACTTTCGTTTCATGCTGGTAAAGAAAGTCTGTATGTGTTTCAGTTTGATGGTTGTTTTTCTCGGACAAACGCAAACCACAGATTCCTTGCAACCAAAACGATTTTATCCCTTGACAATTGGAACGACAGTTGCTTGGGCAGGCGGAATTGCTTCTTTGTATCACGTGTGGTATTCGGACTACGAAAAAACAAGTTGGCATTCCTTTGATGATTCGCGCGAATGGATGCAAATGGACAAGTGGGGTCACGTTTGGACAACCTACCATTTGAGCAAAGGATTTTCATCCGCCTATCGATGGTCGGGATTGGAACGAAATAAAGCCGCTTGGTTTGGTGCAGGAATCGGTTGGGGATTTCAGTTTTCCTTAGAATGTTTGGATGCGCAAAGTGCTGCTTGGGGTTTTTCTTGGAGCGATATAGGCGCGAATACACTGGGATCTGCTTTGTATCTTTCACAAGAATTGGCGTGGCAAAAACAAGTCGTTCAAATTAAGTTCTCGTATGTTCCTTCTCCGTATGCATCGATTCGACCTGAAACATTGGGGAGTACTTTTGCTGAACGTTTGCTCAAAGATTACAACGGTCAACGCTATTGGCTTTCAGTTTCACCTCACGATTTAGGTTGGCGCCAATTTCCTTCATGGGGAGCAATTGCTTTCGGAGCAGGAACAGACGCCAAATTGCACGGAACAAACGATGAATATACAGATCCTTCAACTGGGATTACTTATCATGCACAGCGTGAATGGCTTTTATCCTTGGATATACACGTAGAAAAACTACCCATTCGGCGATCGTGGATCAAAAAATTGGTGAGTCCTTTTCAAGTAATCAAAGTACCTTTTCCTGCACTGATGCTTCGTGGCGAAAAATGGATGTTAGGATTTTGATGATATTTTTGTTGGTGTGCGATTAATCGCACACCAACAAAAATGGAAATTGAACAAGATTAAATCGTGAAAACGGAGGGGTTTGCAATCGAACGATGTTAATATTCTAGCTTATATTTTTGTCGTGACTTGGGTTATCCAAATGTATCATTGGTATCGTGCATGGAAGTTTAATGTCAACGAAAAAGTATGAAAGCATTTTACAGTTTATTTTTATTGGTTTTAGGGTTACACCAACATTCTTTCATCGGAAAATAATCGGAGAGAAAAGTGATTCGTTGTCTTTTCTCTCCGATTTAAGATTTTATTCTTCCCACCGTTTCATTACGATCGATGCAATGTGACCGCCAAAACCAAATGTATTGCTCATCGCATAGTCGATTTTTTTCGCTTTGGCTACACCGAGCGGGAAGTCGAATGCGTTTGCAAATTCGGGTTCAATTTCCGTTGTATTGATTGTTGGGGGAACACATTGGTCTTGCAGTGCTTTCACACACAAAATAGCTTCGATGGCTCCTGCTGCGCCCAACAAATGTCCTGTCATGGATTTTGTTCCTGAAATACTCAAAGTGGTACGCTCTCCAAACAAACGTTTTGCTGCAATAAGCTCGCTTGTATCGCCTTGTGGTGTTGAAGTTGCGTGCATGTTGATGTAATCGATTTGATCGGGAGAAATTCCGGCTTCTTCCAAAGCTAACTGCATTCCCAAAACGGCGCCGTCTCCTGCTGGATGGGTTCCCGTTAAGTGATATGCATCCGCCGCCATTCCACCACCTACGATTTCCGCTAAGATGGTTGCGCCTCGTTTAACGGCATGTTCATACGATTCAATGATCAAAGCGCCCGCGCCTTCGCCCATCACAAATCCATCACGGCTTGGGTCAAAAGGTCTAGAAGCTGTTTCGGGAGAATCATTGCGCGATGAAAGCGCTTTCGCTGATGAAAATCCGCCCATGGCTGATTGTGTAATTGCTGCTTCCGAACCACCCGAAATAATCATGTCGGCTTTATTCCAACGGATGTAGTTAAACGCTTCAATCAAAGCAGTGTTTGATGTTGCACAGGCAGAAACGGGACAAAAATTAACGCCACGTAAACCATATTTGATTGAAATCACACCGGCTGCGATGTCTACCAAGATACGCGGAATGAAAAAGGGAGTAAAACGCGGAGTTCCATCGCCCTCAGCAAATTCTAAAATTTGATCTTGAAACGATTGGATTCCACCATTTCCGGAACCCCAAATCACGCCGATGCGGTCTTTGTTTAATTCTTCGAAGTCGATATTTGCATCTTGAATCGCTTGTTCAACAGCTACAAGTGCATATTGGGTAAACGGATCGTATTTGCGAATTTCTTTGACATCAAAATGATTTTTAGCGTCAAAGTCTTTCAATTCGCAAGCAAATTTTGTTTTGAATAATGCGGTATCAAACTTGGTAATTGGACCAGCACCACTTTTTCCAGCTTGTGCATTTTCCCAAAAAGTGGGTATATCATTTCCTAGTGGAGTCAAAGCTCCCATTCCTGTTATTACTACTCTTCTCATGTTGAAATTACAGATTTGCTAATTCGCAAATTGATTAAATGTCTGCGTCTCTACTTCGAGGTCTGCATACATAAATCTTAAATTTAAAATCTCCAGACTGAAACTAAAGAAATCCAAGTTCCAGTTTGGCTTCTTCGCTCATCATGTCTTTGTCCCAAGGCGGATCGAAGACGATATTCACTTTGCAGGAAGCTACACCTTCAATTGCCGTCACTTTGTCTTCCACTTCTTTGGGCATGGTTTCAGCTACTGGGCAATTGGGTGAAGTCAAGGTCATGTCAATGAAAACTTCTTCTCCCTCAATTTGCACTTCGTAAATCAATCCTAGTTCATAGATGTCAACCGGAATTTCGGGATCGTAAATCGATTTTAATACGGTGACAATTTTATTTTCTAATTCGTTCATAATTCCAATCTTTTAGTTCACCTTTACATGTTTCAACGACTCCAACTTGATTTTTTTCACCATACTCGCCAAACCGTTTGATCGGGTAGGGGAAAGGTGTTCATGCAAGCCAATGTCACGGATAAAAAAGAGGTCGGTTTTTACAATTTCTTCGGGTGTTTCGTTATCCAAAACGCGAATCAACAAACCGATGATTCCTTTGGTGATGATTGCGTCAGAATCTGCTGTGAAATGCATCTTAGTTCCGTCGTAAGAAGCGTCCAACCACACTTTCGATTGACAACCTTCAATGATGCGGTCTTGTGTTTTCTTATCTTCTTCGATAAAAGGTAAATCTTTTCCTAAGTCGATGATGTATTCGTACTTTTCCATCCAATCTTCGAAGATGGCAAATTCGTCAATGATCTCGTTTTGTTTGTCTGTGATATTCATCTTGTTTGTTATTTGAGCATCGAAATACTTTTGTCTACCGCTGCAATAAACGAATCGATTTCTTCTTTCGTATTGTAAAACGCAAACGAAGCGCGTACAGTTCCAGGAATAGAATAAAAATCCATCAAAGGTTGTGTACAATGATGTCCTGTGCGAACGGCAATTCCTTGTTTGTCGAGCAATGTTCCTAAATCGAAAGGGTGAATTCCATCGATCAAGAAAGAGACAACGCTTGTTTTCTTTTTCGCTTCCCCGTAAATGGTCATGTCTTCAAACGTCAAAAGTAGATCTTGGGCGTAATCGGCCAGCATGCGCTCGTGTTGTTCGATTTCTTCGATGTTGAATTGATCCAAATATTCCAAGGCTTTCCCTAAACAGATTCCTCCAGCAATGTGTGGAGTTCCTGCTTCAAATTTGAATGGAAGTTCGTTGTAAGTTGTTTTTTCGAAAGTCACTTTAGCAATCATATCACCTCCTCCTTGGTAGGGCGGCATAGAATCAAGCAAAGCTTCTTTTCCGTACAAAACACCGATTCCGGTTGGTCCAAATACTTTGTGTCCAGAGAATACAAAGAAATCACAATCCATTTCACGGACATCAATTCGTTTGTGTTGAATGCTTTGGGCACCATCGACCAAAATTTTTGCACCCACTGCATGTCCTTTTTGGATGATCTCCTTGATTGGATTGATCGTTCCAAGTGTATTAGAAATGTGCGTGATGGCAATCAATTTGGTTTTTTCGGTAAGCATTTGTTCAAACACATCTAGTTGTAATTCTCCTTTTTTGTTGATGGGAATCACACGCAACGTACATCCTTTTCGTTCGCACAACATTTGCCAAGGAACGATGTTGGAATGATGCTCCATAGCTGAAATCATGATTTCATCACCTGGTTTTAGACGTTCACCAAACGAATTAGCTACAAGGTTGATTCCGTCCGTTGTTCCTTTTGTAAAGATGATTTCATCCGATGATTTTGCATTCAAATAAGCAGCGATGAATTTTCGGGAAGCCTCGTATTCGTTCGTCGCTTTTTGGCTCAAATGATGCACACCACGGTGGATGTTTGCATTGTCTTTGCTGTAATATTGATTGATCGCGTTCAGAACCGATTGGGGTTTTTGAGAAGTTGCTCCATTGTCAAAATAGATCAAATTTTTCCCATATACCAACTGACGGAGTGCTGGAAAATCTTCTCGAATTTCGCGGACACTGAACTTGCGTTTGTTTGTTGCTTCCATAATTGGTTACAAAGATAACCAATAACTTATTTATAACCTTTCTAAACAGACGAAGATTTCATGAAAAAAGCTTGTTTTCAATTACTGTTTGGCTTGAATCAATCCTTTTCGGGTGATTTTCCAAATTCGTTTGTTTTCTTGTTTTTCAATAATTTTCTCTTCTTCGCTTGTTAGAATGGTTGCATGGACAAATATTTTACCCATTTTTTGCCAAGTCGAATAGGTGTTTGCTTCGTAACCCATTGGTGCATCCATTCCAGCTTCTTCTTGAGCGACTAAATGTGTTTTCATTAATTTGCCATGATAATAAAGTGAAGCCAGAATATGGTTTCCTGCATACATTGGACAAGCTTCGTACGAGGAATAGTTTATTTTCCAAAGTAAAATTCCAATTGAATCGCCATAGTGCAAGCGACCAAGGGCATAACATTGGGCATCTTTGGTCATTCCAATATCAAGCGACTGAACGTACTCTTCGTACTTCCGATCGTCTTTCATGGTTTGAATTTTGTAATAATCGTTGATGTAGTAGATTTGTTGTTTGCTTTCTTCGTCTTCGCCTAATTCAGCAGCTAGTTCTTGAACCAATGCTTTAGATAAAATGGAATGGGTATGATTTCGCGTACTATCTTCAAAAAACAAATGATCTAATTTAAAATCAGCATCTATGAGCGGAAATGCGCTTAAAAATTCATTCACTGATGATGAGTAAGTAATGCTGTCTTTGGATGACATGCTTACATCGGTCATATTTTCTTGTTTGTTATTGCAAGACATAAAATTCCACGCAGTGAAAAGTAGCAGTATCAAAGAGCTTGTTTTTCCTTTTTTTATCAAAGACATATTGCTTGTTTGTTTTATTCAAGTGTAATCTTGAAGTTGATTTCCCGTATTTGGGGTGAAATTTACATTTTTTTTCACAATCTGACTCCGATTCGATTAAGTTATCTTGTTGAAGGATGTTACTAAATCTGTTTGGTTTTGACGGATCGATTTTTGATTAAAATTTGTGTTTTTTTAATGAATTGATATATCAAAAAAAATACTACCTTTCGGCGGGTAAAATTGACCCTAAGTGGAGAAATTATACCCAATAAGTAAGAAAAGTAAATAGGTAGTTTTGTATTTAAAATGTTGATTGCCAATGAAATAAATTAAAAACCAGTAAACCAGATAAAGCATGGCACACCAATTGACAAGTGAAAGTCAAACAGGAAATTATGAGCCAGTATTCGATTTGTACTAGCTGTGAAAACGAAAAAGATTGTACCCTAGTTCTCTTGCAGACCCAAAAATGGGACTGTTCAGAATTTCAAGATTCCGCTTCATCGCAGCCAATGTTCGTTCAATACCAACAGACAAGTTCCCGTTTACCAGTTCCATTGTCGATATGTGAAACATGTAATTGGAAAAATGAGTGTCGACTCAGTTTGAATCAGTCAAACAAAACGTATTGTGAACTTTATGAATAATATTTCAAATTAAGATAACTAGAGAAAAAATGAGCAAGCAAACAATGTACGAAAGCGTACAAGCGCAGTTCAATAAAGCAGCTGATGTGATGAATTTGAATCCAAACATCCGCAAAATATTATCTGCAACAAACAATGAAATTGTAGTACATTTTCCTGTGAAAATGGATGACGGATCGGTAGAAGTATTCACAGGTTACCGCGTACAGCACAACAACGCATTAGGCCCGTACAAAGGAGGTTTGCGTTATCACCCAACCGTAGATATCGATGCGGCAAAAGCATTGGCAATCTGGATGACATGGAAAACATCTTTGGCTGGTTTGCCTTATGGTGGTGGTAAAGGTGGAATCCAATTGGATCCAAAAAAATATTCTGCTTCTGAATTGGAGCGTATTACACGTCGTTTTACCTATGCTTTGGGTGAAAACATCGGTCCCGAATACGATATTCCTGCACCAGATGTGAATACTAATGCTCAAATTATGGCTTGGATGGCTGACACGTATATGTCAACAAAAGAACCATCTGAGCGATCAAAATATTCACATGTTGTTACAGGTAAACCTGTTGGTTCAGGTGGTTTGGAAGGACGTGACCGTGCAACAGGATTTGGTGTTGTAACAACATTGAAAGCGTGGGCAAAATGGAAAAACATTTCTCTTGAAGGGAAACGCTACATCGTTCAAGGATATGGAAATGTTGGTCAATGGGCCGCAATTTTCATGAAAGAAAACGGTGCTATTTTGACTGCAGTTCAAGATGCTTCTGGAACAATCTACAATGCAAATGGAATTGATCCACATGATTTGTTGGACTATGCATCTAAAAACGGTGGCGGAGTTGCTGGTTACCCAAATGCAGAGGTAATCGAAGCAAATACATTCTTTGGTTTAGATTGTGATGTGTGTATTCCAGCAGCTTTAGGAAGTCAAATCACCGCGGATAATGCAAGCGACATCAAAGCGATGGTGATTGCTGAAGGAGCAAACGGACCAACAACTCCAGAAGGAGAAGCAATCTTGTTGGAAAAAGGAATCGATATCATTCCAGATATTTTATGTAATTCGGGAGGTGTAATTGGTTCTTACTTCGAATGGTTGCAAAACCGTAACGGAGAAATTTGGCAAATGGAAGACGTAATCGAAAAATTAGACAAAAAATTATCGATTTCTTTCAACCGCGTCATCGGTACAGCATCTGACTACAACACAGACCTTCGCACAGCTGCATACATTGAATCTATCAAGCGTATCGAATTAGCATATACGCAACGTGGGGTATTCCCATAAATAAATCACCCATTTTCTTAGAAAGTTGTTGCTCGTTGAAATACACGAGCAGCCCTTTCTTTGCCAAAAAAAATCAGGATAAAAAATAGTTTAAAAACCAGATTATCAGTTCAGTAATCGATTTATAACACAAAATGAAGACAATCGGAGTATTAAAAGAGCAAAATGGTGACCCACGGGTTGCACTCATTCCGCAAACAGTGAAAAAAATCATTAGTGAGTTGAAGTTTACGGTTTTTGTAGAAGAAAATGCCGGAGAAAAAGCGGGGTTTACAAATGAGGATTACCTGGAAGCAGGAGCCGATATTTTGACGAGAAATGATATTATAAAATTACTAGACATCTTTTTGTGTATCCATCCTTTCGTTCCCCCTTTTTCTTTCGACAGTTCGAAAATGATCGTTGGCGTTTTTAATCCGTTATTTTTCCCAAAGCGAATCGAAGCTTGGAAAGATCAACCGGTCGATTTGTTTAGTTTAGACATGGTACCTAGAACAACCAAAGCTCAAGCGATGGATGTTTTGTCTTCACAAGCTTCTTTGGCTGGCTACAAAGCGGTGATCAAAGGAGCAGATTTGTATAGTTCAGTTTTACCCATGTTTACAACCGCAGCCGGAACGGTTCGTCCAGCAAAAGTATTAGTACTCGGAGCAGGCGTCGCAGGTTTGCAAGCAATTGCAACAGCAAAACGCTTGGGGGCAATAGTTGAAGCTTTTGATGTTCGTAAAGTTGCTGGAGAAGAAGTACGAAGCCTTGGTGCAACATTCATTGAAGTGGAAGGTGCAATCGAAAGTCAACAAGCGGGAGGATATGCGCTGGAACAAACCGAAGAATACCTCGAAAAACAACGTCTTTTGATTGATAAACATGTTTCCGAAGCGTCGATTGTTATTTCAACTGCAAATATTCCAGGAAGAAAGGCGCCACGTTTAATTGAAAATGCCAGTGTTGAAAAAATGAAACCAGGTTCAGTTATTGTTGATTTAGCATCCGAACAAGGTGGAAATTGTGCATTGACAGTGGATAACGATATTATTCGCCACAAGGGAGTGACCATTATTGGAAATGCTCACCTTTCTCGCGAAGTATCTTTTACTGCTTCTCAATTGCTATCAGCCAATTATTTCCATTTTCTCAAACATTGGAAACAAACCACTGAAAAGGGAATCCTTAACGATCCGATTTTGGAAGGTGCACAGATTTTACAACAAGGAGAAATTATCAACGAACGTTTTCAAGCATTTTGTTCAGTTGAATAGTTATATATAAGTAAATCAAATAGTTAATTTAATTTTTATTTCATGGCTGCGTTTTTTATTGAAAACCAATGGATGATCTATTTCCTAACCTTATGTACATTTTTAGGGATAGAAATCATCGCAAATGTTCCATCTATTTTGCACACTCCGCTCATGTCTGGTGCAAATGCGATTAGTGGTGTGATTTTAGTCGGAGCCGTTTTAATCATGCAACGTATCGAATCAGATGATTACATCAATTTGGCATTGGGTTTTGTAGCTGTCTTACTCGGTGTATTGAACATTGCCGGAGGATTTTTTGTAACAGGCCGTATGTTGTCCATGTTCTCGAATAAAAAGAAGAAAAAAGAAACGAACTAAAATAATCGAAAGTATGTCTATTTTTGTAGAAATAAGTTATTTCCTTGCCATGATTGCCTTTGTGGTTGGATTGAAATTTTTAAGTTCACCTGCTCGTGCTCCTCTTGGAAACTGGATTGCAGCAATCGGTATGATTTTAGCTGTTTTAGTGACATTCATCGATTTGTTTGTGACGGATTTGCTTTCCATTAATTCACTCCTGATTTTGATTGCTATGGCTTTGGGTACCATCATCGGGAAACGCATGTCGGATCGGGTGGCGATGACTGAAATGCCACAAATGGTTTCCTTGTTCAATGCCATGGGAGGAGGGACAGCTTTGTTGCTAGGAATCATTGAAGCGCAACAGATTCAAAACGTAGAAGGTGATCGCTTGGGAGAAATTTTACTGCTTTCAGGAATGATGATTGGTTCAATTGCCTTTTCTGGAAGTATTATCGCTTATTTGAAATTAGCTGGAAAGCAAAAAGATAAAAAAACGCGCTTGGTCATGACGAGTTCTCGCATCACACTATTCGCTATGATTTTGATTCCAACATTGTTGTCGACAGCTTTTTTCTCCATGGGATTGGTTGCTGAAACCTTGATTTTGGCACTGGTATCGTTGGTGTATGGAATTTTATTTGTCTTACCAATTGGCGGCGCTGATATGCCTGTTGTGATTTCGTTGTTGAATTCGTTGACAGGTGTGGCAACAGCTCTTGCAGGATTGATGTATGGAAATAACATCATGATTGCAGGTGGAATTTTTGTGGGTGCTGCAGGAGTTTTGTTGACTTTGCTGATGTGTACAGCGATGAATCGTTCTTTGTGGAAAGTGTTAGCTGGAAAGTTCAAAGGCGGAAAAGGGACATCTGCAGAAGTAGAACTGGACATCAAAGCAACTTCAATTGGTGAAACCTCGACTTTATTGGCTTATGCAAACAAAGTAGCGATCATTCCTGGATATGGTTTGGCAGTTGCTCAAGCGCAGCATTTGTGTGCACAATTAGAGCGTTTGTTGGAAGCAAATGGAACGGAAGTACATTACATCATACATCCTGTTGCTGGTCGTATGCCAGGACACATGAACGTCTTGTTAGCGGAAGCGGATGTTCATTACGATAAGTTAAAAGAAATGGATGAGGTAAACGACGATATGGCAAGTTATGATGTTGCCATTGTAATTGGTGCAAACGACGTGGTAAACCCAGCTGCTGAACAAGATGAATTCAGTCCGATTTATGGAATGCCAATTATCAAAGCCTACGATGCACAACAAGTGGTTGTGATTAAGCGAGGAATGGCGAAAGGATATGCTGGTGTGGAAAATTTACTTTTCGGAGAAGAAAACTGTCAGCTTTTGTTCCAAGATGCGAAAGTTGCTTTGGATGGATTGATTGGAGAATTGAAAAACGTGGCTGTTGCATCTTAAAGAATTGGATTATGAAAAATGGTAGATTAATTCTGGAAAAAGAAGAGTTTTTGATTATTCAAGACCTTCTAAAAAACATCATCGACTCGCCCAATCTGATGAATCAATGCATCACAAAGTTGAAAGAGGAAATGAAAACAGCTCTGATTGTTGATCATTCACATTTTCCAGATGATGTTGTGCGCCTCAACAGTATTATTGATATTGACACACCTTTTGGCTTGATGAAAGCTCAATTGGTGTTACCTGAACACAGTAATTCGTCTCAAAAACGCATTTCTCTTCTCACTCCGATGGGCTCGGCTTTGTTGGGCTATGCTGAAGGCGATGAATTGATGTGGCCTTTTCCAACAGGTGAAAAATTAATTCGAATTGTCAAAGTGAACAAAGGATAAACAAAAGATAAATTGTTCTGGCGAACCCGATTCTAAACTTGTTTTATTTAGCTCGATTTCAAAACAAGGGAAGGATCGGGTTTATTTTTGTATATTAGTGAGAAGGATTGATCAAGGTATAGATTGCCATATCTAAAAACACACCATTAAAGTAAATTCGATCACGGAAATGAGCTTCTTTTTGAAAGCCAAGTTTCTCTAATAGAAAAATGGCACCTCGGTTGTCTGGAGAAACTTTCGCCTCGATGGTATGTAAATTCATTTTTTCGAAGCCAAATTGAGCCAAGGTTTGAACAGTTTCAAAAGCCAAATGTTTACCCCAAAAATCAACTGAAAGTTCGCCTCCAATTTCTGCGCGTAAGTTGGGATAATCAATCGAATTGAAACCACAAGTCCCAATGATTTTTCCGTTTCCTCGCAACACACCTGCCCAACCAATTCCTTGTTTGTTTTGATATGCGAGTTGTGTACGCTCAATTAGTTTTTCGGATGCTTCCAAGTTGTTCATACTTGGACGAGCAATAAATTGATTCACTCTTCCATTTGAACGCATGTCGAAAATGGGCTGCGCATCCTCCAATCGAATTTCCCGTAACAAAAGTCGTTCTGTCTGAATAATCGGAAACGTTTCAAAAATAGTGGTGTTTATTTCCATATATTTCGTTTTATGTCCTTCAATCAGAATAAACTTACATAATCCTCTTTAACTCCTTCCAAGCTTCCTCCACCGAAGATACAGGTGCAAGGCAACTTTGATCTACGCATACAAATATCCGTGTTTTTTCTGCGTCGGTACGGTGTTGGAGCAAAGGCAAATTTTCTTCCATTCCTCCAGCTATAACGATGTTTGGCAGGTATTTTTTTCCGAGTTCATGCACTTGTTTTTTCCAATCTGGACCCGTAATCACTACTTCGGCAAATGGATGAGTTAAGTGCATCAATGCCAGTCCCCAATGCGAATAACCGGAACCGTATTGCTCCATTCCGTCGTATACGTTGGCAAGCATTTGTTCTGCTGTTTCTAGGTAGGATTGCTTGCCTGTTAATTTCGCCAGAAGAATCAAGTTGTTAGCCATCACACTGTTGCTCGATGGAATAACATTATCGTTGATTTCCATTTTTCGAGCGATTAATTCGGTGTCATTTGGCGTAAAGTAAAACATCAAACTCTGTGAATCGATAAAATGTTTCAGTGCAAATTCGGTCCATGTTTGTGCTTGATTCAAATACTGGATGTCGAACGTGGCTTCATACAAGCGAATGAATGCGACTATCGCATGTGCATAATCTTCCAAAAACCCAGAGATGCTACTTGTTCCCAGTTTGAAACTTCGGTACAACGATCCGTCTTCTTTTGTTTGGTATTTCAATAACCATCTAGCATTTTTTTGTGCCAAATGGAGAAACCACTCGTCTCCGAAAGCGAAATAAGCATCGACCAATCCTTTCATGGCGATTGCATTCCACGAAGTCAAACTCTTGTCGTCAAGACCCGGTCGTGTTCGATGACTCCGTTCGTCCGATAAAAGTTGGTGAAGTTGGGCTAATTTTTCTTGAAACAAATTGGGTTCCATTCCAAGTCGTTTTGCAGCAGCTTTATCGTTGTCTTGTCGCATTAAAACGTAGTTCCCTTCTTCCCAAAATCCCTTTCCGTTGATTTCAAAAACAGATTCCGCAAAGGCAAAATGTTCGCCCAAGGTTTCTGTCAATTCTTCTTTCTTCCAAACATAGAATTTTCCTTCCTCGCCTTCACTATCGGCATCCAAAGCAGAATAAAATGCACCGTATTCGTTTAGAAGTTCACGCTCCATCCAGCGAGTGGTTTGATAGACAATGCGCTTGTAGGTTTCATTTGGTTTTACTTGATACGCTTTCGCATACAGACTCAACAGCTGACCGTTATCATACAACATTTTTTCAAAGTGTGGAATTTTCCACAACACATCGACTGAATAACGAGCAAATCCGCCACCTACTTGGTCGTAAATTCCTCCTAATGCCATCTTATCAAGGGTGAGCCAAACGTGTTGCATGATCTTTGGATTTTCTTCCGAAACGGCATAGCGCAACAAAAATTCGTAGTTCGAAGGAAGTGGAAATTTGGGTGCACGACTCGAACCTCCTTCGCGCTGATCAAATTGATGCGACCAACGCAAAACCAACTCATCCAATTTTTCTTTATGAAAAGCTTGTTTTGGTTCGGGCAATTGAATCCACTCACTTTGCTGAACACCTTCTTGCAGTTTGTTGGCATAATCAATCACTTCTTCGGGTTTATTTCGATAGGTGTGTTCCAAACTGCGCAGAATTTGCATCCATTGTTCTTTTGGAAAATACGTGCCACCATAAACGGGTTTTCCGTCCGGAAGTGTAAAGCAATTCAATGGCCATCCACCTCGTTGTGTCATCAACTGAACGGCGGTCATGTAAACCTGATCTACATCGGGTCTTTCCTCGCGGTCCACTTTGATACAGACGAAAAATTTATTTATTAACGCAGCGACTTCCTCGTCCTCAAAGGATTCATGTTCCATCACGTGGCACCAATGACAAGCTGAATATCCAACACTAATCAGAACTAATTTATTTTCACGCTTTGCTTCTTCAAAAGCTTCGTTTGACCAAGCTACCCAGTTGACTGGATTGTGTGCATGTTGCAATAAATACGGACTGGTTTCGTGGATGAGTGCGTTGGTGTATTTTTCCATGGTTGTATGTTAACGTAAACAGAATTCAAGAACTGTTTGAATAAATGCTTCAGGTTGTTCAGCATGTACCCAATGTCCAGCATTATCAATCGTTTGAATGGTTGAATCAGGAAATTGATTTTCGATCGCATCAAAATCTTCTTCTAAAATATAATTCGACAAGGCACCCCGGATAAACAAGGTATGCGTCATCACTTCGCCTTCTGGTAATGCTTCCAAGATTCGAGGCATCTCGCGGTGTAAAACTTCCAAATTCATTCGCCAAGCAAGCTGACCTTTTTCTTTCCAATATAAATTTTTCAACAAAAATTGACGAACACCCACCGAATCGATGTGTTGCATCAATTGCGTTTCTGCTTCTCCACGCGTGAGTCCCGGTTTCAAATCGATGGCATACAAACCTTCTAAAATCTGATTGTGATGCATCGGATACGACTTGGTTCCCATATCCACAACAATCAATTTGTCTATTACTTCTTCGTGTTTTTGTGCAAAATTCATGACCGTCTTTCCCCCCATGGAATGTCCCATGAGAATGATTTTTGATAATTGCAAGTCTTCAACTAATTCCCAAAGATCATCTGCCATTGCATCATACGTATGTTCGTCAGACCAGTCAGAATGTCCGTGGTTGCGTTGATCAATCAAAATGACACGGTAATATTCAGCTAATTTTTTTGCATGAGATTGCCAGTTGTCGGAGTATCCAAACAATCCGTGGAGAATCAAAAAAGGTTGACCAGAGCCCAATTCGCGGTAATGCAGTTTCATTCTTTTTTTATTTGGTACAAAGATACATTTAAACAATCAAATTGGATTGTGACAACAGTTGCAGGAGGGAGAATGCAAAAAAATCCAAATTTTTGTTTCAATCGAAGAAATGAATGTATCTTTACTTTCGAAAATTAAACAACACACATTATGTTTGGAAACGACGAATTTAGAAAATACGCTACAAAGCATCAGGGAATTAGCAGCATGCACCTCGAAAGTTACATTGAATCATCATTGACTCCTTATATCATTGAAGAACGTCATTTGAACATGACACAAATGGACGTGTTTTCACGTTTGATGATGGACCGCATCATCTTCTTGGGAACTGGAATTAATGACCAAGTTGCCAATATCATCAATGCCCAACTTTTGTTCTTGGAATCAGTAGATGCGAAAAAAGACATTCAAATTTACTTGAATTCACCAGGTGGATCGGTATACGCTGGTTTGGGTATTTACGATACCATGCAGTATATCCGTCCGGATGTAGCAACCATTTGTACGGGAATGGCAGCTTCGATGGGAGCAGTTTTGCTTTGTGCAGGAGCTGATGGAAAACGTTCTGCCTTGAAACACTCTCGCGTGATGATTCACCAACCTTTAGGAGGTGCACAAGGTCAAGCGTCTGATATCGAGATCACAGCACGTGAAATTCAAAAATTGAAAAAAGAATTGTACGATATCATCGCAACACATTCAAAACAACCGTATGAAAAAGTATGGGAAGATTCAGACCGTGATTATTGGATGACTTCTGAAGAAGCGAAAGCTTACGGTATGGTTGACGAAGTTTTATTGCGTAATCCAAAGCAGTAATTTTCCGATACGGATATTTAGTTATACATTTGCAAACGAAAATAGAAAGTCATTCGTTTTAGTAACGGATGACTTTTTTGTCCATAAATACTATGTCGAAAAGAGAAACAAGTTGCTCATTTTGCGGGAGACCGCGTTCGCAAGTCGGAATGTTAATTGCCGGACTTTCGGGTCATATTTGCGAAAGCTGTATTTCCCAAGGTTTTTCCATTGTTCAAGAAGAAATGGGAGGGCAGTTGCAAGCAGACAAAGGAATTGCTTCCACCGAATTGAAATTATACAAACCCCACGAAATCAAAACAAAACTGGATGAATACGTAATCGGTCAGGAAGATGCGAAAAAAGTATTATCGGTGGCGGTTTACAATCACTACAAGCGTTTGAACCAAAAAGTAGGTAAAGACGAAGTAGAAATTGAAAAATCCAACGTGATTTTGGTTGGAAGAACAGGAACAGGAAAAACTTTGTTGGCAAAAACCATTGCTAAAATGTTGAACGTTCCGTTCTGTATAGCTGATGCAACGGTACTCACCGAAGCTGGATACGTCGGAGAAGATGTGGAAAGCATTTTGTCGCGTTTGCTTCAAGCGGCTGACTACAATGTACAAGCAGCACAACAAGGAATCGTATTCATTGATGAAATTGATAAAATTGCACGCAAAAGCGATAATCCTTCCATTACACGAGATGTTTCTGGAGAAGGAGTACAGCAAGCTTTGTTGAAATTATTGGAAGGTTCTTCGGTAAATGTTCCGCCACAAGGAGGAAGAAAACACCCGGAACAAAAAATGATTCAAGTGGATACGAAAAACATTTTGTTTGTTTGTGGGGGTGCATTTGATGGGATTGAGAAAATCATTGCTCGTCGAGTAAACACACAAACAATAGGTTTTAGTAGCAATGACAATGTTCGAATTGATGGCGATAACTTTTTGCGTTACATCAACCCAACGGATATCAAGTCTTTTGGTTTGATTCCTGAGTTGATTGGTCGTTTTCCATCCTTGACTTATTTGGAGCCCTTGGATGCAAAAAGTTTGAAACGCATCTTGACTGAACCAAAAAATGCCTTGACAAAACAATACGTTCGCTTGTTTGAGTTGGATGGAATTAAATTGAGTTTTGACGGAGCTGTTTTGGATTTCATTGTCGAAAAAGCGATCGAGTTTAAATTAGGTGCTCGTGGTTTGCGATCTATTTGTGAAGCTATTCTTAATGAAGCGATGTTCGATTTGCCTTCTGAAAAAGTAAGTGAGTTCAAAGTGACATTGGAATACGCACAACAACAATTTGGAAAATCAAAAGTGGCTCAGTTAAAAGTTGCTTAGTTATAATAAACAATTGCTTTTTAAAATGTCGGTTCATTTGAATCGGCATTTTTTATTTCCAATTGTTCCTGAAGCGAACTCGGATCAAACCCAAACACTACTTCCTTCCGAGCAATTTTGACAAATATCTATTTGGGATCGACCTGTTAAAATTTGTTTTCGAAATTGATTGTACTCGTTGGATTTCCAAATGTGATGAAAATCTGTTTTAGTTGAGTTCCCGAGCTGATATTTCGCATCTTTATCAAAACAACAGGGAACAACTGCTGCATCCCACGTGAAAACACACGATGACCACATTCGCCAACAATGATTATAAAATTTGTTTTTTAGTCGATATGTTCCGTCTTTTTGTTGGATATATCGGGCATATTGTTCATTGTCTGGAATAAGTGGATTTCCGTGTTTGAAATCGTACACTTGTGCTGATTTTAGCCGAACCTCGTTAATTCCGATTTCTTTCGCTAATTCAAATACTTGAGGAACTTCCTGTTCATTGGGTTTAACAACAAGAAATTGAAAAATCAGATGCGGAGTTGCACTGTTTGCCACTTTTTTAGCTTCGACGAGGTGTTTGGCGCCTTCGATAACTTTACTCAAAGTGCCATGTACACGGTAATTTTCGTATGTTTTTTGTGTCATTCCATCAATGGAAATAATCAAACGGTCTAACCCAGAATCAACGATTTGAATGGCTTTCTCTTTCGAAATAAAATGAGCGTTTGTGGAAGTGGATGTGTAAATTCGTTTCTTTTTCGCCTGTCGAATTAAAGTCAGAAAATCTGGATTTAAAAAAGGTTCACCTTGAAAATAGTAATTGATATAAAAAGTGGATTTTTTGATTTGATTCAAAATGTTTTCGTTGGTTTCGGGAGTTAATTTCCCAGTTGGCCTCGAAAACTGTTTCAATCCACTGGGGCATTCTGGGCAAGCCAAATTACAAGCTGTTGTTGGTTCAATGCTCACAGAAAGTGGATTTCCCCAAACAAATGGTTTTTTAAAAAGGCGAGAAAGATAAAACGAAAGAACGAGGAGCAATCCGTTCCAACATCGCGCCAAATTCAAATGAGAAAGGATATTTAATTTATCTTTCATTTCTCCAAAAGTAAGGAATAATTTTCGTTCAAACTGGGGATTCTTGGTTCGAAGAAAAATCAAAAAAAGGAGATTCAATTTAAAACAAGTTGAGCAAAACGATCTGGAGATTTTTAAGACAACTTTTTTTTTGAAAAAAAATGATTTGTACTACAAGATAAATTGACTATCTTTGCGCCCAAATTCAGAATTTACACTTAAAAGGCACAAAAATGTCGCATATTCAAGGTAAAATTTCACAGGTTATTGGTCCTGTGGTAGATGTAAGCTTCGATAAAGGAGTTGCGCTTCCAAATATTTACGATGCGTTGGAAGTAAGAAAAGCAGACGGAACACGCGTTGTTTTGGAAGTACAATCTCACGTAGGAGAAAGCTCAGTACGTACGATTTCGATGGATTCAACAGACGGATTCCGTCGTGGATTAGAAGTTGTTTCTACAGGTTCGGCGATCAAAATGCCTACAGGCGATCAAATCAAAGGTCGTTTGTTTAACGTAGTTGGTGAAGCGATTGACGGGATCAACCCAGTGAGCAACGAAAATGGTTTGCCAATTCACCGTGAAGCTCCAGCTTTCGATCAGTTGTCAACTGCAACGGAAGTGTTGTTTACCGGAATTAAAGTGATTGACTTGATTGAGCCGTATGCAAAAGGAGGTAAAATCGGTTTATTCGGTGGTGCTGGTGTAGGTAAAACAGTATTGATTCAAGAGTTGATTAACAACATCGCAAAAGGTCATGGTGGTCTTTCTGTGTTCGCTGGAGTAGGTGAGCGTACACGTGAAGGAAACGACTTGTTGCGTGAGATGTTGGAGTCAGGAATTATCAAATATGGTAAAGATTTCATGCACTCTATGGAAGAAGGTGGATGGGATTTGTCAAAAGTTGATTTGAACGAAATGAAAGAGTCTAAGGCTACTTTCGTATTCGGTCAGATGAATGAGCCTCCAGGTGCTCGTGCTCGTGTTGCTTTGTCTGGTTTGACTATGGCTGAGTACTACCGCGATGGTGAAGGAGACGGACAAGGAAAAGATATCCTTTTCTTCGTTGATAACATCTTCCGCTTTACACAAGCTGGTTCTGAGGTGTCTGCATTGTTAGGTCGTATGCCTTCAGCAGTAGGTTACCAACCAACTTTGGCAACTGAAATGGGTGCGATGCAAGAGCGTATTACTTCAACAAAAAATGGTTCCATTACTTCCGTACAAGCGGTTTACGTTCCTGCGGATGACTTAACGGATCCAGCACCAGCAAATACTTTTGCTCACTTGGATGCTACAACGGTATTGTCTCGTAAAATTGCTGAGTTAGGTATTTATCCTGCGGTTGATCCATTGGATTCTACTTCTCGTATCTTGACTCCAGCAATCTTAGGTGATGCTCATTACGATTGTGCAATGCGCGTTAAATTGACCTTACAACGTTACAAAGAATTACAAGATATCATCGCGATTTTGGGTATGGACGAATTATCTGAAGAAGATAAATTGGTTGTACACCGCGCTCGTCGTGTTCAACGTTTCTTGTCTCAGCCGTTCCACGTAGCGGAGCAGTTTACAGGTATCCCAGGAGTTTTAGTAGATATTCAAGATACAATCAAAGGGTTCAACATGATTTTGGATGGAGAAATGGATCGTTATCCAGAAGCTGCTTTCAACTTGAAAGGAAGCATCCAAGATGTAATTGAAGCTGGAGAAAAAATGTTGGCAGAAACTGTGTAATTTTCCTTTCAAAGGATAGTTCACATCAAAAAAGAAAAGTATGCAATTAGAAATAATTACACCTGAAATGAAAGTGTTTACCGGAGAGGTTTCTGCTGTGCAGTTGCCTGGTATCGACGGACAATTTCAGGTCTTGAACAATCACGCTCCGATTATTTCTGCGCTTGGAAAAGGGAAAATTAAAGTCGATTTAGTTCAGAACTTTGAAGCCGATGAAAAAACGAGTAAGTTAATTGAACTTAGTTCAAATACGAAAGTTATTCACGTGGAAATCAAGGGTGGAGTTGTTGAAATGCTCAACAATAAATTGATTGTTCTTGCTGAATAATTATCATAAAACTTTGATAGAGAGGGATTTGGGAAACCGTTTCCCTCTTTTTTTGTTAAGGTATGTTAAGCTTTTAAGCAGGCATACGATACTTTCATTAAATTCGTTCTCGTTAGAGACAACACTTCACTGAAATGGATGTATTCTCTCAAATAGATTTAGCTCGAATTCCAGAACATATTGCCATTATTATGGATGGAAACGGGCGCTGGGCAAAACAACAAGGCCAAAAACGGTTGTATGGTCATTCCTTTGGGATTGAATCCATTCGATCAACTTTGCAAGCAGCGGAAGAAATGGGTGTCAAATATTTGACTTTATATACTTTTTCGACCGAAAACTGGAATCGTCCAAAAGAGGAGATTGATGGAATTATGAGTCTCATTGTGCAAACAATCGCCAATGAAGTAGATGAGCTCAATAAAAAAGGAGTTCGTCTGTGGAGTTTGGGGGATATGCCTGGTTTGCCTTTGGATTGTCAGCAAGAATTTGAACGTGCTGCTCAAGAAACGGCTCATAACACCAAAATAAACTTGATCTTGGCAATCAATTACTCTTCGCGTTGGGAAATTAACAAGGCTGTGAAGGAGATTGCAGAAGATGTAAAATTAGGTAAATTAAATACGGAGCAAATCAACGATGAATTGGTTTCGAGCTATCTTTCTACCAAAGGAGTTCCAGATCCAGAATTGTTGATTCGTACAAGTGGTGAATACCGTATAAGTAATTTCTTGCTTTGGCAAATTGCGTATACAGAACTTCATTTTACACCCGTTTTATGGCCAGATTTTAGAGACTTAGATTTATACAAAGCTGTACTTGATTACCAATCTCGGGAACGAAGATTTGGACAAGTTTCAGAACAAATAACAAATAAATGATGCACAAAAAACACCTAGTATTAACTGCATGGAATATGCTACTTGTAGCGTTGTTTTCCCTTTCCTATTCACAAACATCAGTAACTGATTCAACATCAAAAGGACCTGTGATCCTTGGGGGTGGTTTTTTTATAGATTACCAAAATCCAAAAGAATACGAAATTGGTCCAATCCGTGTTTTGGGAGCAGATAATTTTGATCATCAAGCCATCAAATTATTAAGTGGATTGCGCCAAGGATCACGCATCATGATTCCGGGAGATCGATTTTCTACTGCCATTAAAAATTTGTGGAATGAAGGAATCTTCTCGGATGTTGAAATTTACATCGAAAAAGAAATTGGTGGAGTTATCTATCCAGTGATTGAAGTTACTCCTCGTCCAAAGTTATCTCGTTTCAAGTTTTCAGGTGTTACTCGTAGAGAGGCAGATAAAATTAGAGAGGAAATTTCTTTGTATTCGGGAAAAACGATTACGGAAAACCTTGTTTTTACTACCAAAAGCAAGATCAAAGGATATTACCGTGAGAAAGGATTTTATTCTGCACAAGTAGATATCAAACGGGTGAATGATACTTTGATGAATAATTCCGAAATATTTTTGATCAATATTCAAAAAGGAAGTAAAGTTCGAATAGGTGAATTGACAATTGAAGGAAATGAATCTATTCCAACGTGGAAATTGAAAATGGCCATGAAGGATACCAAACAAAAAGCATTTTGGCGTTTCTTCAAAAAATCGAAATTTTCGCAATCAGCATACGATCGAGATAAATTAGCAATGATAGCCAAGTACAATGCAATCGGAATGCGCGATGCTGCCATTGATTTTGATACCATTTTCATGAAAAACGATAAGAATCTTGCCATTCGAATCAAAGTAGATGAAGGAGCTAAGTTTTATTTTGGAAACATCGAATGGGTTGGGAATACGAAGTTCCGTTCGGGTTACTTGGATACGATTTTAGGTATAAAGTATGGCGATGTATACAACAAAACTTTGTTAGATCAACGCTTAAACATGAGTCAAGATGGACGAGATATTTCTTCGCTTTACATGGATCGAGGCTATTTGTTCTTCCAGATAAATGCCGTTGAACGAAACATCAATGACAATCATATTTCGTACCAAATGCGCATCATTGAAGGAAAAGAGGCGCGCGTGAAAAACATCATCATCAAGGGTAATACGAAAACCAACGAAAATGTTATTCGAAGAGAAATTCGAACCAAACCAGGTGACTTATTCAATCGAAATGACATCATTCGTACTCAACGAGAATTAGCGCAATTGGGGTATTTCAATGAACAAGCCTTTCAAATCAATCCGATGCCAAACCCGCAAGATGGAACTGTTGATATCGAATACGTTGTGGAAGAAAAATCATCCGATCAAGTCGAATTGTCTGGTGGATATGGTGCTAATCGCATCATTGGAACCTTGGGGTTGACTTTCAATAATTTTTCTTTAGGAAATACCTTCAAAAAAGGAGCTTGGTCGCCTTTGCCTTCAGGAGACGGACAACGTTTGTCAATTCGTGCACAAACCAATGGACGATTCTACCAAGGGTATAATTTCTCTTTCACTGAGCCATGGTTGGGAGGAAAGAAACCAAATTCACTTTCCCTTTGGGTAAATCACACACAATTTGGAAACAATTTTAGCAGAAGCAATCCATCTTATACTGGAGTTTCTATCTCTGGAGCCGGAATAGGTCTTGGGCGTAGAAAAAAAGTGCCAGATGATTATTTTAGCGCATACTACGAATTGGCTTACCAATATTACGATGTGGTACGTTACACAGATTTCTTCCCTAGTTTTAGTGATGGTTATGCCAATGACATTAGTTTGAAATATGTTTTGCAACGAAATTCAGTAAGTTCACCGATCTATCCACAAGAAGGTTCGAAAATTACGTTCTCAGCTAAATCGTCATTGCCTTATACTTTGTTTAATCCAATGACTGCTGCAGAAGCTGCTGATCCACAAGCGAGATACAAATATTTGGAGTATTACAAATTGAAATTCACAGGAGAATGGTTTTTACCTCTTTCCTCGGATAAGAAATTGGTCTTGATGCCTCGCGTTGGATTTGGTTTCATGGGAGCCTATAGTTCAATCAAAGGATTGACTCCTTTTGAGCGTTATACTCTTGGTGGAAATGGTTTGACTGGTGTGAACCAATTAGGTGGACGTGAAATCATTGCTTTACGAGGTTATGACGATGCTACAGGCCCTTCTTCCGGTGTGTCTTCTCAAGGTGGTGATCCAATCATTGCGAAATATACCTTGGAATTACGCTACCCGATTTCCTTAAATCCACAGGCTACGTTCTTTGTACTTGGATTTGCGGAAGCTGGAAATACCTATACAGCATTTAATAAGTTTAATCCTTTCAATGTGAAACGTTCTGCGGGTGTCGGAGTTCGTATATTCTTACCAATGTTTGGTATGCTTGGATTGGATTATGGTTGGGGATTCGATACGTTGGATCCACATTCAGCAGGATACGGCGGAGCATCCGATCAATCAATCAAACAGAAAGGATACTACGGGAAGCTTAACTTTACCATCGGTATGAACTTAGGTGAGTTATAATTGAGAAACGAAATGCAATAAAATGTGTATATTTGGCGTTCCTGCGTTGTAAAAATTGAATTTAGAAGCAAATGAAAAATTTATTAATACTTAGCTTGTTCATTTTTGGCATGTCATTTGTCACTCAAGCTCAGAAATACGGGTACATCGATTCGGACTATATTCTTGAACAATTGCAAGAGTATAAAGACGCAAAAGATAAACTCGATAAATTAGCTGAGAGATGGACAAAGGAAATTGAAGATCGATACGCGGTATTGAGACAAAAAAAGGAAGCATTTGCACGCGAAGAAGTGTTGCTACCTGCGGAAGAAAAGAAAAAACGTTCTGAAGAGATTGAAAAATTAGAAACCGAAGCGATGGAAATGCAAAAACTTCGATTTGGTGTGAGTGGGGATTATTTCCAAAAAAGACAGGAACTGATTAAGCCCATTCAAGATAAAGTTTTCGATGCGATGCAAAAAGTAGCATCCAAGCAAAAATTCACGTTTATTTTCGATAAAGCAAATCAAAGTAATTTGGTTTATGCAGATAGCAAATTCGACTTAAGTGACGATGTAATTCGTGAATTAAACGCTGATAAATAAGTAAAAGTAAAATAGAAATAAAAATCAAAAAATGAAAAAGTTAATTCTTGCCTTAGTAATGGTAATCTCTGCTGGAGCAGCAGTTGCACAAACTAAAATTGGACATGTAAATTCACAAAAAATTCTAGATACAATGCCTTCTCGCAAGGCCGCTTTAAAAGAAATGGAAGCAATTTCAAAGTCTGCTGAAGCAGAATTGCTTGAAATGGACTCTGTTTTGGAGGCTCGATATAAGAAGTTCTTAGCTGATCAACCAAATATGCCACCGATGCAAATTCAATTTGAACAAGAGAAATTGCAACGTAAACAAATGGAAATTCAACAACGTGAGCAAGAATTGCAACAGCAAATGCAAGCAATGGGAAATCGCTTAAACAAACCGGTTTTGGAGCGCTTGCAAAAAGCGGTTGACATCGTAGCTGAACGAAAAAAAATCAATTATGTGATTGACGAAACAGCGACCTTGTATTTCAAAGGTGGTACCGATTTAACACCAGAAGTAATAACTGAAGTATTGCGTTTGGATGCTGAAGCAACAAAAGCAGGAAAATAATCTTTAATCCTTATTTAGTAAAGGCTATCGGAAACGGTAGCCTTTTCTTTTTCATGGATTCTACTATCTTTGCATAAGCAAGAAAAGAATCTATTCAAAACGATCTTTTTGGTTTCAGAATCATTAAAATGACAAATAAAGGAGCTCCAATTGGTGTGTTTGATTCAGGTTATGGTGGTTTAACCATCTTGGCTGAATTGCGCAAAACCTTACCCGAAAAAGATTTCATCTATTTGGGGGATAATGCACGAGCACCTTATGGTTCCCGATCGTTTGAAGTAGTTTATGAATTTACCTTAGAAGCGGTTCGCTATCTTTTTTCACAAGGATGTGAATTGATTATTCTTGCTTGTAATACGGCATCAGCCAAAGCTTTGAGAACGATACAACAGAAAATTCTTCCTTATGAATATCCAGATAAACGCGTTTTGGGTGTTATTCGTCCAAGTACAGAAGGAATTTTAAAACTGACTAAATCCAAGCACATTGGCATTTTAGCAACGGAAGGAACTGTTAAATCCAATTCTTATCAATTGGAAATTCATAAATTTTTCCCTGAGGTGATTGTCAATCAATTGGCTTGCCCGATTTGGGTTCCACTAATTGAAAATGGTAAATACAATACGCTTGCCGGAAAGTCATTTATTCAAGAAGATGTGGAAACGTTGATGCAAATGGATCCTGAAATGGATGCGATCATTTTAGCATGTACGCATTATCCAATTTTGAAATCATATATCGAATCGATTGTTCCTCCGCACATACAAGTGGTGGCTCAAGGTCCGATAGTGGCAGCAAGTTTGAAAGATTACCTTGAAAAACATACTTGGCTCAACGAAAAACTTTCCGATACGGGATCGGTGGTTTATTTAACCACGGAAAATGAAACGGATTTTAGTAAAAACGCTTCGCGCATTTTAGGAGAATCGATCGAAGCACAACACGTTCGTTTGAAACATGAGTTCTAAAGTAATTGAAATTTTTACAGATGGTTCCTCACGTGGAAATCCAGGTCCTGGTGGTTACGGTGCAGTTTTGCGCTTTCAAGGAAAAGTAAAAGAACTGTCGGAAGGATTTCGTTTGACAACCAACAATCGAATGGAACTACTCAGTATTATTGTTGCCTTAGAAAGCCTCAAAACGAATGAGTATCCAGTAATTATTTGTTCTGACTCGAAGTATGTTATTGATTCAATCACTAAAGGTTGGGTTTTCGGTTGGAATCAAAAAGGATTCAAGGGTAAAAAAAATGCGGATTTGTGGAAACGCTATTTGAAATTACATCCCAAGTTTAACTTACAATTCAAATGGGTTAAAGGCCACGCGGGTCACCCAGAGAATGAACGCTGTGATTTTCTTGCCACTCAAGCAGCTCAACGTTCCAATTTGCCACCCGATTTGGAATACGAACGGGAACAAAATAGCACCAATTTATTTGATTAACTGTAACAAATACGTTCTATATCAGTCCTACATAAAACTACAAACATGAAATTCAACTTTTTGCTTTTATTTGTATTATTCAGTGTCAGTTTAAAGGCACAAATGACCACATTTCAACTCAAAGATTTTTATACGCAAGAACCGATTCCATTTGCTAAAATCAATCTTCCTTTGGGAGAAAAACCAGTTTTAGCAGATATAGATGGTTTTTTTTCACTTTCACTTCCTAACTCACTTTCACTGGATACTGCTCAAATAGGTATTCGTGCTTTTGGATTTCGAGATACAACATTTACTTATGCGTATTTGCGTTCCAATTTGATTTTACTGTTAAAACCAGCAATGTTGCAATTTCAAGAAGTGGTAATTTTACCAGGAGAAAATCCTGCACATCGCATCATGAATCAAGTGATTTCGAATCGAAAGAAAAATAGTCCAACTGAAAATGGTAGTTTTCAATACGATGCTTACAGTAAGTTTCATTTTACGCTTGATCCAGATGCGCTTCAAAAATTGAAAAATTTACCAGTCGATAAACGCGATTCCAATGATTTAAGCATGATTGAATTCTTTGAAACACGTCATTTATTTTTAATAGAATCCGAATCGAGACGCAAATTTTCACCTCCAGCACGTGACAAAGAAGAGATTTTGGCTTACAAAGTTTCTGGTTTCAACGACCCCATGTTTTCTACTTTTGCGCAAGAAATGCAGTCATTTAGTTTTTATGAAAATCAATTTTCTGTTTTAGGCAAAAACTATATCAATCCGATTGCTTTGGGAGGAATCAATCGCTATCTTTTTATCTTAGAAGACACCACTTTACGTGGGAATGACACGGTTTATACCATTTCATTTCGACCAAGAAAGGGAAAGAATTTTAACGGTTTAAAAGGTCAGTTGTACATCAATACAAACGGTTTCGCCATTGAAAAAGTGGTTGCCGAACCGATGGAAGAGGATCAAACAACGAGTGTGAAAATTGTACAAGAATATGCATTTTTAGAAGACAAACGTTGGTTTCCTATCAAATTGAACTCCGAACTTCGTATGTCAGGACTTGAATTATCTGATAATGTGAAAGAAACCGCGATAATCGGGAAAGGAAGTACTTATTTGCACGATATTCAGTTTGATACTGAATTTAAACGATCCGAATTTTCCAATGGAATTGCAGTTGAAACGGCTGTCGATGCAGGGAAGAAATCGGATCAATCTTGGGATTCATTGCGGTTGTTTTCTCTTTCAGAAGCAGATCAAAAAACCTATGTTTTTATTGATAGTTTGTCCAAAGCAACTAATTTAGACAAGTTTCTAGCTTTGTCAAAAGTGCTTGCTTCGGGTAAGATCCCGATGGGAAATTTCAATCTTGATTTACGTCGCTTGTTGCAATACAATTTGTATGAAGGGTATCGTTTTGGTTTAGGCTTAGAAACTTCCGAAAAGTTGATGAAACGAGTGACAATCGGCGGTTACGGTGCTTGGGCTACAAAAGACAAAGCTTGGAAATATGGAGCATTTGGAGAAGTTCTCTTACATCGCAAAAAGGAAATAAAATTTCGAACATCTTTTCACGATGATTTAGTTGAACGGGGTGGAATTCAATGGCGAACACCTCCATCTGCAATCAATTCGAATCAAGTGTATCGACAATTGTATGTGCGCAATTTTGATCGTCAAAGATTAGCTGAAGCCCAATTATCTGGATATTTTTTTCGGAATATTCGCACTACTTTTTTTGGTAATTATCAACGCATTCAGTTTTTGGAAGCATATCAATTTTCCGATTTGGGAGCTCAATCGAAAATGGATGTTTCCGAAGCGGGAGTTGAATTGTCTTGGCAAATGCGTGATCGAGTTTCCATGCTTGGAAATACACGTGTTTCATTGGGTTCAAAATACCCGCGTATTCAACTTCGTTATGCAAAAGGAATTTCTGGAATAGGTGAAGCGAATTGGAGTTATGATCGATTTTATGCCGAAATTTCACAGCAAATTCCTGTTTTGGCTTTGGGTAAATTCATGTGGATGGCACAAGTATCGGGTAATTCATCAGACATTCCATTGGTATTCAATCAAATTGTTTCAGGGACTGGAGGAAATTGGCGTTTGTCGGTTCCAAATACTTTCGAAACGATTCTTCCAGGAACTTTTTATTCCGATCGACAGGCGGCTGTTTATACCCGTTTTACTTTTAATGCGATAAAAACAAAATTTAAATGGATGAAACCTCAAATTGGTTTACATCACGCCATAGGAATAGGTGAAATGACCAATCGAAACAAGCACTCAATGGCATTCCAAACCATGGAAAAAGGATATTGTGAAGCTGGAATAATTATAGACAAATTACTGATTTCCAATTTTAGTGGTTTCGGAATTGGTGTTTTCATGCCGTATGGAGCCTATGCAGTTACTCAATTGGAAAAGAACATTACGATGAAATTGAGTTTGTCGTTTGATTTTTAGATGCTTCCGCTTATCGTATCAAGTTTACATGCCCATTTTCCTCTAACCAAACATCTTCGTTTTCACACGAAATATAACTGAATCGATAGGTGTACAATCCACTTTGAACCATGGTGCCGTTGTATGTTCCATCCCAACCAATGTTCGGGTCCGAGGACTCAAAAATTAGCTGACCCCAACGATTGTAAATCCGCATTTGCCATCCATATTGTTCGTAAGCAACTTTAGCATTGAAGATCCCATTGAACTCATTTCCATCTGGAGTGAATGTGTTTGGAATAAATACTTCGTTTGGATAAATGACTAGTGTTCTGCGCGTTGTATCGGAACATAAATATTCATTGGTCGCAATTTGAATCGGATTAAAGGTTCCACTTGTGGAGTATTTGTGCGTTGGATTTTTCAAATTGGAACCAAAATTTAGATCATCGAAAATATACTGAATTTGGTAACCGTCAAATGATTGATCGATGAATGAAACGAAAGGTTCACAAATATTTGTCTCATCTGGTGTTACCATGAATTTTGCTTCTGGAGAAGGTTTAACTTGGATTAAATTCTCTTTTGTTAAAATCAACGTAGTAATACATCCAATATTTGTACTTATGGACAAACTCACGTCATAATTTCCAGGATTTGGGTACACATGAATTGGGTTTGCCACATTCGAAGTGTTGCCATCACCAAAATCCCAGAGATAAGTCATCGGAGAATCAGCTGTTGACAAATTGATGAAATTAGCCGTATATGGAGCACATTGTAATCCATCAGCTATCGTAAAGTCAATTGTCGGTTCGGCTAAAACATGAATATTTTCGGTATATGTATCCGAACAGTTTCCAAATTGAGCTGAAAAAGTCACAGGGAAAACACCTGAAGTATTAAAAACTACATCTGGAACAATCAAGTCAGTTGAAGTCGATATCGACGCATTTGGACCAAAATTCCATTGCATGGTACTCCCTGGAGGTCCACTGAAATTTCCAACAAACGTGAACGAATTATCTGTCACACAGAGTGAGTCTTCACTTGTGAATGAAAGATTCAATGCTTCATTAACAGTTATGTCAAGCAAAAAAGTATCTTGGCAGATGGCATTTGAACTGGTAACTAATTGAACGGTATAAGTTCCTCCTTCCGGATAGGTGAAACTTGGATTGACTTGCGTGCTTACATCTGTAGTTGAGTTTAAAACACCAAAATCCCAACTATATGAACTTGCGTTATCAGAAATATTCACGAAGTTAACTGATAGTCCGCCACATTCAGCAGAAGCTGGTAATTCAAATTCTGCTTTTGGTTCATCAAAAATGATCACGGGATGATTCACCGTTACCGTACATGTTTCGTATATGGCTGTTAATTCTACATTTATGTTTCCAGCTTGCGTGAAATTTACTCCTGAAAAATCAAGTTGATTTCCAGTTGATGGATTGGCATTTGGTCCAAAATTATAACTAAAAACGGTACTCGCTGGAGCAGTTGCTGTTCCATTAAAATCAACGGAGTTTCCTTGTAAACAAACTTCATCTGTGGAAGAAAAATCAATGTTAATTTCATCGAAGATGTGGAAAGTTTGTTTCGATGTATCTGTACATGGCCAACCGGGATTAACGACCAAAGTCACTTCATAAATACCTTGATCTGGGAAAGTGTAGGTTGGCTCAAATTGTGTACTTACATCCGTTGTAATTCCCTGAACGCCAAAATCCCATTGATATTGTGAACCTCCAAAACTCTGATTATCAAATGTGATCGTTCTACCTTGACAAAAAGAAACAAACGTTGTCATATCTTCTTGCGGCGTAATCTCAGCTTGAAGATTGATGATGCAATTTACCACTTTGAAAAGGAAATCTCGATCCGTTTGACCAATTAACACACCATTTCGATATTCTTTCACGCGAATTCCAACTACAAACAAGCCTAACATTTCCGGATCAGCTGTTAACAAACCTGTGTTGGGATCAATGTTAATTGTAGCACCAGGACCAAGTGGATTGGCTACATTAAAACTAGTTGCCCATGGAACAGGCATGTATGGTGGGGGAGATGATTGAGGTGGAGCAGGATTAGCACTTGTTCCTCCCGTTAATGGTGTTATCAATTCATAAACTAATTCATCTCCATCTGGATCAGTAGCAGCATGATTGAAAATTAAATCATCATTGTTACAAAGTACAAGCGGAGGATAATTTTGAAACCGTGGACTACTATTTACAAGTGCATTAGAAGCAGTACCAGTGATTTTTGTAGTTAATGTTAAGCCTGTATCGTCTGGATTGTTCAAGTTGGTAATGTTTGGTCCTCGGCAACAACGTTGATATGATAAAGTGTATCCACCTGCAGTAGGAGGAAGGTTTACGATGGTTGTATAAATAGCTCTTTCCACGCAAATTCCAGAAGGAGGTGTAACGCAGGGATTGTTAAATACAACGGGTAAAACTTGAGTTAGCGGAAGAGGAACATTGATGTTATTTACAAAAACGTTGGTAGATGAAAAGATTGTTAAAGGCAGGGGATTATCAAATGGTGCACCAGTTGATTCGCAATCTCGGAAAACGGCAATACTAATTCTGTAATTATTGTTTCCGAGGTAATCATAATAGATTTCACCTCCAACAATGTGGGATGCCATCGAGTAAATCGAAGTAAATAAGATAAAAATGAGACCGAAAATGTGTTTCATCAGTGAAATATAATTTCTTAAAGTTAACTTTTTAACTTGCTATAGTTGGTATTTAACAGTTTGAAAGCAAAATAGTTTCTTTTTCAAGTGTTTTTGTATTTGTAACGTTTGTTTGTGTTAAATCGTTGCCTAAATGTACCTTTTTTTAAGAGTAAATTGTCTTTTTTTGATTGAAGTGTTTTAAATCTCTTTTTAACGATAAAGTTAATTAAAAATTTTATTTGAGATCAGATATCTGTCGAAAACTGGAAATTGAAAGTCTGTTTGATTTTGTCAGAGCAAATAATTTTTCCAGCTAATGAATTGTCTTCAAGGAAGGATGGTGGAATTAAGTTCTGTTCTATCGCTTTTTGAGTGAAATAATCTTTTCGAGTTGGATGGTAGTCATGTGCAGCATGAAAAATTCCTGTAATCGAATTGGGATGTTCAATCATTTTGGTTAACAAAGAAATGCAATCTTTCAAGTGAATCATGTTGACACATTGATTTCCGTTTGGAACGTTTGATTTTCCCGCTAAAAATTTACCCGGATTTCGATTTGGACCAACCAAACCAGCAAAACGAAGAATCGTTAATCGATCAGTAAGTTGATTTTGAAGAAATTGTTCCATTTTTGCAAGAGGAAGGTCTTCTTGAATGGATGAATTTTCATCAATTTTACCATTTTGATTAGTATATATCCCTGTTGAACTGATGAAAATGACACGGCAGTTTGGAGAAATATGTTGGATTATCTCTGAGTGGATCTTCTCACCTTGATTGTTCCATTTTGTTGGTGGAATAGTTAAAATCAGGTAAGACCATGTTGAAACTGAAAGGAGTGAAAGTTTTTCAACTTCGTCTGGAAATTGGATGTTTTCAACATGGATTCCAAGTTCTTGAATTCGGTCTTTTTTTTCGGGTGAAGTAACAGTTCCGAAGGCTTCATAACCTCTACTTTTTAATTCGATTGCCAGAGGTTCGCCTAACCAACCCAATCCAATGATACCGATTTTATTCATATAGCAAAATTAATTCAAAGGGATGATTTTTGTCAGTTTTCCTTGATTTTTCATTCAAATTTCGAACAATAGGGTGATTTAGAATGTATTTTTGTACAAATAACGCGAAAATGCAAAAAACGTATTCTAATTGGTTTGTTCGGGTAAACTGGATAACCTTGGTTTTAATTTATTTGGTTGTCATTGCTGGAAGTTTTGTCCGAATCACAGGTAGTGGAATGGGGTGTCCAGATTGGCCAAAGTGTTTTGGACAGTGGGTACCTCCAACATCGGATGAAAATTTACCCGCTGATTACAAAGATGTCTATTCTTCTAAACGAGCAAAGAAAATAGATAAATTTTGCTCCATGTTGGAAAAAGTTGGTTTTAAAGAAACGGCAACAAAAATCAAAAATGATAAAACACTTTTGTTAGAACAAGACTTCAATGCACGAAAAACATGGACAGAATATGTGAATCGCTTGGTGGGTTTTCTGACTGGAAATGGAGTTTTATTGATTTTTTTATGGGTATTGAGAAAATATAGAAGCCGAAAACTTGTCTTTCTAGCCACGGCAAACTTGTTGATTTTGGTCTTTCAAGCTTGGTTTGGTTCCATCGTTGTGGCAACGAATCTCGTTCCATGGACAATAACTGTTCACATGCTCTTGGCCTTGGTGATCATTGCATTGCAGTTGCTGATAATATTGGAAGTGAGTCCTTCACAACAGCGAAAAATATCTTTATCTCCACAAATGCGTTGGATCGTTTTCATCAGTTTTGTGATTACATTCATTCAAATGTTTTTAGGAACACAAGTTCGTGAACAGATAGACGCATTGGTTCAACAAGGATATTCTCGTGTTGAATGGGTTGAGATGTTAGGAACCCCGTTTTTTATTCATCGAAGTTTTTCATGGCTTGTTTTGATTTTGTTGACCTTTTTAGCTTGGCAAAATTGGAGAACTTCGCGTGAAAAGATTGTAAACGTATTGTATATTTTACTTGCTATTGAATTGATTTCAGGAATATTATTGGCTTATGCAGAAATGCCTGGTTTGGTTCAGACGGCTCATTTGTTGTTTGCAACGATTATGTTTGGAATTTTATTTGTTACTTGTATTAGAACGAAACAAAAAATTTCGGAATAGTCTTGATATTTGTATGAGTTTGTTATATTTGCACCCCAAGTTTGGAAGTTGAATGTTTATTGATTTTTAATTTTCAAAAAGGTCCTATAGCTCAGTTGGTTAGAGCACCTGACTCATAATCAGGTGGTCCACGGTTCGAGCCCGTGTGGGACCACGATACAGAAACAGAATGAGAGCGAGAGTGAAGACTTTCGCTTTTTTTGTTTTAGCATGATTAGCTAATGAATTGTTATATTTTACATAGTATTTCGATCAATCAATATTACATCGGAATTACAACAGAGGCTGTTGATTTGAGGCTTTTAAAGCATAATGAATCGCACTATGGACAAAAGTTCACATCAAAAACTTCTGATTGGGAAATTTATTTAGTAATTTCTTGTCAATGTACTCGTCAGATGATTGAGATTGAAAAGCACATAAAACGGATGAAAAGTAGGATTTACATCGAAAATTTAAAGAAATATCCAGAGATAATCGACCGTTTGAAAGGAAAATATTCATGCCCCTGACTCTGCCGAAAGCTTTCGGCACAGGTGGTCCACGGTTCGAGCCCGTGTGGGACCACATTTCAGAAACAGAATGAGAGCGAGAGTGAAGACTTTCGCTTTTGTTTGAAAAATAATTGGGCGAGAAGTTTATGCCGATGCATATTTTTGAGGAGTAAAACGACTTAGAAAATAGCAATCGGTAAGCCCGTGTGGGACCACATTTCAGAAACAGAATGAGAGCGAGAGTGAAGACTTTCGCTTTTTTTGTTTTAGCATGA
>CAYRMV010000006.1:51846-58391 GCA_964425255.1 uncultured Flavobacteriales bacterium
ATCGCACTATGGACAAAAGTTCACATCAAAAACTTCTGATTGGGAAATTTATTTAAAAAATCTTTATTTGAAGTCAGAAAAATCATCTACAAAGACGACAAAATCGTTGTCGCTGTGTCTGATTTGATGTCGATAAATATCATCTGAAAAATAATTGGCAATATTGATTAGTTGGTCATCTGCGAATAATTCGAGGAAAGTTGAAACAACATCCCACTCCATCTCTAGGGATTTTCCAGCGTTGATAATTTCCGCAAATTGAATTTTGTCATGGAACAAAAAAATCTTGTCTCCTCCCATACTTTTGACAAAATGATACAAGTAATTTCTTACATCTCTTAACTCTTCTGAAATAAATTCTTTTTGAAATGCTTTTTTGAATTTCTTCCAATTGGCAATATAGGGAGTATCTATTTTAAAGTAATCTTGGTGGATTGAAGTGATTGGGAAGTCATATGTATTTTCCGAATAAACGTGATAAGATTCCGAATAAATTTTCTTTTTTTCTTCTTTAATTTCTTTGTTAGTAAATTTTGTATTATCATTAAAAAACCAATATTTTCTGTTTTTCAAGATTTTATCTCCAAATTTTGCAAGCAATTGTTTGTTCTGATAATAATCATCTACAACTATGCAAGTTGGAGCATCAAAATTATGTGTAATTGTGTCATGAATAACATAACCTTCAATCAAATGTGTTGCCCCCAAAAGTTTGATATATTCTTTTTCGGCAGGATATCCGTAATCTACATTGATGTTGAATCGTTCTGCAAGAGAAACAGATAAATCAATAAAATTGGTTGTTTTTAAGTTGTGATTTCCAATCACGCATACTTCATTGTTGTACATAGAGTTCTTAATTAGGGTGTTTAATCAAATATACAAAAAAAATAAACTTCCACAATTTTTATATGAAGTTAGATTTAAAAAAAAATGGGCAAATCGAAAAACGAATGCCCACTTTTTTTGGAGAGAGTTCTCTATTTTTTATTTGATGAACTTACTTGTACTTTTGCCTTTGGATGTTTTTACTTCCAAAAGATAGGTTCCTGAAACCAAATCTTCCACAGAGATATTCTGTAAATTCGAGTGATTGGAAATAGGAATTAGAACTTTTTGACCGTTTAAGTTATAGATATTGATTTCTTCAATCGGTTCATTTGTTTGAATGTTCAAATGATCCTTCACCGGATTTGGGCCGACAATTAAAGCGATTGTATTTTCATTGATACCAATAATTTGATTATCTCTATATTCAATTCGAGTTACATTTTCATTTCCACCAATTTCAGAAGTAGAAATTTTAAGAATAGCTTCCGATTCAGTATTAGATCTCCATTCATATTCATGGCTAACAGGGACAGGAATTGGCAACCAAAAACCAAATCCATTTACAGATACATAGAAAGAGTCTGTTTCTTCAATTCTATGATGTATACGAAGGGCATCGAAAGTTCCAAATGGAGTTGTTATACTTCCATGACCATCCACATACGTTTCTCTTTTTCTGTGTTGAATCCAAATAGCGTCAAAAATGGGATTTAAGTTAAGTTTTGTATATCCTCTTGACGAATGTTGGTCACCAAATTCGATTGGGAAATTGTATTTTGTTTCAATCGTATCAGATTTGGCTGGAATTTCCTGGCCATTCACTTCCATTGAGTATCCCACTTGATTCAATTTGGTAGCGGTTCGTTTGTAAAACGAATTAACATTTTCGAATTGTATTGGTAGTTGTGACGGTAAATTATCAAAAGGAAGTGTGTTGTTTGGTAAATAATAGGTTGATGCATAATTCGCTGGAGCAAAGTTTCCAAATACAATTTGGATTAATTGCCCTGCTTGAGATACGGGTTTGTATTCATTTGTAACTTGACTAGCAGCTTGAAGGTTGCTGAAATCCCATGTTTGATTTGTTCCGGTTGTTTGGTAATCAATTGATTGGTCAATTGTTGCGACAGAAACATATTTCATGTCACCTGCATTGGGTGTATGAATATCTTGAATAGAAATTTGCGCTTCAGATAAAAGAGGAGCAAAAATGAATAATAGTAGTTTTTGTTTCATACTGAATTTTAATTTATTTGAATACTCAAAGTTACGTTTATGTTTAGAAATTTAGAAGGAGAAGTATTGTTTTTAGCCACATTTGCTTTTAAAATTCCAGTAGCATTGAAACATTTCTTACCAGTGGTAGCATCCAGATAAGGTTCAAGTTTTGTTATTGTAAATTTATTTGCACTGTTCGTAGCATAAAGACTACTGTATGTTTCACCTTTGTATTTCCATTCGATAATTCCTTTGTAGTCCCAGCTTGGGGTGTAATTTACGTAATTGTATGTGAAGTCATGTATGAAATTTCCTTGAAGATTTCCATCGATTAATATGTTTTTTCTTCGAATGTTCCCATTTTCAAAAACCACCTCCACAGAGAGTTCGTTGTCACCATAATCAACAGACGAGTTAAGCTCAATTTGTTCACTTATAACTTCTCCATTTCTCAACCATTTAATGGATTCTATTGGCTGAGAAATGTTGCTAATCCAAGCGTTAATTTTACCAGTTTGACTTTGATAATAACTGATTTGAAAGTCACCATTTTGTTTATAACCGACTACTACTTGATTGCAAATTGATTTTGTTATTCCATTTGTAAATTCGACTTGAGCACAGATTGCATATTTGCCAGGGTTTTGAAGTGCAATTACATTCGTACTGTAATAGGCATTGTTAACAAACCAAGTAACTTTTTCGATTTTTTCTTTGTTAGAGAAAAGATCTTTGGAAAAGTAGAATAAATCAGTTGATGGGAGTTTGGCAAAGTTTACTTCGGTCATTTGTTTGAAAATATCTTCTGGTTTAACAGGTAAACCTATTTGACCATCCAGTAAGCCAAAAGAAAGTGAAACTTCGCTATTACTTAACGTTCCATTCCAGAAATTAATTCCATTAAATTGACTTGTCTCATTTGCCATTTGAACATTGTTGTCACCAGCAATCAATGAAATGTTTTGACCATCAAATGTGCCTTTAGCTTCGAAAATAGGCGAATTTGATTGTGGGATTTCTGGCACTTCTTTTTTACAAGAGAAGACGACAAGAAGTACAACTAGTGTTGAAATAATGGGTAATATTTTGATTTTTAATTTCATTTTACAAAGAATAACGGAATGTTATTTCGCCAATTAACGGCATTTTTCGTGTGTTATTTATAAATGTATTTTGTTTTAATATACTAGATCCAGTTTGGAATCGAATTCCAGATGAAAAATGACGACTGAAAGCGTATTGATATGTTACATTTGTGTTCATTTGGAAATTACGTAATCCGATCAATTCACCCCAGATTTCTTTTTGATCCGTGATTTGTTTATTCACTTTGGTTTCATAATTCATCTTAGCGCCAATAACATAGGTTTGCTGAAGACCCAATTCAATGGAATGTTTGTTTTTCTGATATCCCAAACGTAAACCAAGATTCGAAGCAAGGATTTCGTTGTATGAAATAGATTGTTGATAGACACTTGAGGAGAAATGATACACTTTAGATGAACGATTGAGTTCAAGGTTATTCATGAATGTTTGACGTATACCCACATTTGCACCGATGTACCAATTTTTGTTTAGTAAGCGGTCATAACCAAGGTTCACACTCCAAGTAGGTTGAAAACGCGCTTCCGGATTCATTGTCCAAGCTTGTGACGCCCCGAAACTAGCTTCCACAAAGAAACGATTTAATTTTGTTGGTCGAGGCATATTGAAATTGAGAGGGATAAGTGAATTATTTATGTTGAAATATTCAAAGTTGTTATAAGTGAGTTGACTCACTTGTTCTTTCGTGTTAATTTCTTCAACAAGATCGGAGTTATTTTCTCTCACATTTTGAATATGGTCAAATTCATCGGGATCGTTTTCTGCTTGAAAGGCTATCAAGTCATTTAATTGATCAACAGGGACTGATTTGTTTGATTTAGGAGTGATTTTTTCAGCTGAATTTGTTTGATTTTCAGTTGAGACCATTTTTAATGTCTCACTTGTTTGAGTCGAATTATTGGTTTCAATTTGCTTTCCAATTCGTTGCTTATTTAGTTTAGCAGTTGAAGAGATAAGCATGTTGTTTTTCGATGAAAAATACAAAACACTCGAAATACCACCCAAGATGAGTATAGGTGTAAACCACCAAATGGCAAAGCGTCTTTTTTTCTTTTGAGGTAAAAGTGCTTCCATTTCGGTCCAATAAGCATCGTCGTATGTTGCTTTAATTTCTTTAGCAGCATCGCGGAATAATTCGTCGATATCGTTTTCGTTCCAGTTCATATCACCCATTTTGTTGGAAGATTATGTTCCATTTTTTCTAATTTTTCGCGCAATAATTTTCGCGCAGTGGACAAATGCCATTTAGATGTTCCTTCTGAAATGGACAGTAAATCGCCAATTTCTTTGTGGTTGTATCCGTCAATGACGTATAAATTGAACACATGCGCACTCACTGATGGCAGTTCAGTCAACATTTTGAGAATGGAATCTACTCCAAAGTTGCTTTCTGCTTCGTTTTGTGTATTTTCACTCAGGACATCTAGCTCACGATCCGTTTCTTTGCTTTGATAATGGGTCAAATGATTTTTTGATTTTCTGTATTCATCAATCAACGTATTTGTTGTGATTCTTTTAACCCAAGCCTGAAAATTAACTTGTTCTAAGTCAATACTATCTAGGTTTTTAATTATTTTAAGAAAAGCAATGTTCATCGAAGAACGGGCATCTTCTTCATTTTTATGGTAACGCAAACAAACAGGCATAAGAAACTTGAAACAGTACTCATAGAGTTGTTTTTGTGCTCTGCGATCTTGATTTGCACAGGCCTTTAATATGGCTGCGTCTATGTGCATGCAGATTTCTTTGCCGTTTCTCGAATTGTTTGACTGCAAGTTACAATTTTTTTCAAATTACATCAATTACCAAGCAATGTATATTAGCTTAACGTCCTTTCAGCGAAAAGGGTTGGTATATTGGTAAAAAGTTTTCATCTTTACCATTCATTTGATAACTTCATGAAATTACATCTATTAAGACATGCCAAAACAGAACCGGCTAGCTTGAATCAGCAAGATTTTGATCGAAATCTTTTGCAGAGAGGACAAGATCAAATTCTAGAAATTGGGGGGCAAATTTGGGAAGAATTGTCAACAGACACTCCTGTGTTTGTATCAACCTCTAATCGTACTATGCAAACGTTGGATTTACTTCAAAGGGATTGTTCTTTTTTACATGTTTTTCCTCGGAATGAGCTATATTTAGCATCGCATGTAGAATTGCTTGAATTTTTGAATCAAATTGATGGTAATGCGTCTATTTTAATGGTTGGGCACAATGATGGAATTTCTGATTTAGCAAGTTATTTAACCGAACAAAGTTGTTATTTGTCAACAGGGAGTTTTATTTCACTCGATATTCATGTTTTAAATTGGCAACATTTGTCGAAAGGAACAGCCCACATTGAGAAACAAATAACACCAATAAAGAAAGATTAATTATCCTTTTTTTGATCCAAATCAGTGTTTTCAGGATTTCCATTTTTTCTTTTGTATTCATAGAAAATTTGAAGTGTACGTAGAGCTTCCATTTCTTTTAGTCGTTGTTCTTCCATTTCTGTTGCTCTTCTAACTTTTTCCCAATATTCACCCTCTAAATCTGGTGGTTCAATTCCCAATTCTTTTTCAATTTCATATTGAAACTTGGGTCTTTGTGGACCTTTTTTACGAAAAATTATAGCTAATACGATTCCGGTTATCATTCCTGAAAGATGTCCTTCCCAAGAAACGTGGTGTTGCAAAGGGAAAATCCCCCAAATCATACTGCCATAAGCGAAAGCAACAAAGAGTGAAATTCCCTGAAGTGGTAAGTATTTTCGAATGGTTCCGCTAACAAATAAAAATGCAGCAAGTGCGTAGATGATTCCACTTATTCCGATGTGAAATGGGCCATTACTTTCACCGATCATCCAAGTTCCGATTCCTGCTCCAATCCAGCTCCAAATAAATACTTTAGCGGCAACTTCTCTGTAGAAATAGATGGTTGCGCCAAGAAGAATTGCAATTGGAAGCGAGTTGTTTATTAAGTGAAACAGATCGCGTTCTGAATGAATAAGTGGAGCAAAAATAATCCCTTTTAAACCAGAAAAACTACCAGGTTGAACACCCCAACGGTAGAGAGGTAAATTCAACAAGTGGTCTGCCCATTGAACTGTCCAAAGTAAAACGATTAACAAAAGAGGATAAACCAAACTTTCTACTGTCGATCCAAATTTATTGGATGTTTGTATTCTCATAAAAAAGTTAGGTCAAATGGTATGCCGCTGCAATTATATATGACTTTTTGTCTTTTTTAGATTGATTTTTATAAGTAAAGCATGAAATTTTGACATCTAATCTTGAAGAAAAATTAGCTGTTTTTTATCTAAATCTCTTTTGTCTTGTAAAACAAGTCTTTCATTCGATAGTTCAATTATAATCAAAGTATCTGAAAGTCCTTCGATGGTAGTTATA
>CAYRMV010000007.1:0-54260 GCA_964425255.1 uncultured Flavobacteriales bacterium
CACGAATTGAAATACAAGAAGAGCGAGAAACAGAAAGAGAATGAAGAAAAAAAACCAGAGTTCGGAACAACGCTCTCGCTTTGTTTCTCACTCTGGTTTTGTACCTCGGGCCGGAATCGAACCGGCACTCCCGAAAGAACAGGATTTTGAATCCAGCGCGTCTACCAGTTCCGCCACCGAGGCTTGTTCTTTAATAGGTGCGTGCAAAGATAGATATAAATTCGATTATCGCAAGGGAATAGATAAAATTTCTTGAATTTTTTTCAATCGGTTTTTCAGGATGTATTTTCTGTTTTCACTGAATAATCCGTAAAATTGCATTTGTTATGGGAAAAGTATTGATCAAGAACATCAAAGGATTGGTTCAAGCAGGTGAAAATCTTCCAAAAGTTCGAAAAGGGACAGCTATGCAAGAATTACCAATTATCGAAAATGCGTATCTAGCCATCGAAGACAATGTGATTGTCGATTATGGCTCAATGGATGATTGGGGAGGAATCCTTGATTGGCGTGATTTGGAAATCATTGATGCAGATGGGAAATATGTTCTCCCAGCATTTTGTGATTCACACACGCACTTGGTTTTTGCCAAAAGCAGGGAAGAGGAGTTTGTGGATCGGATCAAAGGATTGACGTATGAAGAAATTGCCTTAAAAGGTGGCGGAATTTTGAATTCGGCACGACGTTTGGCAGAAAAATCCGAAGATGAATTGTTCGAGGATGCTTGGAAGCGCTTGCAATTGGTTCAAACGTACGGAACAGGTGCTATCGAAATCAAATCTGGATATGGTTTGACTGTCGAATCTGAATTGAAAATGTTGCGCGTGATCAAACGATTAAAAGAAAAGGCAGATATTCCGGTGAAAGCGACTTTTTTGGGTGCGCATGCTTTCCCGAAAGAGTTTAAAGAAAATCACCGTGCATATATCGATTTGATTATTCATGAAATGCTTCCTAAAATAGCGGAAGAAAATTTAGCTGATTACATCGATGTTTTTTGTGAACGCAATTATTTTTCTGTGGAAGAAATGGAAGAAATTGTTTTAGCAGGAAAAAAGTACGGTTTAGTTCCGAAGATTCATGTGAATCAGTTTTCGATTTTAGGTGGAATTTCAAAAGCCATCGAGCTGGGTGCTCTGTCTGTTGATCATTTGGAAGAATTGGGGGAAGAAGACATTCAAGCTTTGCTTCAATCAGAAACGATGCCAACTGCTTTACCTAGTTGTTCGCATTTCATTTCAATTCCTTTTGCACCTGCTCGAAAGATGATCGAAGCGGGTTTACCTTTGGCTTTAGCAAGTGATTTCAATCCGGGTACAACCCCGACAGGAAATTTACAAACGGTGATGAGTTTGGCTTGTATAAAAATGAAAATGACTCCCGAAGAAGCAATCAATGCATTGACAATCAACGCCGCTTATGCAATGAATCTTTCAGAAACACATGGTTCTATCAGTTTAGGGAAAACAACAAAAGTTTTACTGACCAAAGAAATACCTTCCTTGGCTTATTTGCCGTATGCTTTTGGCGACAATCACATCGAACGAATTATATAATTTATGTCTATTTCTATTCAGCGTTTTGTTTTTAATCCTTTTCAGGAAAATACCTTCTTGATTTACAATGATCAAAAGGACGCATTTGTTGTTGATCCAGGTTGTTATTCCAGAGAAGAGAAAAAAGGATTAGTCGATTTTATTCAAGAAAAGGAACTAAATCTTGTTGCTATTTTGAATACACATGCTCATTTGGATCATGTTTTCGGAATTGCTCATTTGATGCGAACTTTCTCGGTTGATTTTTACTTGCATCCTTTGGATAAGGAAACGTTGGATCGTGCTCCAATTGCTTGTCAATTATATGGTATTCCCGATTATGATCCCGCACCAGAGCCGACTGTTTGGTTGGAAGAAGGTACGAAATTAAGTTTACTTGGATTGAATTGGGATGTTTTGTTTGTTCCGGGTCATGCTCCAGGTCATGTAGCTTTTTACCAAAAAGAAAACAAGATCCTTTTGGGAGGCGATGTTGTTTTTCAAGGTAGTTTTGGTCGAACAGATCTTCCTGGAGGCGATGCTGCAACATTGAAAAAGAGTATTATTGAAAAAATATTTACCCTTCCAGAAGATACGTATATTCTTTCAGGACATGGAAATGTTACAACAGTTGGTGATGAAAAACATTCAAATCCGATTTTGAGTTATTGATACGAATTTCAAATCAATCTCAATTTTTAACGTCTTTGATATACATGTGAAAGAAAATAGAATAATTATGAAATATTTGGTTTTGCTTAGCTTTGTGATTTTGGTTTTGTCTTCGTGTATGAATTCGTTTCGAATTACCGTTCAAAATCCACCGATTATTCAATTGCATGACAGTGTTCAACGCATTACAGTCATTAACAATGTGAATGCTGAAAATAGTCCTGAAAAACCAACATTGGGCAAGCAAATTCAGCAAGCATTGAATGGTAATGTCGTAGCCTCCGAACAGTGTGAAGTGGGTGTAACACGCGCAATCAATGAATCTAATCGCCTGCAAGCATCTGCTTTTCCAAGTATTTCTTGTCATAAAATGGATAAATCAATCGATTGGAATCTCATTGATAGTATCACTCGCTTGCAAGGATCACAATTGATTGTCGAAATTGATCATTTTATAACGGATTCACCTCTAGGCGGAACGGTTGTTGCCAACGCATCGAATCAAACGCGCCATCCGATTTATGGTTCTGCTTTTGTGCATATTTACTATCCTGAAAAGGAACTTTATATCGAGGGTTATCAAGTGGATGGGGTTTATTATATGCCCATTTCTGGAAATGTGAATCCTTTGAATTTGCTGATGGATATGGCAAGAAAACAACAGTATTTCAAAGCATTGGGGCTAGATATTGGTCGTCGTGTAGGAATGTCATTTTATTCTCCATGGCAATGGGTAAATCGGAGGTATTACACAACTGGAAGTAGACAAATTCGTTCTGCAAAACGATTAATCCGTTATGGAAATTGGGACATGGCTGAGCAGGTTTTGTTAGCTGAGTCAACCAATACAAATTCCAAAATTGCGGGTCGTGCAAAGTATAATTTAGCGCTCGTTTATGAGGGACAAGGGAAACTAGATGAAGCAATTCAAGTTTGTAATCGTTCAATCATTGAAAATGGGAACAAACAAGCTCCTTTTTACAGTCAGATTTTACAAGATCGGAAACGAATGCAACCTTTGTTTTATCTGGATAAATAAGGTTTATCTTCGGATACGGCGTTCAAATTCTTCGGGTGTAATGGTAGTTATTCCTTTGTATTGTCCCTTTTTACCATCATCACCCGAATAACCATTACTAGCTCTTCCTGGGCCAGAAAATAGTTTCTTTTCGTCGGTATCGGTATCTCCGTTTTTACCGCCACTTCCACTGTACCCTTTTTTTCCTCCATTATTTTCAATCGAAAAGGATATTTTGGAAACATCCATGTTATTCACTACAAGAATCTCAACGTTACCTCCTCGACCACCATCACCGCCATTTCCACCGTTTCCGCCAGCTCCTCCTTTGGTATTGGTGTTTTTTCCCGTTATTTCCGCATCTTGTCCGCGGCCACCTTTGCCACCTTCTCCTCCTTCACCACCATTGGATTGAATGCTAATTTGTGCATCGTTCATTTGGATGTAAAAAGTTCCATTATCGGGATGTAATTCATCTTGGATTTCCAAGAATTGTTTTCCATTTACTTCATATATTCCAACGATTAAGCGCACATCTAATCCATCTTCTCCATCTCCACCACTTTCGCCGTTTCCACCATTTTCACCGTATTTTTTTCCATTATATCCATCTTGTCCGTCGTTTCCTTTTCTACCAGAATAATCCAGAAAGAATTGATTGCTGTATACAATTTCTAGTTTTTTCTCAGCGACTAATTCACCCGTTGTTTTGTGAACAAAACGTACATTTCCATATAAAATGGGGGTATTATTAAGCGTTTCGATTTTTAGATTGTTGTAAATTCGAAGATGCGAATCTGATTTTGATTCTAGTTGATTCAAGTTGTACCAAATTGGATTGAAACGATGAAACTCACCCGTATTCATTTCCATTGTCCAAACAAGATCTGTGGTACCATTGCTGCTAATGGCTTCATTTTCCAAGTGTAATTTTTTACAGTATTGAAGTGGAACGGAGAACCACGAGTTTAGTTTTGGATTCGATTTACATTTTGCTAAAATACTTATTTCATTCAGCAAGGTTTCGTTGTCTAACGGATCATACTTTCCCTTTCCTTTGTTGAATTCTATTGGAATGATATTTTCCGTTTCAAATTGAAATAAATCCCAAAATCGGGCTTTCCGCATAGGCGATATTGTATCTATTCGACCATCATTTCTAGTTAAAATCATCTGAATTGAAAATTCATTTGTCAGCCCAGAAGTGGGGATAACTTGCCATTGAACACGTTCGTATTTTTTCAGCTGAGCCAAAGTTGTCAGGGGAAGTAATAGCAATAAGGCGTAAATTAATTTCATGGTTGTAACTTAGACTAATTCAGACCGCAAGATGCGAATTTTTTATTTTCGTATTTCTAACTCAAACTTAAATTTTTCATAAAAAAGAAAACGCTGACCAATCGATCAGCGTTTCTAGTTATCTTATCTCTCCTCCAGCAGAAAATCCTTTTTCAGGAATCATAAAGCTAAGTTTCCCTTCTTCATTTTCTGCCATTAAAATCATTCCTTGGGATTCAACTCCTCGGATCTTTCTGGGTTCTAAATTCAAAAGTACACTCACTGTTTTACCTATGATTTCCTCGGGTGAATAATGTTCCGCAATTCCAGAAACGATGGTTCTCTTGTCAATTCCTGTGTCGACCAACAATTTCAGTAATTTGTCTGCTTTTGGTACACGTTCTGCTTCCAAAATAGTTCCTAATCGGATGTCTAATTTCGTAAAATCATCAAAACTAGTTGCCGTTTTCTGTGGTGGAAATGCATGTGAACTTGTTGCGCTTTGACTTGCTTTTAATGCTTCAATTTCTGCTTCCACGAAGGCATCATCTATTTTGGAAAACAAAATTTCAGGACTTTCTGTTTGTTGCCCTGCTTCAAGCAAATCCAATCCTCCAATTTCGTCCCATTTTTTCAAATCTTGGTGTAAAAAATAACGTAATTTTTGAGCAGTTTGTGGTAAAAATGGTTCAAGTAATTGGCTCAAATTAGCTGTCAATTGCAAAGCTATGTGCATGATCGTTTCTACTCGTACCGGATCTGTTTTCACCAATTTCCACGGTTCTTGATCGGCTAAATATTTGTTACCAAGTCGCGCCAAATTCATTACTTCCGTTTGGGCATCTCTCAATTTATACGCATAAATCAATTTAGAAATACGAGCTGGAAATTGACTCATTTCGTTTATAACTACTTGATCGGCATCGGTTATTGTTCCCAAGACAGGAACTTTTCCTTCGTAATATTTCTGAGTAAGTACGAGAGCTCTGTTTACAAAGTTTCCAAGAATATCAGCCAATTCGTTGTTTACTCGCGCTTGGAATTCTTTCCAAGTGAATTCACTGTCTTTACTTTCAGGAGCAATCGCTGTTAAGGTATATTTTAACTCATCAATTTTGTTTGGATATTTGTCCAAAAATTCGTGAAGCCAAACAGCCCAATTACGGGAAGTAGAGAATTTGTCTCCTTCCAAATTTAAAAATTCATATGCAGGTACGTTGTCAGGCAAGATAAAATCACCGTGATCTTTTAAGATGATTGGAAAGATAATCGTGTGAAAAACAATGTTGTCTTTTCCGATAAAATGGACCAATTTACTTTGATCGTTTTTCCAATAATCTTCCCAGTTTTTTCCATTATCTAATGCCCATTGCTTAGTAGCCGAAATATATCCGATTGGTGCATCTAACCAAACATATAATACTTTTCCATCCGAATTGGGTAACGGTACTTTTACACCCCAGTCTAAGTCTCGGGTCATTGCGCGAGCATGCAAACCACCGTCAATCCATGACATACATTGACCATTTACTTGGTTTCGCCATGTCTTCGGATCATGCTGTTGTTTTCCATTTAAGATACCTTCTTTGATCCAAGGGCGAAGCCAATCTTCGTGCTTGTCCATTGGCAAAAACCAATGTGAGGTCTGTTTCAAAACAGGTGTTTTACCACTTAGAGTTGAAATAGGATTGATCAACTCTGTTGGACTTAAATCTGATCCACATTTTTCGCATTGATCCCCGTATGCATTCGGATTGTGACATTTCGGACATTCGCCTGTGATGTAGCGATCGGCCAAGAATTGCTGAAATTCTTCGTCGAAATATTGTTCGGTTGTTTCTTCCGTAAATTTGCCGTTTTCATACAACTTTAAGAAAAATTCTTGTGCAGTTTGATGATGCAATTCCGATGATGTTCGGTGAAAAATATCGAAAGAAATACCAAATTGTTGGAATGAATCGCCAATGATTTTGTTGTATTTATCGACAATCTCTTGCGGTGTGATTCCTTCTTTTTTGGCACGTAAGGTTATGGCGGCACCATGTTCATCGCTACCACAAATAAAGGCAACATCGTGCTGATTCATACGCAAAAAACGAACAAAAATGTCGGCTGGTAAATAAACTCCTGCCACGTGTCCTAAATGCAACGGTCCATTTGCATAAGGTAGCGCTGCTGTAACTGTATATCTTGATTTTGTCATTGTACTTTCGAAAGTGAACACAAAGATACGGAAAATGACTTGGTTTGTGCTTACGAACCTTGCTTTCGAATACTTTTTGGACGATAAAGTTATTGGTACAGTTAAAAACATGTTTAGATTTTATTAAAAGTTATTGATATAATAAAAACTTTATATAATTTATATATCTTTGTATATGTATACTGTAAATTTATGGCGGAAGTTGTTTTGCATAGAAATGCTTACATAGCACGAATAAGACCATTTATTGGTAAGCAAGTGATTAAAGTGCTTACTGGTCAACGTCGGGTAGGAAAGAGTTATCTTTTGTTTCAGTTGATGGAGGAAATTCGTCATCAAGACGAAACAATAAAGCAACTTTATATCAATTTAGAGGATTTAACTTTTTCCTTTATACGAGACTTTGAAGACTTAAATCGGTATGTATTAAAGAATAAAAATCATGCTGGAAAAACAGCTGTTTTTATTGATGAAATTCAAGATGTGATCGAATTTGAACGAGCATTGCGTTCTCTTTTATTGGATCCAACGATAGACTTGTACTGTACAGGAAGCAATGCCAATTTACTTTCTGGCGAATTAGCCACGTTTTTGAGCGGTCGTTATGTGGAGATTAATGTTCAAAGTTTATCTTTTTTGGAGTTTTGCGAATTTCATCAATTATCTATTGATGAAGAAAGCTTAGAATGGTACTTAAAGATAGGTGGATTACCCTACTTGATGCATTTACCAAAGGATGAAGATGTGATTTTTGAGTACTTAAAAAATATTTATACGACGATACTCTATCGGGATGTAGTCCAACGTCATCAAATACGAAATTCGGTTTTTTTAGAGCGCTTAATTCAATTTTTGGCAGATAATACAGGAAGTTTGTTTTCTGCTAAAAAAATCAGTGATTTTTTGAAATCACAACGGGTAAATACTACTCCTTTACAAGTTCAACAGTTTGTGCAACATGTCTGTGATGCCATGATCATCCACCGTGTTCAGCGATACGATATTAAGGGGAAAAAGCTGTTTGAAATCGGGGAAAAGTTTTACTTTGAAAATCTTGGTATTCGTCATGCAATTTGGGGATATCGATTTGAGGATTTTGGTAAAATTCTTGAAAATTCAGTTTATAATCATTTGATACTTAAAGGGTTTGTTGTTAGAGTAGGGGTCTTACATCCGTTTGAGATTGATTTTATTGCAGAAAAAAAAAATGAGCGAATGTATATTCAAGTTGCATTGGAATTGCATTTACCCGATACAATCGAACGGGAATTTGGAAATCTATTGAAGATTAAAGACAATTTTCCGAAATATGTAATCACACGGAATAAAGTTCAAACATCCAGTTATCAAGGTGTTCATGCTATTTCATTGTTTGATTTTTTGACGAAATTTTAATGGCTTGAAGCATGTACTTGATTCCTAAACCGAATAAACCAAAGTAAGATAAAAATTCAGTGATTTGAATCCATGGCCAATGTAGAACTTTGAACAAGACTGGGAGTCCAACTAGGAATAATGTAAATCCTGAAAGTAAGTCCTTCAGATTCAAAGACAAGTCTCTTTGGACCCAATTAATAATCTGAATACCAACATATAAAATGCAACAAGAAAAAAGCGTAAATTTTAACAGATAAAAATAAATGAAATGATGTAAGTTACCTATTTGAAGAAGTGACCATTGCATAACAATCAAACAAGTCAGAACTTTCGTCCATTTCACTTTTTTTCTTCGGAATGCTGATAGGATGTAAAGAGTCATGACTCCGATGAAAAGACTTGTTTTTATCCATTTATTTTCATTTTGCGGTACAAAGAAAAATGCGATTTCATACAACGATATAAGTAGAATTAAACTACCTAAAAGAAGAAGTATATTTTTATTTGTTTTTTGCATCATTGAAGTGTGATTCTGCGTGAATTTAGTCTTTTTAAATTTTACAATTGTGTAAAATTGATTTTTTACGTTTATTGAAACTAAACAAAACCTTACCTTTGTTACTACTTTCAAACAAAAACAAAATGGAAAAACTACGCAATTTCATTGACGGAAAATACCAAGATCCGCAAGGAGGGCAATACATTGATAATTTTGAACCGGCAACTGGTAAAGTTTATTCCTTGATTCCAGATTCAGATGAAACAGATGTTGCTCTTGCTGTAGAAGCAGCTGAAAAGGCATTTCCAGTTTGGTCTTCGATGACTGCGGAAGAACGTTCAGCCATTTTAACGAAAGTCTCGGAAGGAATTCAACAACGTATGGATGAATTTGTAGCAGCTGAATCTCGAGATAACGGGAAACCTTTGTCTTTAGCAGCACATGTGGACATTCCACGTGCGGTATCAAATTTTCATTTTTTCGCAACAGGTATCGTACATTTTGCTTCAGAATCTCATTACATGGAAGGGACAGGTGTGAATTACACCATCCGAAAACCAATCGGAATTGTTGGTTGTATTTCTCCTTGGAATTTGCCGTTGTATCTCTTTTCTTGGAAAATCGCCCCCGCACTAGCAGCTGGAAATTGTGTAATTGCTAAACCCTCTGAGGTTACTCCCTACACGGCATTTTTACTCGGGAAAGTATGCGAAGAGGCGGGAATGCCTGCAGGTGTATTGAATATCGTACACGGTTACGGTCATCGTGTTGGTGATGCGATTGTAAAACATCCAAAAGTGAAAGCGATTTCATTTACAGGTGGAACAAAAACAGGTGAATACATCGCCCGCACTGCTGCTCCTATGTTCAAAAAGCTTTCGTTGGAATTAGGTGGTAAAAACCCTAATGTGATTTTTGCTGATTGCGATTTTGATGACATGTTAAGTACAACCGTTCGCTCGTCTTTTGCTAATCAAGGTCAAATTTGTTTGTGTGGTTCACGCATTTTTGTGGAAAGAAGTATCTATGATCGTTTCAAGGAAGCTTTTGTTGAACGCGTAAAGAACTTGACGGTGTCATTTCCAACCGATCCAAAAGCAAAAATGGGAGCCTTGGTTTCGAAGCCACATTTAGAAAAAGTGCTTTCATACATCGAATTAGCGAAAGAAGAGGGTGGAACAGTGTTGGTTGGAGGGCAACAAGTTCACCTAGATGCACCACACAACGAAGGATATTATTTACAGGCAACCGTAATCGAAGGATTGGACTATCGTTGTAGAACAAACCAAGAAGAAATTTTTGGTCCCGTTGTAACTATCACTCCATTTGATACAGAAGAAGAAGTTTTGACAATGGCCAATTCTACCCAATATGGATTAAGTGCAACGTTGTGGACATCCGATTTAAAACGTGCTCATCGTATGGCAGATCAACTACAAGCTGGAATTGTTTGGATCAATGCGTGGTTGGTTCGTGATTTGCGTACCCCTTTTGGTGGCGTGAAAGCATCTGGAGTGGGTCGTGAAGGAGGTTTAGAAGCTCTGCGTTTCTTCACCGAACCGAAAAATGTTTTTATCAAATACTAAGGCTTTACGGATTATAAGAAATAAAAAGGGCTGTCTGATAGTTGAATCGACAGCCCTTTTTAGTAACCTGAGTTCTTATTTCACTTGATCGGCCCGTTCTCGTGCTTTCGACATGATACCATCTGCCTTTTCTTGCCCTTCGCGTTCGATTTTTTGTGCCTTTTCTTCCGCTTCTTTTTTCAATTTATTTCCCGCCACTTCAGCAGCTTTTTTCTTTAATGGATTGTTTCCTGCTTCATCCAGTAGCTTTTGCGCTTGTTTGTCTGCTTCCGAACGAACAGCATCAGCACCTTTTTTTGCCTCTGCTTTGGCACGATCGGCTTGTTTTTGTGCATCGTCTAAGATTTGTTGTTTTTTCTTATTCAAATCTTCGCGCACTTCTTCAACTTTGTTCGTTACAACCGTTTTAACAGAATCTTTTGCTTTGTTGCCCAAATCTTTGATTGCATCTTTAGCGTTGTCTTTTAAGTTTCCAGACAATTTTTTGATTTGATCTGCCAAGTCGGTTGTTACTTTGACGTCTTTTCCTTTACCTTTGATCAACGCTTTTACGGGGATTTGTGCTGGCAATTCGCCCAATTGAATCTTCGGTGTGATTCCGTTGATTTTTTGCAAGCCATTTTCAATTGTCTTGATCACACTTGCCGGCAACTCCTCTTTCGGAATCAACATTTTCATCGTGTAATCCAAATCTTGTTCGAAGGAGGTTGAACCAGAAACTTCCGAATTGATTTTGCCCATTTTGATGTTGAAGGGTGTTAGATTCACTTTTCCATCTGCAAATTTGAATTTTGTGTAAATGTCTTTCAATGTTTGGCTCGAAAGTTTATCCATTTTCAAGGATTCGCCTAATTTGGTCATGGGTTCGTAGCCCGAAATTGTTACAACAGCTGTACTCAAATCGCCTCCACCAGTAAGTGAACTTAAGATCGGGGAGAAATCGGATTTCAAGAACGAGTTCATCGAGAAGTTAGACGAAATTTTTCCTTTTGCATATTTGGCAATAGGAGCCAGTTTTCCAATCGTTAAGAAATTTTGCGCCAAGGTCTGAATATCCAATTGCTGCAAATTGTAGCCAAAATTAATTTTCGGCTTATCGTTGTTTTGTGTGTCGTAACTTCCTTTCAATCCGATACTTCCGCCCATGGCATTCATCGTCAGATTATTCAACGAAGCAACTTCTTCTTTTAATGTCACGCCACCACGAATGTTTTTGAAATCCATGTTGTTGTATCGCGCATTGACAATGGAGCTCTGTAAATCGAAATCGATATTATCTGGAATCAAAATAGGGCTTCCGCTTTCGCTCGATGTGGTTTCACTGGTTGATTCTGTTGTTGTAGATGTTGGCGTTAATCCCATCAACTGATCCAAATCTAAGTTTGAGCTTGCAAAATTGAATTTTCCTTTCAGTAATTCATCTCGGAAGAAATAGCCCATGTAATTGTCGATGGTTCCATTGACTTGGAAATCACTTTTTCCTGTTTTTGCTTTCATTTCTTCCAAAGCAAGGTTTTTTGGGGAAAAGCGGAACAACATGGTTTGGATGTTCACAGGTTGTGTTAAATCTTTGGACGTATAGTTCATTTCATTCAAACGCAAGGTTCCACGAGCGTCAAACTCTTCGTAACGTTCTTTTTCAATGGAACTCATTTTTCCATCTAGTTTCACATCTGCATCCAGTTTTCCGGTGTAGCTTTCGCCTTCTCCCAGGGGAATCACCTGACCTAAAGTTGCTAAATTTACTTTTGCTAAAATGGAAGATTTGATGGATGGATCAGTCATCACATTTCGCAAAAACAAAGAAGCATCTAAAACATTTCCAGCAAAGTCTGCGTGAAATTTCGGTACGTCGACCGTCATTTTATTCAAATCGGAACCACCTGCAAATTTGGATCCTGCTTTTACGCTGATATTTTGAATCGATTTTGGTAAATCAGGATACTTAATCGATGCTTTATCAACATTCAAACCTACATCCCAACCTGGCAAATTTTTGTCATCCATCGTTCCTTTAATTGCTGCATTCATTGCCAGATTCCCTTTTGTTACCATACTTTCGTATCCACTATGATAAAAAGTGGGGATCAAGGAAAGTAAATCTTTGAACGACGCTTTGGACGTGTTGAGTTTCAAATCCATGTTGTCTTTGTTTTCCAACATTTCATAGAAACCATCTACTGAAAGATTCAAAGCATTCAATTTAAGTTCATTTTCACGCAAGGTAAATTTGGACGTTTTTTCGGTAAATTCCATCAATAAATTGGCTATTAAATCGGTTTTTACATTCGATAAATAGGAAAGTCCATCCATTTTGTACGTCAAACCATCCATATGTGTTTCCGTCTCAAAATCGATAACATCTGCTGTTAAATCTCCTTTTCCAACGTGATTCAGGTTTTTTATATCAGCAAAAAGATCTCCTTGACGATCGTCGTATTTAATATTCGAATTGGTAATTTCGTATTTTTTTAAACTCAATTTGAAGTTTGAAGGTTCTTCTTTTTCCTCAACGGTCATCAATGAATCCGGTTTAACAATGTTGTAATTGGCTGTTCCATCTTTCAAAACGCGCACATCAATGTTTGCTCCATCCACCGAAATTCCTTTGATTTCAACTTGGTCACCACCAATGACACTCCAAAAATCGACATGTGCGTTCAACTCTTTCACATCAGCCAATGAAACTCCTTTGAATTGTTCACGTCCTTTTACACGAACTCCTTCGAGTTGAACGGTCATTTTCGGAAAAGTACTCACAAATGTCAAATCGAAATCATCTAATTCAACATCCGCTAAAAGCATTTTATTTGCTTCTTTCAAGACCAATTCTTTGATTTCATCTTTGAAGAAAATGGGAATTAAAATCAGTGCAATTAGCAACAATAAAAATCCAATTCCGGTCCATTTTAGAATACGTCGGAGTAAACTTTTTTTCTTTTTGGTTGTCTCTTTCATGATAAAGGGTTTAATTTTCCGATATTTGTTTTTCAAACTTAACGCTAAAGTAATGGATTTTTGTACACGTAATTTCTTTCTTTTGATTTTATTAACGCTTTCATTTTCTTCATATGCTCAAATTGAATCAGGCAAAGTGGGAACGAAACAACCGAAAGTGGAGAAAGTAAAAACCAAGAAAGAACCAACTCAAGTTGATTTTAAGCAAGTAGAATCACAAATTTATTTGAGTGGATTTTATGGACTTTCAGATCGAACTTTGTCAGAAAACACCTCTGTATTTGGCAAGCCATTAGGTCAACGATCGAATGAAACTTCTATATTATCGGGTGGTTTTGATTTTGGGATTCGAATGAAAATATCCGATCAATTTCGCTTATCATTTGGAATGAATTATTCAACGTATGGCGAACAGAATTCGGTTTCTATCCAAGATTCTACTTTTAATTATACAAACAAATATTCCTATCTAGGTTTACCTATTTCGTTACAGTATGTTGTCGGTTCAAAATGGCGTTTTATTTCTGGAATTGGCTTGCAACCACATTTGTTTTTAAGGGGAAACCAAGAAAATGAAGCGATATCACCGTCGGGTGTTTCAACAAAAAATTCGTTCAAATACCGAGACGAAATGAATTTCTTTACCTTGCACGGATTCGCTCAGCTGGGTGTTGAGTACCAATTTTCACCTCAAACTTCCATCTACATTGTTCCAGAATATCGCATTCAGTTCACCAATTCATATGGAAAACAAGAACCTTACATACACAAAGCAAATTGGTTTGGCGCTCGATTGGGTTTGATGTTTAATTTGTAATCAGGCTAATTTCCAAAATTGGAACTGTTTTGGTGATCTGTGTAATCCGATAAAGTTTGCTCCGAATCGTAGTAGAAAACCATTACTTGTGCCACGTCGCGAAGGAAATCTACTTTTCCGACTTCAAATCGATTCAATTTTAATCCCAAGCGGTTTTCTAAATCTGCTTTCATTTCTTCATAATGTTCTGGTCGGATGAGCTCGATTTTTTCATAAAGAACAGTTTTGCGTGTTTCATGTTTAAGTAACCACAGGTATTCGAGTCCAAAAGTGATACCAATCACAGAAACATTCATGAGCATCACTTCCGCAATGCTAATCCGGTTGGTGGCAAGCGCGTTGATAACACTGATGCCGATTATCAAAAACAAATAAGTCATTTCTTTGATCTCGATAGCATCGGTTCGATAGCGTAAAATACCAAAGATGGCAAACAGTCCAAGTCCCATTCCGGTATCGATGTCTAATTTTCTCAATCCAAAACAAAGAAAGAACGTTATGATTCCGATGAGGTAATAGGTGAATAGGTAATCTTTTCGCTTTGTTTTTGGATAATACATATAGCGAATTAGAATCGTTATGAAAGCCAAATTAATTCCAAAACGAATCAGAAGAAGGTAAAACTCTTCGTTAAACCAAAGGATAGAATCTAGTGTTTCGACAGGTTTTGGTTTGAGTAGAAATGAGAAATTATGCAACATGCGCGTTTAATTTTTGAAGTTTTAATAGTTTTGATTTAAAACGGTTTGTTTTGATTTCCGTTGGGTGTAATAAACAAATACCGATGCAGTATTTACTGATTCGATACGGTGAAATATGTCTTTTTTTCATCAATTGAAAGAATGATGAACTTCGATCTAGTTTTTCTTGTTTGAGTTCTGCAATAACGAGTTGAGAAAGAGAAATGGCTTGATTCTGTTCTGTAGATTCAAATCGGACGCAAAAATCCAAGGTTAATCTTTCTGCTTTTTGTTTATTAATGAGTGTGATTCGTTGAAATGAATTCCAAAGTATTGGTTTCAATGTCGTATAATCCAATTTTTCAAGCGGAATCTGCTTTGTTACAAATTCGGGTAATTTTGTTTCAAATTCGTTGATACCTTCTCTTTTTTTATCGGTTCTTCCTTTGAATTTGTGTTTTATCTCGACAAAATATTGATTCGAATCTTCGTACTTTCGAATGCGAACTTTGTATCGATTCATTTTTCCATTGTGGTGATCGTAATAACACGCTTTTTTGTCATCATCAAAATATAGACTTTTGTAAGATAATAATCGTATTCCATTGATTTCTAGAATAAAATAATCGCTTAACAATTCATTTAAAATTTCTTGAATATGTTCATATGGAATGGCGAATTTGGTATCAATTCGATTCATAAGCCGAACACGGTCCATTTCTTCAAGACCAATCGATTGAAATTGTTGGAGAGAGAGTTCTTTCAATGTGTTTCTAGTTTCAAGTCGAATTTACCCTTTTTTTGTTTCCTGCTACACATTTTATGTAATTTGTTTTGATAAATTGATTTAGTGAATCTAATTCAAAAACGGATTATTCTCTACCTTTGTTGCTTCATTCATAAAAATACTTCCTTCATGAGAAAGAAAATTGTACTTCTTGGTTCAGGTGAATTAGGCAAAGAATTTGCCATTGCTGCTCAACGTTTGGGTCAATATGTAATTGCCGTAGACAGTTATCTGGGTGCTCCTGCGATGCAAGTTGCTCATGAATTTGAAGTGATTGATATGCTCGATGGTAATGCGTTAGATGCTGTAATAGCAAAATACCAACCGGATTTGATTGTTCCTGAAATTGAAGCAATTCGAACGGAACGTTTTTACGATTATGAAAAACAAGGAATCCAAGTGGTTCCGAGTGCGAAAGCAGCTAACTATACGATGAATCGAAAAGCAATTCGCGATTTGGCGGCAAAAGAAGTGGGTGTTCGTACAGCCAAATATCAGTATGCCACTTCGTACGAAGAATTGGTTGATGCTGTTCATTATACAGGAATGCCTTGTGTGGTTAAACCTTTGATGTCAAGTTCAGGTAAAGGACAATCGGTTATTCGTTCTGAAGCGGATTGGCAAAAGGCATGGGATTATGCTCTGGAAGGTTCTCGTGGTGATTTGAAAGAAGTAATTGTGGAAGGATTTATTGATTTTGACTACGAAATTACACTTTTAACTGTTACTCAACATGCAGGTCAGACGTTGTTTTGTCCACCGATTGGCCATCGACAAGAGCGTGGTGATTATCAAGAAAGTTGGCAACCGATGCCAATGAATCCGGAGCATCTTTTGGAAGCGCAAGAAATGGCTGCTGCTGTTACCAAAGCCTTAGGTGGGTCTGGAATTTGGGGTGTTGAATTCTTTATTACCAAAGAAGGTGCCTATTTTTCTGAACTTTCACCTCGTCCGCATGACACAGGAATGGTTACTTTAGCAGGAACACAAAATTTGAATGAATTTGAATTGCATGCTCGTGCCATTTTGGGCTTACCAATTCCATCCATCGATTTTCTTAAAAATGGTGCAAGCGCAGTTATTTTAGCCGATAACTCAAATGAGGAAATTCCCGTTTTTTCAGGTTTAGATTCAGCTTTGCAGATGGAACAAACGGATGTGAAATTGTTTGGAAAACCAACTACTCGTCCTTATCGAAGAATGGGGGTTGCTCTAGCTTATGGAAATGAAGAAGTTTTCAATTTAGTTGAAAAAGCAAAACAAGTTGCAAACCAGATTTCTGTTCAGTAGATTTTGGCAAAAGTGGTCATTGTAGGGATGGGGCCAGCAGGATTAATGGCTGGTTATCAAGTTGCCAAGCAAGGACACGAAGTTCATTTTTTTGATCATAAAAAAGCAGCCGGAAGGAAGTTCTTGGTAGCAGGGCATGGAGGTTTTAACTTAACAAATGCGCAACAACTTGATGCGTTTGTAATGGAGTATACACATGAGTCAGTGCGAGAATTTGTGCGATTGTTCACTCCATCTGATTTGCGGTTTTGGCTTGAGGAACTTGGAATTCCTACTTATGTTGGTACATCAGGAAGGGTTTTTCCTCAGAAAGGAATTAAACCAATTGAGGTTTTGAATCAAATTTTGGAAGCATTAAAATTGCTCGGCTGCCACTTTCATTATCAACATTCGTTACTTGATTTTTTTGAACAATCTGTTTTGTTTTTAAAATCGGATCTATCTGAATTCCGAATGGATTTTGATTTCTTGGTTTTAGCATTGGGTGGTGCTTCTTGGCCTCAAACAGGTTCAACAGCGGCATGGGTTTCTTTGTTTGAAAAAAAATACATTCAAGTAAATTCGTTCAAGTCTGCCAATTCTGGCTTTGTTATCAAAGAAAATTTTCCTTTATTAACACAAGGGAAACCAATCAAAAATGCACTTTTTTCACTGGGGAAGTCAAGTCGTTTGGGGGAAGCTGTGATAACGGATTATGGAATTGAGGGGTCAGCTATCTATTATTTGAATCGATCTTACCATCTTGAAAATGAAACTCAATTATTCATTGATTTTAAACCCAATTTGACCTGGGAATCTTTTTTAAAATTTGTCCAAAAAGCAAAAAATAGAAAAGATTTGTTTCAAAAAATGAAAGTGTCAGAAGTGGCTCAACTGATGTTGAAAGAACGTTTGACAAAAGAAGCGTATTTGAACGATCGTTTTTTGTTTCAACTGATTAAAGCATTTCCGCTTACCATTAGTGGACTACGACCTATTCAGGAAGTGATTTCTTCCTGTGGTGGTGTTTCATGGAAAAGTGTAAACAATAAAGGGCGTTTGATTTCTTTTTCTAGTGTTTTTGTTGCAGGTGAAATGCTTGATTGGGATGCACCTACGGGAGGTTATTTGTTGCAAGCGTGTTTTTCAAATGGTTTTGTTGTAGGTCAGGAAATTAATCAACTACTGGTCAATTCGAGGTAAATTAATTGTTTCCTTAATGATAAAAGCAGTAGGGAATTCTGCTTCTAAAGTTGCTTTCACTTTTTCAGCTTCCAATTGAGTTCTGAAATCACCTACTTTTAGGAAATAGTTTGGAGATTTATAAACGATATAACTATCAATTTTCGGGAAACTCGACATAAATTTACTTCTCGCTTCATCCACTTTTGTTTTCGAGTCATCAAAAAATAATTGAATACGGTATCCTGTCATTTGAGGTGCATTCGCAGGAGAAACAATTTCACCTTCTTTTTTGATCAATTGTTCGATTCGAGCATCTTTATGGATTGTAACAGCACCTTCTTGCGAAAAACAAATTGAGGATAAGATTAAAATGGTAGCACTTGTTAAAATTTTCATATTCATTGTTTTGTGAAACGTTTGTAAAAACTGTGCCAAAATTACTTTAAAAAAATGACATTTTTAATTTTCGCAATTTAGAACAAATCGATTTTGCTGAAATTTATTTGATGTTACCTAAATATTATTTAGAATCATTTTAAATTAAAAAAAACCAACTTAAAATTGTCATAAAACTGTCATTAAATAGGGTGATTATTCTAAATTTGCGCTCGTCAAGAAGTGTTAAAATTTCAAATGACAAACAACATTTTAAATGAAGATATTTATAAATCAGATGTTTAGAAGATTTAACAAATGGTGTTTCAGTGCAATAGCGGTTATGTTATTGACTGGAACTTTCGACGCTCAGGCGCAGGGTGAAGCTCTTTTCAAAGCGAAATGTGCTACCTGTCACCAACCTCACAAGAATGGAACAGGGCCAAAATTGTTCCAAGTTCGTGAAAAATGGACGAGTGGCGGAGCTAGGGAAGGTTCCTTGTACACATGGGTAAACAACTGGCAGGCTGCTGCAGCTTCTGATCCGTATGCTCAAACAGTTTCTCAGTGGGCACCGACAGCGATGAGTGTGTTTCCTGAGTTGAAAAAAGAGGAAATTGATGCAATTTTCGATTGGGTAGATGCTCAGCCAGATCCTGCAACTGCAGCAGCAACAGGTGGCGCCGATGGAGCGGCAACAACTGATGCAACAGGAACAGAAGAAGAAGCAGATTTCTCGTGGATTTGGATCTTGATGGGAATTGTTTTTGCAGTGATTATCGGTGCTGTAGGAGGAGTTCGTCGTCAGTTGAAACATGCAGTTAATGAATCAGAAGGAAATGAAGTTCGTGAAGACTTAAGTTATGTTCAAGAGTTCCGTTCTTGGGCTTGGCAAAACAAAATTTATGTTGGAATCGGTACATTGGTTATCTTCCTTTCTTTGTTAGTAGTTGGAATCCAAGGTTTGGGTACAATCGGTGTTGTTGAAGAATATCAACCATCACAACCAATCGATTTCCCACACGAAACGCATGCTGGAATCAATGGGATTGATTGTAAATACTGCCATAGTTCAGTGACAAAATCAAAATCAGCTGGTTTGCCTACGGTGAATGTTTGTATGAACTGTCACAAGCAAATCAACGGTAAAGATGCTGCTCAACAATCAAAAATTGCTAAAATTTATGAAGCAGCTGGTTGGTCTACAGAGGGGGCAGGATCGTATACGGGTAAAACAAAACCAATCAAATGGAACAAAGTACACGTATTACCTGATCACGTTTACTTCAATCACTCTCAACACGTTGTAGTTGGTGGAATCGACTGTAAACAATGTCATGGTGATATGACTAAGCAAAAAGAAACGGCTCGTGTAGTTCCAGTTCAGGAATTAAATAAAATTGAAGGTAACGTTGTTTTGACTAAACCAACTCTAACAATGGGATGGTGTATCGAATGTCACGGTGAAAAAGAAATTCACGCGGGATCATTAGATGGTAAAAACGATGGTTACTACAATGAAATCCATAAGCGTTTGTTGAACAACGACAAGTCTTTGTATAGCAAATATTTGGAAGACGGAAAAGTAACAGTGAAAGAATTAGGTGGCTGGGAATGTGCAAAATGTCACTATTAATCAAACAAGAGAAGGCTTAAAAGCATATGGGAATGACTAGAAAATATTGGAAAGGTCTTGAAGAGTTGAAAGAAACACCAGAATTTCTTCAACACAGAGACCAAGAGTTTCCACAATCCATGACCGTGGAAGAATTTTTGTCAGACGAAAATTTGAAGGAAACATCAACTGCACGCCGCGACTTCTTGAAGTTTTTAGGATTTAGCGTTGCCGCAGCAACTGTTGCAGCTTGTGAAGCTCCTGTAACAAAAGCAATACCTTACGTAAACAAACCGGAGAACGTTACTCCAGGGATGCCAACTTGGTATGCTTCTACGTACTACGACGGAGCATCTTATGCAAGTATTTTAGTAAAAACTCGTGAAGGTCGACCAATCTTCATCAAAGGAAATAAAGACTTCGGTTTTACAAAAGGAAATGTGAACCCACAAATTGTTGGTTCCGTTTTACCTTTGTACGATTCTGCTCGCTTGACTTCTCCAATGAAAGGAAAAGAAAGCAAATCATGGGCTGAAGTGGATGCAGAAATTACGTCAAAATTGAAATCAATTGCTGCTGCTAATGGAAAAGTAGTAGTCGTTTCAAATACAATTATTTCTCCTTCAACTTATTCTGCTATCGCAGCGCTTCAGCAAATGGTAACTGGTGGGAAAGAAGGAGCTACAAATTTTGAGTTGATTCAATATGACGCTGTTTCATACGCAGGAATTCGTCAAGCAAATTTAGCTTCATTCGGTAAAGCAGTTATTCCTGATTATCATTTCGAAAAAGCAAAAACAATTGTTTCTGTTGGAGCTGATTTCTTAGGTACTTGGTTGCTTTCGAATGAATATCAATCTCAATTTGGAGAAAATAGAAATCCAGACAATGAATGGATGTCTAAATTATTCCAATTTGAATCCATCATGTCTATCACGGGTTCAAATGCAGATTACCGCGGAATGATTAAGCCGTCTGAAGAAGCAAATGCTTTGGCTTATTTGTTGAAAAAAGCAGGTGTTGATACTGGAATTTCGACAATTTTCGCTGATAAGAATGTTGCTGCTGTTTTAGACAAAGCATATAAAGAATTAGCAGCATCTAAAGGAAAATCTTTGGTAGTTGCAGGTTCAAATAACAAAGCAGTTCAGATTTTAGCAAACAAATTGAATGCTGTTCTTGGAAACTACGGAACAACAATTGATTTGAACAACGAAGTAAGAATGTTTGCTTCTGAAGATGCGAAAATGAATCAATTTGTTTCTGATGTAATTGGTGGAAAAGCGCCGAAAGCAGTTATTTTCTACGGAACAAATCCTGCTTACACATTAGCTAACGGAGATGCATTTGCAAAAGCTTTGAAAAATGTTGAATTGACTATTTCAACAGCTTCGTATGCAGATGAGACTGCTTCATTGTGTTCATACATCACTCCTGATCATCATGCATTGGAAGCTTGGAATGATTACAATCCGAAAGCCAACCATTATGCATTAGCACAACCATCTATTCGTCCATTGTTTGATACAGCAGCTGCACAAGAATCTTTCTTGGTTTGGGCTGGTCAAGCGAAACGCGGAGGAAAAGATTCGAAAGTTGTTTACGATTTGATTAAAAAGAATTGGGAAGTAAATGGTTTCCCTCTTCAAACAAAATACGCAGATTTCCATACATATTGGAACAAAGCAATCCACGATAGCTGTATCGAATTAACATTGCCTGCTGGTGAAGCAGTAGCTTTCAACGAATCAGCTCTATCTGGATTAGCAAACCAAGTGAAATCGGTTTCTGGTACTGAGGTAATTTTATACCAAAAAAATGGAATTGGTTCAGGTCTTCAAGCAAACAACCCTTGGTTGCAAGAGATGCCAGATCCAATAACAAAAGTTACTTGGGATAACTACATTACGATGAATCCTGCTGAAATGGAAAAAGCAGGTTACAAAACAACGTATGACCAAGAGAATGGATTGACAGTTGCAACAATCAAAGTTGGAGGAGCATCTTTCACTTTGCCTGTATATCCTTTACCTGGACAAGCAATCGGAACTGTAGGTGTTGCCTTGGGGTATGGTCGTGGTGCTAACGATGAAAACATCGGAAATGCAGCATACCAAACCAAAGAATATGGTGGTTTTGATACAGATGAAAATGGAAAACGCAAACCAATTGGTCAAAATGCATTCCGTTTTGTTTCTTTTGAAAATGGAACTTACCAATTCAATGCATCAGCAACAGTAACAAAAGGAAATGAATTATATCCAATTGCTGCAACACAGATTCACCATACGGTGATGGGTCGTCATTCGATTATCCGTGAAACAACTTTTGGAACATACAAACACGAAGGAAAAGAAGCATACAACCCAGCTCATACTTTGATGAAAGTGAACGAGCATGGAGAACACGTAAAAGCTCCTGTTTCTGAGTTTGACTTATGGGAAGCTCATCCAGTTGAAAAAATTGGTCACCGTTGGGGAATGACAATTGATTTGAATCAATGTTATGGATGTGGTTCTTGTTTAATTGCTTGTCAATCTGAAAACAACGTACCTGTTGTTGGTAAAGATGAAGTTCGCAGAGGTCGTGAAATGCATTGGTTACGTATCGATCGTTATTTCTCAACAGACGAAGAGGCTGCAATCGGAACGAAGAAAGATAAGAAAAACTTTAATTACGATGAGGCGGAAATCGCTTCATTGAATCCGAAGGTGGTTCACATGCCTATGATGTGTCACCATTGTAATCACGCTCCATGTGAGACAGTTTGTCCAGTTGCAGCTACTAACCACTCCAACGAAGGGTTAAACCAAATGGCTTACAACCGTTGTATCGGTACACGTTACTGTGCAAACAACTGTCCATATAAAGTACGTCGTTTCAACTGGTTCAATTACCCATCTTACAAGAAGTTTACGCAAGTAAACCCTGCTCAAGATGATTTAGGTCGTATGGTATTGAATCCAGATGTTACAGTTCGTACACGTGGTGTAATGGAAAAATGTTCATTCTGTGTTCAGAAAATCCAAGCAGGAAAATTGGTTGCAAAGAAAGAAGGTAGACCAGTTCAAGATGGAGATGTAACAACAGCTTGTGCTGAAGTTTGTCCATCAAATGCAATCATCGTAGGTGACTGGAATGATATCAAATCAATGGTTCGTAAGAGTTCTGAAGACAACCGTGCATACCAAGCATTGGAAGAAATTGGAGTGAAACCGAATATCTGGTACAAAGTGAAAGTTCGCAACGAAGAAAATGCTGTTTTGGCTGGCTTACAAAAAGAAGAGCACGGACATGAAGCACATGCGGAAGGACACGGAAATAAAAAAGCACATCATTAATCGCATAAATTAGATTGAAATGCACAAGGAATCAGCAATAAGAGAGCCTCTGATTTTAGGACACAAGACGTATGCAGACATTACGGCAGACGTATGTAGACCTATTGAGGACAAAGCGCCAAAAACTTGGTACTTATTATTCTCGATCGCATTAATTCTCGGTTTGTATGGAGTAGGAGCAATTCTTTACTTATTAGGAACTGGTATTGGTGTTTGGGGATTGAACAAAACAATTGGTTGGGCTTGGGATATTACCAACTTCGTATGGTGGGTAGGTATTGGTCACGCCGGTACATTGATCTCAGCAGTATTGTTATTGTTCCGTCAAAAATGGAGAATGGCGATTAACCGTTCAGCAGAAGCGATGACTATCTTCGCGGTATTCATGGCAGGTATCTTCCCTTTGATTCACATGGGACGTATTTGGTTGGCTTATTGGGTACTTCCGTTGCCTAACCAATTCGGTTCATTGTGGGTAAACTTCAACTCTCCGTTGTTGTGGGACGTATTTGCGATCTCAACGTATTTATCAGTAGGTTTCGTATTCTGGTACATCGGTTTGATTCCTGATTTTGCTACATTAAGAGACCGTGTTAAACGTCCAATTCCAAAGAAAATGTACTCGATCTTATCTTTTGGATGGTCAGGTAAGGCAAAACAATGGAATCGTTTTGAATTGGTTTCTTTGGTACTTGCAGGTTTAGCAACTCCATTGGTATTCTCGGTTCACTCGATTGTATCTTTCGACTTTGCTACATCGGTGATTCCAGGATGGCATACCACGATTTTCCCTCCATACTTCGTTGCTGGAGCGGTATTCTCTGGATTTGCCATGGTACAAACTTTGATGTTGATCATGCGAAAAGCATTTAAGTTTGAAGCTTACATCCACACACGCCACATTGAATACATGAACATTGTAATCATGGTTACAGGTTCAATTGTAGGAACTGCATATATTACCGAGTTATTTATTTCATGGTATTCTGGAGTAGAATATGAATCGTATGCATTCATCAACCGTGCAACGGGTCCATACTGGTGGGCATACTGGTCAATGATGACATGTAACGTAATCTCTCCACAGTTGATGTGGTTTAGAAAATTACGTCGTTCATTGGTGTTTACTTTCATTATCTCTATTGTTGTAAACATCGGTATGTGGTTTGAGCGTTATGTAATTATCGTAACTTCAATTCACCGTGATTACTTACCTGCTGCATGGTCAATGCACTATCCAAGTCACATTGATATCGCGGTTTATATAGGAACAATCGGTTTATTCTTTGTATTCTTCTTGTTGTTTGCTCGCTTCTTCCCGGTATTGCCGATTGCGGAGTTGAAAACAATCTTAAAGTCTTCTGGTGAATCCTATAAGAATGCACCAGATACACACCATGGTCACGACGATCACGGACATGAAACAGAATCTAATAACAATCATTAATAAGGAGTCATGGCGGAAAAAATAATCTATGCAATGTATGACGATGACGATGTACTAAAAGATGGTGCAAAGAAATTGGTCGCAAAAGGTGTTAAAGTAGCTGAAGTGTTTTCTCCATTTCCTATTCACGGTATCGATCCAATTATTGGAGTGAAAAATACACGTTTGGGAATCATGGCTTTCTTGTATGGTTTAACAGGGATGACATTGGCAACAATCGGAATGAGATATTTTATGATTGTAGACTGGCCGATGAACATTGGTGGTAAACCAAATGGATCGTATTTAGAAAACATGTTGGCTTTCGTTCCAATTACGTTTGAGTTTACTGTTTTGTGTGCTGCACACGGTATGGCTATCACGTATTTGTTACGTAACAAAACTCTTCCAGGAATCCCAGCAAAGAATCCAGATCCTCGTACAACAGATGATCGCTTTGTTATGGAATTCAGAATGTCTGAAAATTCAAAGTTCACAGCTGAGGAGTTGGAAGAAATGTTGAAATCAACAGGTGTTGTTGAAATAGATCAAAAAGAAGTTAAATAGTCTATCATAAGACAAAAGATAATTTATCAAAGCGATGAATAAAGTGTTTAAAGTAGTTTCAAGTATATCTCTCGTTGCAGTAACAAGTTTACTGATCGGGTCTTGTACTACGAATCCAGACAGTGCTGGTTTTGAATACATGCCAGACATGTATCGTTCGCCGGCAATTGAGCCTTACGTTGACTATGGTGAAGTAAGAGGAAGAATCAACGAGAAAATGACGGGTACTCAATCCGCATTGACTCCACCGAAATTTACGATTCCTTTTTACGGAACGAATGAAGAAGAAGTTTTATTGATGTTACCATACAATCGTTTGCCATCTGCAGCATTTGCTACAACACATGGTTTAACCGCGTATGAGTACTCTTCGAATACAACTCCAGATTTTGAATACAATGCTTCAGCAGCTGATATGAATCCAATTAAATTGACCGCTGAAAATTCAGAAGCTATTTTCAAGAAAGGAAAAGAATTGTATGCAGCAAACTGTATGCATTGCCACGGTGAAAAAGGAGATGGAAACGGTCCTATGGTTGCTAGCGGAGCTTACAGTGGTGTTCCAGACTACAAGAACTTGACGATTGCTGATGGACAAATGTTCTATTCTATCTATTATGGTAAAGGTATGATGGGTTCACATGCTTCACAAGTTAACAAGAAAGAAATCTGGACGTTGGTTCATTACATTAAGAAGTTCCAAAACGCAGATTACGGTAATGGTTCAGCAGCTACTCCTGTTGTAGCTGATTCATTAACTACAGGTAAAAATTAATCACTGAATTGAAATTAGTATAGAAATGGAATTCAAAATTACAAAAAGCGCAAATCTATTAACTATTATTCTTTTAGTAGTTGGATTGGCTTTCACAGGAGTGGGAGTTGCGTTAGAATTTGGTCATGATCATGGACATCATTTAGGTCAGCGATTATCTGCAAACTTGTTGGTGAACAGCTTTTTCTTCTTTGGAATCGGATTAGGAGCTTTGTTCTTCTTAGCATTGCAATATGCAACAGAAACAGGTTGGTATGCATCTGTTAAACGTGTAATTGAAGCAGTAGCTGGATTTTTACCAGTTGGTATCATCTTGTTGATTGTAACACAATTGGTGATCACTTTGTTGGATGGTGCTCACATTTATCTTTGGATGGATCCTGCATATTTGACAGAAGGGAGTCACCACTACGATGAAATTATTGTAGCTAAATCACCTTACTTAAACAAAATTTTCTTCTGGATTCGTTTGGTTGTTTATGTAGCAACTTACTTCATTTTCTGGAGAGGATTTAGAATGCGTTCATTGAAAGAGGATCAAGTAGGTGGAACAGAAATTCACTTTACAAACTACAAAAAAGGAGCTTTGTTCTTAGTGTTTTTCGCTGTATTTAGTTCAACTTCTGTTTGGGATTGGATTATGTCCATCGATGTTCACTGGTATTCAACTTTGTTTGGATGGTATGTGTTTGCTGGAATGTGGTGTACTACGATGATCGTATTGGTAACTTTAACTCTTTACTTGAAAAAGTTAGGTTATTTACCAAAAGTAAACGAAAGTCACATCCACGATTTAGGTAAATGGACTTTTGCAACAAGTTTCTTGTGGTCATACATGTGGTTCTCACAATTCATGTTGATTTGGTATGCAAACATTGGAGAAGAAGTTGCTTACTATATTACGCGTATTGAGCATTTCAAATTCTTGTACTTTGGTATGTTCTTCGTGAACTTTGCGTTCCCAATGTTGCTTTTGATGTCTCGTGACGCAAAAAGACATGCTGGAATCTTATCTTTTGTTGGACTTATCGTTTTGTTCGGACACTGGATGGATGTATATATTATGGTAATGGGTGGATCTATGGGACAAAATGCTTCCATTGGTTTCTTGGAAATAGGTTTGCTTTTAGCAGTTTTAGGGTTATTCGTTCGAGTAATTTTAACAAACTTGACGAAAGCACCTTTAACTGTGAAGAATCACCCATTCTTGGATGAAAGTTTTCACCACGAAATTTAATAATCCGAATTTTTCATTGACAATACAAAAAAGAAATGAGTATTAAATTAATCACTTTGGTTGTAATCGTACTTGGTGTATTAGCTGTAGCACAGTTAGTACGTTTGTATGAGCTTTCTTCTAAAATGCGAAATAGAAGAGAAGAAGATATTTCCAACAGAGACAACCGCTTGAATGCATCTTTGTTAATTGCTTTCATGTTGTTTTTCTACGGAGGATTTATTTATTTGATGACAAATTTTGGTTGGACAGGTCGTGGAGATGCTGCATCCATTCATGGTGTTGAAACGGATTGGTTATTGAATATCAACTTTGTCATCATTATTGCAGTATTCTTTTTAACAAATACCTTGTTGTTTGTTTTTGCTTACAAATATGTTCGCAAACCAGGTGTGAAAGCATTTTACTTCCCACACAACAATAAATTAGAGTTAATTTGGACAGTTGTACCTGCAATCGTTTTGGCTTTCATCATCATTTTGGGTTTGAAATCTTGGAATGATATTACGGGTGATTCAAGTAAAGAAGCGATTCGTGTTGAGTTGTTTTCTAAGCAGTTTGACTGGACTGCGCGTTATGCAGGTGAAGACAATCAATTAGGTTTGTTTGACTACAAATTAACAACACAAGCAAACGAATTGGCTTTATTAACAACTGCAACATTGGATTCTGCAATTCAATTGATGGAATTTGGAAAAGCAGACGGAACTGTTCTTGGAATAAAACTTTTAGAAGAAAAATTGAACAATCCTAAGCTGATTTTTGTTCCTGAAGAAAAAGAGAAAATGGAAGCTGATTTGGATCGCAAAACTCGTTTGTTACGTTTGTTGTACCAGATGCGTGAACGTCACAATAGCAAGTTAGATGCTCGTGCTTATGACGATTTTATTCAAAAGGATACCTTGCATTTGTTGGTAAATCAAGAATACGAAATGACTTTCCGTGCTAAGGATGTGATTCACTCGGCATATTTCCCTCATTTCCGAGCACAAATGAATACCGTACCTGGATTAACAACTCGTTTTAAATTTACGCCAACTCTTACAACAAAGGAGATGCGTGAAAAGAAAAACGATGACAAATTCAATTACGTGTTGATGTGTAACAAAATTTGTGGTGGTGCACATTACAAAATGAAGATGATCGTTGTTGTTGACTCTCCAGAACAATACAAAGCATGGAAGAAGTCAAAGAAAACATTCAAGGATGAATTTATGGCAACAGCTGCCGCACCTGCACCAGCTGCTTCTGATTCTACATCAGTTATGTCTAAAGATTCTTTAAAAGTAGCATTAAAATAATTCATTAATAGTAATAAGTAATAAAATGGCAACTTTAACACACGATGCACACGGACATCACGATGCTCATCATGATCACCATGAAGAAAGTTTCGTATCAAAGTACATTTTTAGCCAGGATCATAAAATGATTGGAAAGCAGTTTTTGATTACTGCTGTTTTCATGGGGTTGGTTGCAATGATGCTTTCGATTCTATTCCGTATTCAATTGGCTTGGCCTGGAGAAAGTTCTGATTTCTTATCTCTGTTTTTAGGTGAAACTTGGGCGCCAGGTGGTGTTTTAAAAGAAAATATGTACTTAGGTTTAGTAACCATTCACGGTACAATCATGGTTTTCTTCTTGTTAACAGGTGGTTTATCAGGAACATTTTCTAACTTACTAATTCCGTTGCAAATTGGTGCACGTGATATGGCGTCAGGATTTTTGAACATGCTTTCTTTCTGGATGTTCTTCCTTTCATCGATGATTATGTTAGCTTCTTTGTTTATTGAGACGGGACCAGCAATGGCAGGTTGGACAATTTATCCTCCACTTTCTGCTTTGCCTCAGTCAGTGGAAGGTTCAGGATTAGGAATGACAATGTGGTTGTTTTCGATGACTTTATTCATTGCTTCTTCTTTGATCGGATCTTTGAACTACATCGTAACCGTATTGAACTTGCGTACAAAAGGAATGAGCATGACTCGTATGCCTTTAACTATTTGGGCTTTCTTAGTTACTGCAATTTTAGGGGTACTATCTTTCCCAGTTTTATTGTCTGCAGCATTGTTGTTGATGATGGACCGTTTGGCTGGAACAAGTTTTTATTTATCAGACATCATTGTTGGTGGTGAAATGTTGGAAAACCATGGTGGATCTCCAATTTTGTATCAGCATTTATTCTGGTTCTTAGGTCACCCTGAGGTATACATCGTATTGTTACCTGCATTAGGTTTATCATCCGAAATTATTTCAACAAATGCGCGTAAACCTATTTTCGGTTATCGTGCTATGATTGGATCTATTTTAGCAATTGGTTTCTTATCGTTTATCGTTTGGGGTCACCACATGTTTGTTACGGGGATGAATCCATTCTTAGGATCCGTATTCGTATTTACTACATTGCTAATTGCTATTCCTTCAGCTGTAAAAGTATTTAACTACTTAACAACTCTTTGGAAAGGTTCATTGATCTTAACTCCTGCGATGTTGTTTGCAATCGGTTTGGTTTCAACGTTCATTACAGGTGGTGTTACAGGTATTATCTTAGCTGATTCAGCTTTGGATATTGCAGTACACGATACGTATTTCGTAGTAGCTCACTTCCACATTGTAATGGGTATGTCGGCAGTATTCGGAATGTTTGCAGGTGTTTATCACTGGTTCCCAAAAATGTACGGTAAAATGATGAATACACGTTTAGGTTATGCTCACTTCTGGGTAACTTTAGTTGGTGCTTATGGTGTATTTTTCCCAATGCACTTTGTAGGATTAGCTGGTGCACCTCGTCGTTATTACGATTACTCTGTGTACGGTGAGTTTGACCAAAGTTCTTTCGAAATGATTATGGATTTGAATGTGATTGTTACTGTGTTTGCAATTATTGCAGCATTAGGACAAGCAATTTTCTTGTTCAATTTCTTCTACAGTATTTATCGTGGTCCAAAAGCAGTTCAGAACCCATGGAATTCAAATACATTGGAGTGGACTACACCAGTAGAACATGTTCATGGTAACTGGCCAGGAGAATTGCCAACTGTACACCGTTGGCCGTATGATTATTCTAAGCCAGGTGCAGAAAATGACTTTATTCCTCAAACTGTTCCATTGGCGGACGGAGAAGAAGAACACTAGAATTCAAATAAATATTTCTGAAAGCCCTTCCATTTGGTAGGGCTTTTGTATTTTTGACAAAAATCAAATTAAGATTGGAAGAATCATTCGATTATAGGGACGAACTAGAACAAAATGGAGAAAAGGATTACGATAAAGTCCTACGACCTAAGTTGTTGTCTGATTTTGCAGGTCAAGATCAGGTAGTCGAAAATTTATCCATATTTGTGAAAGCTGCCAAGGGTAGAGGAGAACCATTAGATCATGTTTTGTTACATGGTCCTCCCGGATTGGGTAAAACTACTTTGGCAAATATCATTGCAAATGAATTGGGAGTTGGTTTTAAAGTGACTAGCGGCCCTGTATTAGATAAACCAGGAGATTTAGCTGGACTTTTAACTAACTTGGATCAAGGAGATGTTCTTTTTATTGATGAAATTCACCGTTTGAGTCCGGTAATTGAGGAATACTTGTATTCCGCGATGGAAGATTATGTCATTGATATCTTAATTGATAGTGGACCCAATGCAAGAACAGTTCAAATTGCATTGAATCCCTTTACATTAATTGGTGCAACAACTCGATCGGGGTTGCTTACAGCGCCTTTACGCGCTCGATTTGGAATTAATTCGCGTTTGCAATATTATGATAGCAAAACCTTGACAATGATTGTTGAACGTTCTTCTGATTTGTTGCGTATTCCAATCAACGAAGATGCAGCTTTTTCCATTGCGAGTAGAAGCCGTGGAACACCTCGAATTGCTAATGCTTTGTTGCGTCGTGTTCGTGATTTCGCAGAAGTGAAAGGGAACGGAAAGATTGACATAGAAATCGCTCATTTTGCGCTGGATGCATTGCATGTAGATAAATATGGCTTGGATGAAATGGATAACCGTATTTTGCGCTCTATAATTGATAAATTTAACGGTGGACCTGTTGGTTTGACTACCATTGCAACAGCGATTGGTGAAAATGCCGGGACACTCGAAGAAGTATATGAACCGTATTTGATTCAAGAAGGTTTTTTAATTCGTACGCCAAGAGGAAGAAAAGTAACAGAAAAAGCCTACAAGCATCTAGGCAAAGATTTAGGTTATTTCCAAGGGGGATTATTTGAATGAGTAGAGTTTCTAAGCATACTTCAATAATCAAAGACATTGCCTACGAACTGGGATTCCAGTTTTGTGGTATTTCCAAAGCTGATTTTTTAGCGGAAGAAGCACCGAGGTTGGAAAAATGGTTAAAAGATGGTAAGCACGGAAAAATGGCCTACATGGAAAATCATTTTGATAAGCGTTTGGATCCACGTTTGTTGGTGGAAGGTTCTAAATCGGTGGTTTCCCTATTATTGAATTACTTCCCTTCAAAAGTTCAAAATCCACATACTCCTCAAATCTCGAAATATGCCTATGGCCAAGATTACCATGATGTCATCAAACAGAAATTGTTTCGTTTTTTAGAAGAAATTCGATCTAGAATTGGCGAGGTAGATGGTCGTGTTTTCGTGGATTCTGCACCTGTAATGGATAAAGCCTGGGCCAAGAAATCAGGATTGGGCTGGTTGGGGAAAAATGGTAATTTAATACATCCCAAAGCAGGTTCTTTTTTCTTTATTGCCGAATTGATTATTGACTTAGAATTAGAACCGGATGGTGCGATCAAAGATTACTGTGGAACGTGTACGCGTTGTGTGGATGCTTGTCCAACAGGAGCATTGGATCAACCTTATGTGGTGGATGGATCCAAATGTATATCGTACTTGACCATCGAATTAAAAGATGAACTACTTCCAAAGGAATTCAAAGGAAAAATGCAAAATTGGATGTTTGGATGTGATGTTTGTCAAGATGTATGTCCTTGGAATCGATTTTCCAAACCCCACCAAGTAATTGAATTTACTCCCAACGAACGTTTGTTGTCGTTTTCATCATCGGAATGGGAAGAATTGACTCAAGAAACCTTTCAAGCATTGTTCCAACAAAGTGCTGTGAAACGAACCAAATACGTCGGTTTAATTCGAAATCTTTCATTTTTACGTGAAGATTAATTCAATTTTGATTGTCTTGAGTTAATTTTTAATCATTTTTTATAGTGGAATGTTTTTTGAATTAACTTAGATTATTCAAAAACGATTCTATGAGACCCGAGGAAGAAAATGAGGTTCCCGTTTCACTGAGTTTGGCTCCCTACACGGGAAGTTGGACAAATGCAGAAGCGGCACATCTACTACGAAGAACCATTTACGGACCTACTTTTCAGCAAATTCAAACCACTGTTGATTCAGGCATGGAAAATGCAGTCAATCAATTGTTGACATTGGTTCCGACAGCACCTCCACTTGCTTTTTCAGCAGATGAAGCGGTAGCGTCCGTTGGAACAACTTGGGTGAATTCGCCCTTGCCAGCAGCCAATCCAAGCGGAACGGAAAACACAAGGCGTATTTCGTTAATGGCAAGAATCATGGAACGCTTAAACGCCAATCAGTATTCCATTCAAGAAAAAATGTGTTTGTTTTGGCACAACCATTTTGCTGCAGAGTTTACGTTTGATTCGAGAGCGACTTACAATTACCACGAATTGATACGAACACATGCGTTAGGTAATTTCAAAGCTTTGGTGAAAGCCATGACCGTTGATCCCTGTATGCTCGTTTTCTTGAACGGTGCATCGAACAATAAGTTTAGTCCGAACGAAAATTATTCCCGTGAGTTACTTGAATTGTACTCGATTGGAAAAGGACCACAAATTGGAGAAGGGGATTATTCGACGTTCAAAGAGCAAGATGTGTTGATGGGAGCAAAAATCCTTACTGGTTGGACTATTCAAGGTTTTGGTTCTACAACTGAATCCAATACTTCAGCGGTTTTTTATCCGATCTTACACGATGAAACAACCAAAACATTGTCCGAACATTTTAATAATACAACTATTGCTAATGCAGGAGATCAAGAATATGCACAGTACATCGATGTTATTTTTGAGCAACCCGAGTTAGCTACGTTTATTTGCCGAAAATTGTATCGTTGGTTCGTGAATTACGACGTGACTCAAACGGTGGAGGACACAGTAATTGCTGAATTGGCTCAAACGTTGATCGATCATGATTTTGAAGTGTTGCCCGTACTAGAGCAATTGTTCAAGAGTCAGCATTTTTATTCCGTTGCATTGCGTGGAACGATTATTAAAAATCCGGTCGAATATGCTTTCTCGTTGTATAATTCTACTTTATCCACACCCAATTATGCGTTAGATATTCGCTATCAAATTTATTTTCAGTTATACACATTCATCAGTGTTTTGGGAATGGATTATGCCAAACCACCGAGTGTGGGAGGTTGGACAGCCTATTACCAAGCACCCACCTATACCCGTTTGTGGGCGAATTCCAGTTTCATCAAGTTGCGTTTTGATTTATCCGATTATGCAACACTTGCAGGAGGAATTAATGTGAATGGAAATCAATTTGGTGTGAATCATTTAGCCTTTTTGAATGGACTTTCATTGCCTTCTTCTGCTCCGCAAGTGATAGAAGACATCAAAACGGTTTTTTGCCCGAAGGGCTTGGATGCGATCAAAACCGCCACGTTGAAAGCAATTTTGACGAATGGTTTACCCGATTTTGAATGGACGATTCAGTACAACGAATATTTGGCAGACCCAACCAACGTGACCTTCTCCGATCCCGTTCGTATTCGCGTGGCATTGACTTTGTCACAGTTGTTTAAAATGCCCGAATTTCAAATGATTTAATCCTAAACTGGAAGTTATGAAAAGAAGAAGTTTTGTAAAAAATATGTCGCTTGCTTCGATGACAGTTCCTTTTATGTTTAAGGATTTATCGTTGGAAGCTGTAACCAAGGATTTATTTTTGGTACCCAAGTCGGTAGAGGATCGCGTATTGGTGATTATCCGATTAAACGGAGGGAATGATGGGTTAAACACCTTGATTCCATTAGATCAATACGACAATTTAGTGATTCAACGGGATAATATTCTTTTGCCAGAAAGCAGTCTTTTGGAGATTACACCGACAAATGCTTTCCACCCGTCGATGACTGGAATGGCAAATATGTTCAATGCGGGAAAATTGTCGATCATTCAAAATGTGGGATATCCTGAGCAAAACCGTTCGCATTTCCGTTCCATGGATATTTGGACGAGTGGTATGATCGATCCCTTAGCAACACGCGGTTGGTTGGGTAGACATTTCGATGAAAAATACCCCAATTATCCCGAAGATTATCCCAATGCGACTTATCCCGATCCGTTTGCGATCAGTATGGGATATGAGGTTTCAGCAACCTGTCAGGGTTTGATGGCGAATTTTTCACATACAGTGGTTGATCCGTTTCAGAGTGTTAATTTACCCAATGGAAACGGGGTGAACGATGGAACCTATTATGGTTCGCACATGGAATTTTTGACCACGATCATTGCGCAAACCAATGCGTATGGAGGTCAAATCAACGACGCTGCCAATGCAGGAAATACGCTTTCGACGATGTATGACCCCAACAACGAATTGGCAAAACAGTTGCGCTATGTGGCTCAGATGATTTCAGGAGGGTTAAAAACCAAAGTATATATTCTCAATGTAAACGGGTTTGACACGCACGATTCGCAAGTGTTGGAAACGAATACAACCCAAGGAACACATGCCAATTTAATGAAAAAAGTATCCGATGCAATTGCCGCCTTTCAAGATGATTTGTCTTTGTTGGGCTTGGAAGAACGTGTTGCCGGAATGACCTTCTCCGAGTTTGGCCGTCAGATTGCGTCTAATGCGAGTTTTGGTACCGATCACGGGGATGCAGCTCCCTTATTCTTGTTTGGAGGATGCATCAATTCCGCTGTGTATGGACCAAATCCAGTGGTTCCCGATCAAGTGGTGGAACAAGCTGGAATTCCGATGCAAGTCGATTTTCGAGATGTATATGCATCCGTGTTGAAAGATTGGTTTGTCGTAGATGCAACCGAGATTCAGGCCTTGTTTGAACACGAGGTGACTTTCCACAACATTTTGGGTGCATGTAATTTGGGCTTAAACGAGTCGAATATCAGTAAATCGTCCTTGATGGTGTATCCGAATCCATGTACGAGTCAAGCGACGCTAAAAGTGGATGGAACAGGATCATCGGTGAAAATAGATCTTTTCGATATTCAAGGACGATTCGTTAAGACTTTGTACGATGGAAATCTTTCTCCAGCCACACACCACATTCCGATGGATTTATCAGAACTTTCTACAGGAAATTACCGTGTAACGGTGCAAGGTAAGAAGGGTACGGAATCCGTTCAGGTATTGAAAGTGAATGGATAAAACAAGATATAAAAATCCCGACTAATTTTCTTAATCGGGATTTTTTATGTCAATTTATTTCGTTTGCTACTTGAAGAAGGCTTGGAAAATATCGTTTCCGTTGGCGTAAAGCATCAAGCTCAACAGAAGAATGAAACCAACGTACTGCGCATATTCCAATACTTTTTGTGGGGCTTCTTTTCCGGTGATGATTTCATACAACAAGAATACAACATGCCCACCGTCTAGTGCTGGAATCGGCAAGATATTCATGAATGCCAATACAATGGAAATGAATGCGGTGTTCATCCAGAAAACTTCCCAATCCCACGTTGGAGGGAACATTTTACCAATTCCACCAAATCCACTGATTGAACCTGCACCTTTTTTCGTGAAAACAAATTTCATTTGAGAAACATAGTCGCTCAAAGTCAAAAATCCTTTGTTCCAGCCTTTTTGAATACTTTCTCCAAAGCTTGGGTACACACGGTGAATGGCTTGTTTATCGATCGGTTTTAAATCCTTGAATGAAACACCCAACATCCCACTTTCAGCAATTTTACTTGTCAATTGAACGGTATCCTTGCCACGTAAAACGGCGAGTTCTACATCTTTGTTTTTGTTGGAATACAATTCGGATCCCACTTGATCATGATATTCAATTGCATTTCCGTTGATGGACAAAAGTTTGTCATTCGTTTTCATTCCAGACCACAATGCAGGGAAACAGCTTACCAATGCTTTGCTCAGACTTGCTCCTGGAAGTGTCTGGATCAAGGTGTCTTGGTCGCGAATGACCTCGATGCGAGCCATTTTAATGGCGGTTTCTTGTTTCAAATCACTGATTTCATTCAATTTTTTTCCATTTACTGAATACAGTACATCCATTTTTTTGATGCTGTTCTGGAAGTCGTTGAGTGCAAAGAAAAGGTGAATTTTTTCGGTATTTGTTCGCAAACTGAAAGCAGGAAGTGCATTGTTTTCAAACATTTTGTAGTCTACATCTTCTGGAAGATTCAAGGTTTCGGTTTTTCCATCCAAATGTTTCACAACCACATTTCTTCCACCACGGAACAAAATTTCGAGTGTTGCATCCGTTGGAAGATCCAATTTTTTCCCGTCAACGGAAAGCACGACGTCTCCCGGTTTGAAACCAAATTGTTCCATGTATGGATGTACAGCCAAACCTGCTTTTAAATCGTCGGTTTTTAAGGTGTCGTACCCAAATGAAAACAAGACGAAAATGTAAATCAAGATTCCTAGGATCAAGTTGACCGTCACACCACCAATCATGATGATCAAACGTTGCCAAGCTGGTTTGGATCTGAATTCCCATGGTTTTGCGGGTTCTTTCAACTGCTCTTTGTCCATGGATTCATCCACCATTCCGGCAATTTTCACGTAGCCACCCAAAGGCAACCAACCAATTCCCCATTCGGTTTCACCTACTTTTCGTTTAAACAAGGAAAACCAAGGGTTGAAGAACAAATAAAATTTCTCTACACGTGTTTTGAAAAGTTTGGCAGGAATGTAATGACCAAATTCGTGTAGAACGACTAATATTGATAAAGAAAGCACCAACTGTGCTGCGCGAATCCAAAAATCCATTTCGTTTTGTTAATGAGTTACAAACTTACGTTTTTTCCATGAAAATGGAATCACCAAGCTAGATTGTGGTTTTATTTTCTATAGATGCTTCAATTCCCTCGTTGGCAAAATAATCGATGATCGCTTCTTTGATGAGATGTTGTTGATCGCGTTCATCGAGTGGAGGAAGTTGTTTGACCAATTTAAAGTGGGGCCAATTGTCTTCGTCGCGGCCTATAAATTCGTAATATCCAGCGGGTTCGAGCAAGGTGCAAATTGCCACGTGCATCAAATCGGTTTTTTCTTGTTTTTTGAATTTTTTATAACCCAAGCCCAATTCTTGCACGCCAATCAAGAATAAAATGGCTTGTACATCGAGTCCTTCGCCGAATTGTTCTTCCAATTTTTTGGTCAACGCGCGAAAGCGAATTTCAATTTCGTAATCCATGCTACAAAAATACGGATGATTTCGCTTTTATTCGTTCGAATAAATGTTAATCGTTTGGGAAAAGGGTAGGAATTGTGGTTTGCATTTATTTTATACGGATGTATTTTCCATCTCCTCCTTGATTGCCTAGAAGAATGGTGTTTTTGTTTTCGAATGTTACGGTGAATTCAGCATTTGTACTTTGACCATAGGCAGCAAAGAGAGGAGCCGCAATTTTTTTCTCGGTGATTTGAAATTCGAAGTTTGAATGGCGTTTGATATTCGTAAGAAATTGATCCCCTACTTCCATGAAAAGATTTACGAATTTGTTATCATTTATTTTTTTGATAACACCCGAAAATTCACCTTTTTCGTTTTTTGAAATCGTAATTTCGATGTTTTCAAACATTCCTCGGTCGACCAGCTTCCAGTTTCCAATAAATTGATTTTCTGGTGTTTTTGTAAATTTTGATCCATCACATCCCATAAGGAAAAGTACGGATAACAAAAGAAAATAATATTTCATTATGTTTGTTTTCAGCGACAAAGATAAGTGAATTTCTGCAAGATTTTTGGATGTTAGTTTGAAATGGGATTTATTGACATAATTTAGAAAGTTTATTCCTACAAGGAAAATAGACTTTTACCTTTAGCATATTTTGAATTATGAAAAGGTAACTACTTTTATTTTGTTTTTCTTCCTAATGATCACACCGGAATTTTTTTTTGATCGAAATGGAATAATACCTGAATTTTTTTTGAGTTCTCGCACACCACTGCTGTAAATATGATCAGAAACTATTTTTTGGAGTGGAATTAATTTTTTATTTTCTACAGTTCCAATGTATGTATTTTTTTTATCAGAATAAATCCAATAAAGATTTTTGTTAAATTCAAACTGACTATTAATTAGTATTTCAAATGAATCTATAATAGTCTCATATCCTTTATCATATCCTTTTGGATGTTTGATTTCGAATTCGGGAGGTTCATTTGAATAGATATCGTACCAACTACAATCAAGCAGTTGTTTTTTGGTTTTTATTTCGTATAATTTTTTTGGATCCTTAATTCGAATAATTGTTGAAAATCCACCAATGTGGGCTAAGGATGAACTTACATAAAACGAATTATTAAACTTACCAACTCCTTGAATACAAGTAGACGGACAACTGAAAATGCGCTTGCTTTTTTTGTGGTGAAAATATATGGCACCTCCAAATTCTCCCATACAACATGATCTTACCGCGTATTCTTTGTCTTCGTACAAAGGAATATTTTGTTCGTGGTGCATGAAGTTTTCTTTTGTGGTAGTGCCCGAACTTAGTTTAATCCACTTGTTTTTACAATAGCATAAAATGGAGTAGTTACGTAAGTTTGTGATTACGAAGAGTGAATCATTCGATGTCCAGATAGATTGTATATTGTCATTTAGTCCTTGGTTGATTTCTTTCGAATGTGTGGAGTCTATTTTAAACGATTTGTCAAGGTAAATTAGTTTAAAATATTCATCGCTGTATGAACTTGTTGAACATAGATAACCATTTTTATATTGAATCAGTTGATTCGGGTAAAAGTTCAAATTAACAGAGATAGTTTCAACATCAAATTGATCGAAAGGAGTTTCATTTTTACAACTCGTGAAAATTATTATGAATAGAAAAGCAAATTGAATTTTTTTCATAGTGTAAGAAAAATGGAGATTAGACTTATGATAACTTTTAAATATTATTTTTTAATGACATCCATTTCGATTTCCCAATTAAATACTAGTTTTGATTCGCTCTCAAAATAACCTTCTTCAGAAATATACTTACTAACCGGATTGTCTATCGAAATAGTATCATTTTCTGTATCATAATAACCATAATAATTAGTCACCATCCAATGATCTCTTTTTTCCGCTTTTAAAAAACCATTTTCATAGAAATACAAAATTAGTCCACCATCATTTCCAATCTCATTATTTCTCGCTTCAAATAGGAGGATAGCTGATTTTTCTAGTGAATTGAGATACAGATTGTGTGTTAGTATTGTTGTACAGAAAGCAATTCCGATTAAGAATGGAAAGTAATTTCTCTTTCCATGTCGTATGACTATAAGAATCAAAGATATAACAATCGAAATGATTAAGCATACAAAGGGAGCGTAATCAATCCATGAAAAGAATAATGCGCTTCTTTTTATATTTAAAAACTCTATGTATGTTGCCATGCAACCAAAAAGAAAAATGAAAACAAATTCAATATTTAGTTTTATTTTAATCATTTAATTTTAGCTTTTCAGAGTGGGCATTTGTTTAAAATTGATTAACCACAATTATAATGTTGTTACATTTTATTACTCAAATAGATATTTAGTACTTACACCTACAAGTAGCAAAAGAAAAGGAGGAATTGCAATTGCACATGCATAAAGAGTAAACGTGCTGATTTTGATAGAGCGAAATTTTCTAGTTAATTTTTGGATTCTTTTTTTCTTTATGTAAATGTGATAAACACAAAAGTATGTAAATGTGTAAATAACGAAGAGTGAACTGTATATACTCGTTCTATTCAGTGAAATTCCATTTTTTTCAAGGAAAACCTTAATTGGAAACAAGAATAAAAGCGATAAAAACAGATAACAAATGCTGATATATAGCGAGATAGATGTATTCTTTGTCTCCTGCTTTTTGCCGTATTTTTCATACAGTTTCGCGAAAATTAGATTCATGTTACTTCGTTATATAAACTTTTTTTGTTTCTATTTATTTTCATCAAGATGAACCAATTCCACTACAACCGAATCTGTAAGCCAACACCATGTTGCGTAAAACCGAACGAGCAATTGATTTCATTGGGATGACGAAAACTTTGCACATTCCGATTGTTGTACGAATCGACGGCTCTGCGCGTTTGGCGCAGGTATTTTACGTGAAAAGGAATCGCAATTCCAACAAGAGCTGCACCTGCAACAAAAGGTTGCCACAAGAATTTGTTTGCCGGGAGAAAATAACCCAAAGTGAAACCGAGCGGAATGGACCCTAAGACATAGAAAACATTTGCGTAGAATTTGTTATCTCTTGCCGACTCAATGAATCGGAATGTTTCAGGATAAGGTCGCATGATTTGAAACAAATTATCCATCGACATTTTACGATCGCCTTGGTATACTTTTTTAGTTTCTTCATCGAATTGTAAGGTAGAATCTTTTTCTTGAGCAAAAATGCTTGTGGAAAGCAAAAGAATAAGGAGGAATATCCAATTTTTCATTTGGTGAATGTGATTACAAACGGGTTAAATATTGTTTTTTATAAATAGAAAATTACTCTCTTCTGAAAGGTGAAAGTAAAATTCAACTAATTTTTTTCGAATATACGGTTTTTCGCAAATTGATTTTGTGTATGGAAGAAATAAAACACATTTTTATTAATATTATGACCCATAAAAATTTATTTATCAACTCTTTAACCTCGCTTTTTTCGACCTACAAAGTAATTCAAGAAAATCAGTAGGAGAGATAAGCCTATCATCCCGATACTAAAAGCTAAAAACCCAGGATCAATTCCAGAACCTAAGTCGTCGATGGCGAAAAGGGAACAAATGATAATGATCGTCGCCGAAACATTGAGTGTTGGGTTTACTTTTTGTTCTTTTCGCGTAAAACGGTAACCGGTGGAGAAAAGCAACACCAAAATTGCTATTGTTTCAAGTAAAAACACGTAAACCAAGTAGTTTAAAACCGCAAGGCCATCCAACTGATCAGCCAAAACGGAGTGAATAACGAGGAATGAGAGGAGGAATAAAATGTGTTTTTTCATGTGGCTTTTTCTAATTTACTCGTTATGATGATTAAAGATTGAGTTTAAAAAATCATCTTAACAATACAAAAAAGTGAAAGACAACCTTTTTCCGGTTGCCTTTTACTTCGAATAGTCTGGTGAAATGAATAAAACTTAACATTATTCACTTTTCCGAATGAAAATGAACGAAATCACTTCGTACTTGATTTCTCTTTTTTGGTCTTCTTTTCCTTCTTTTTACGATCTACCGTATTTTTGTCTCCTCCCTTTCCTTTTCCACTGAAAGCAGCTCCATTTGACTTTTCTTCAGCGTTGGCTCTTTTTTCTGAGGATTTCCCTTTTTGTTCACCTTCCTTTTTACCTTTTTTCTCTTTTTTAGCAGATTGCTTCGAACTAGTTTCGGTTTTCGGTTTTTTTTCCGCTTCCTTATTGGTTTGTGCATGAGTTGATAGACTCAACAGAACAAACGCAGTTAGCAACAGGATTCCTTTTTTCATATCAATCTTTTTATTATTTCTTTCACAAATAAAGTGCCAATTTGAAACTAGTGATGACCAATCATCATTCTACCAGCAACAATTCTCTATTTAAGGGATATAAAAAACATCTTCTACCTTGATAACGGGTTTTAATCGATACTGCATCGTTCCTTGTTCTACAATCGATTGTCCGGCATCAAAATCTAATGTTACCACAATTGTTTGGTCGGGTAAAATATCGGAATTCAAATTGATTTTCAATCCCGTTTTATCTTGGCTCGAAAGTAACAATGGATGTTGAACTGCATTTGAATCAACCATTTCAACAGCATAGTTGTTATCGCCTAACACTAATCGGATCTGTGTGATTTTTCCAACTGGAATGGAGGTTGGATTAGCAATTACCGCCGTAAGTCCATTTTGCAATTGTAGGAGATCATAATATCCTGGAATCGCATCTAATTGTACCCATCCATCTGTGGAAGAACCACTACCGGCATAATGTGCCCAAACTTCGGTAATGTTTACATTTACTTCGGTGAAATCTGCCGGAGCATCCGTTATTTGAATTTTTATTTGGCCTTCACCCTCTCTCTCTTTCTTGCACCCGACGGAAATAATCAGAACAAGAAATGTGGCCGCTAAAATTTTTGTCGCACTTTTCATACTACTACATTTTGAAGTTAACAAAGGAATTATTGAAGTCTAATTTAGAAAAAATAATCTTCTACTCAAAATTTTTTAGGTTTGTTAACTTTTTTATTTGGAAGCAATATCACTTATTTGATCAAAAGTGAATTGTCATTATGACAAAAATTAGCTCGCATAAATAAATTCTATTTCTCAATTTCTAGCTGGTTTTTAGAGGTAGTTGAATAGATTTCTCTTCTGGTTTTTGCTCTGAAATTGGGATTTCAAAATTCGTTTAGTACAATTTATATACTTTTATTGATCTCAAATTAAATTTTTACAATTAATTGGTTACTAGACTATTACTTTGTTTTATTTGTAGGATTGCTGTTAGTTCTTATATTCCATTGTTTGAAAGAATTTTTTCATCTCATTTTCTTCATTTTTATTCATTGTTATTGCGAAAACGATTGTAGCTAATTCATCCGTCAAACGAGCAGAACAATGAATTAGATGTCTTTCACCTTTATCATTGATGCAATAAGAAGAAAATTCATACACTGATTTTCCTTTTTGTACTGTTTTACCCTCAGACAAAAATTGATCAATTTCATAAGATTGGAAGATTATATTTTTCATCATTTGACCCATAAATGACTCGACATTTGGGAACATTCCTAAATTAGGAAATTGTTGAACCATTATATAAGATTTAGAAGAGTCAGGATCATTTTTAAACATGATAACCATTGGATTTATGAATTCTGTTTCTAATTTGAAAGAATTGGTTTTATCATATTTGATTGCAATAAACCGATCCCAATTTATCATTTTTGATTCTTCAATTTTAATTGATTTGTAATATCCGAGTATTTCTTTGTATAAATCTTTATCACCTTTAGAATATAAAGTTGAGGCCAAAATAAAGAATGAGCTATCGCCGAAAAGCAATTGAACTACATCTGCTGCTGGATTGGAATGGGCGTGAATGACTTTTCCTTTGTAACCATCCACTTCCAATTCAAATTCGGCATATACTTTAATTCCTCTATCTTCATAGGCTTTTGAGTTAATTTCCTTGAATTTCGATTCTAGATTTCCTTGAAACTCGATAATTGACATTTCAAATACATCTGGTTTAGTTATAGCTGAATAATGTGGTGAAATTATAGCACCTTCCGGATGTACGATTGTTGCTCTTGAGCCAGGGATTTCAATTCTTTTTTGTGCATTAGCCTCAAGAAATAAAATGAAAATTAATACTATACTTACTGTTGTTTTAATCATGTGTGCTTTTGTTTATTATTTCCCAATATATTCAAACGTAAAACTATCAATCTTGTTTGCATTTCGAACCCTTCTTGTAATCTTGTTTTTTTGAAACGTCAAAACATCGTTTATCACTTCATTTTTATCTAGCGGTGAAAGAACAATTAAATTGTCGTTTTTAATAATGTAAGGAACTGTATTTTGCCCTTGGTTACACACTAAGTAAAGACTGTCGAATTTTTCTTGATTTCTTTTAATCTGTTTGTAAATTTCCTTTGGTTTTTGGGCAAAGTGCATATTCTGCATACAATATTCATGGTTTGCAGTTATAACTATTTTTACTTCATGATTTTTGGTAATATTAATCCATTCAATTTCATTATTGAATTCGTCTAGATCATTCATTTTTGGAAGTATTCTGAAATAATATCCTGGTTTAACCTGTGTTGTTTCAAGGGAATCTAAAATCAATTTATTCATTTGATCTTGATACCTTAACCATGCTGATTTCAAACTTTCATTTTCTTTTTTTAAACTATCGAGAATTCTTTTTTCTGAATCAATTTTGATTAACGCTGTTTTTAGACTATCGATTTTTTTTGCCTGTATGTTGATACTATCATTACATTCATTTCTCAGACGTTTATGTAGTTCAATGTCTGTTTGATTATGTTGAGAAAAAACTTCACCCCAATGAATGGTGAAAATGAAGAATAATAATAGTTGTTTACTAATTTTCATTTTATCGTTTTTCAATTCGGAATTTATTTTTAAAACTCATATTGGTTGTTTGAATTAATTGGTGCAAGATAATGTACTTCCTTTGTTTTTACTGATTTGGTGTTGTTTTATTTCCAAAATTTCCACCAGGGTTTTGTTTATGATTTTTGTTGATATTATATGTATGATTTATTTTAAGTGTTCATGGTGTTTAAAAATGGAATCAACAACCTCGATTTTTGTGAAGTTATTTAATTTATACCTGACAATTATGCTGTCTATTTTCATAATAAATAGATCAAGTGAATCATTGTATTCTTGAAGCCCATTGGTAATTGTTATTCTCTCAGCATAGTCATTTTCTAGAATGGTTGATTCTTGTAAATTTCCATCCGGATATTCTTCATAACTTGCAAGTCTTAAAATGGACAATAAGTTGTTTTTTGAATCTATTGTCACTGCGTTAATCTTGCATGTTGTACCTTCTAAAAAGAAGTATTCAAATATAATAAAAGTTGTGACTCCATTGCTCGTCTGTTCATTTATAAGATGATGTTCGAGAGTCGCTTCTGAAATTGCTGAATTCCAATTTATACGAATGAATTCCTCATTCTTTTCGATAATTTTGATTAAAGTTTCGTTTGTCACAGGATTTTTTCTGTAGGTCTTTATTTTCTTCTTATCAATAGAGTACTCAATTTTACCAGATGGAATGAAGCTTGTCCCAAAAATAGCCACTAATAGTATAATAAGTAATTGTTTCATTTTTTGTGTTTTAACTTCCGACTGCTTGACGATAGATCTCCAGCAAAGCTGAATTGAATCTCTATTTTTACATTGAATGAATTTTATATATTAATAATATGAATATCAATGTTTTATAAAGAAAATAATGTAAATTATTTTACGATATATTTCGTTTTATTACGTATTCCAACACTTTCAAACAGCTTTAGGTCAAGCCCTTTTTTTAAATCCCGACTTGCAGTAGCAGACGATAAATCTTTGAAAGTATTCATATAATCTTTTCGAGTAAATTCTTTTGGTCCGAGTTTTACGAAATATTCTAGTCGATCTACATCTTTGAATATTCGATTGTTATAATCAAGAAAACGATTCAATGATTGATCAATTACTTCGAGCATGTATTCAATAAAAAGGGTAGATTTTCCAAGTTTGTCGCACATAGCAAGAGCATGATAATATTCGTTTTGAGTTTGACTAATTAATGTTTCAAAAGGCAGAAACTCAAAAACGGGATATTCGGACATTAAAATTAGCGTTTGCCACAAGCGTCCCATTCTGCCATTTCCATCCATAAAAGGGTGAATAAATTCCATTTCGTAATGAAACACACAACTTTTAATAAGTGTTAGTTCTTCTGGATCTTTTACATATTCAAAGAGATTTTTCATGAGAAAAGGAACGTTTTTTGCAGGAGGTGCAAGATGTTCAACCACATTTCCTTTTACAATTCCAACACTTTTCGTTCTATACTTTCCAGGACTTTGAATTAATCCATTCATTAATTCTTTGTGCGCTTTCAAAAAACTTTTATCCGAATAAAATGTGTAATTTTCTATGTTGTCGTAAAGTTTTATTGCGTTTAAAACTTCCCTAACATCTTTCTCAGGACCAATTATTCTTTTATTTTCAATCAAAGCAGTAATTTGTTCTTCGCTTAGTGTATTTCCTTCTATTTGTAACGAAGAATGAATTGTTTTGATTCTATTTTGTTTGCGAAGTTGTGGAGATTGCTTACTAAGATAAGTTGCATTTATTTCACCTAACTTCTCTGAAATTGAAGTTATTAGTTTTAAAATTTTTGGCGTAATATCATACGGCGGTTTCATTGATAGTATCATTTGATAGTATCAAAGATATACTTTTTCTTAGAACAACCAACTATTTTGTTTCCAAGGGTAGTTTGTTTAAACCACGAGTAAGAAGCAATGTTAACAGCAACGTTAACTGGGACTTTATTTTTAATGAATTTCACAGATTAAATAGCTTGAAAATGAATAGGTTAAAAAATTACAGAATGTAAAATGTTATCAATTAGAACGGTATAAAAAATGGAAATAGGCAAGAGGATTATAAGATAGTTTGCCGGTTAGCAGCATTTTATGAATCAACTAACAAGGGTTCAACAAATTAGTAATTCATTTTTATAAACATTGGAATACCATTGATTTGATGTTTAAAATCTTCAACCATTTTATTCAGTTTACGTTGACGTCTGTTTTTTCCGAAATTCCATCTACCTAGTATTTCCACATATTCTCCTTTTCCATTGAATTCATATTCAAGTTTCAAGTTTGCCATTTTGTTTTTAATCTCTACCGGTAAGTCGCTTTTATTAACTTCTTTAAGAAATTTATCTAATTCAATTTTGAGTTGATGGATTTCATTTTCATCTATTTTGCGATCTTTTAAATACCTATCGCACTCAATGTTTAGAAATTCAACATATTTATAACATGTTTCAATGTTCATACCGAATGATTCTATTTGCTGTTTCATTTTGCTTGGCTCAGGTTTACTGTTTTGTTCTTTTTTTTGAATGAAACGGTTGTTCTCCAACTCATTCAGTTTTTTTAATTTTTTGGAATTACTATTCTCATTTCTCGTCTCGGCTATTTTATTGTTCCTTCATTATTTTGTGAATGTATTCAACTTGTTCCTTCAGATTTTTATCCTCGATAAATGCCAAAATTAAGTTAAAACAGATTAAAGTAGTTAAAAGTGTTTCCCAATTTTCATTTTGTATTAAACACCAAATTGTGCCTAGAAGAAGAATTACAAGAATAAGTGATTTTTGCCAGCCAAAGTATTGTATGACTGTGATTTTGTTTTGCGAGTTGTTATTTTCAATAAATATTCCAGTGGTACCACCACCGTATCTACTATTTCGATCCTTTCTATTTTTTATGTAAATCCCTTTTTCTGTTTCTATTCTGTAAGGTATATAATAGTTTGGTGTATAAAGCGATTTCTCCATTTCTAGATATGTCCAAGACGATGCCCTAATTCTTCTTACGAATTCATCAGTTGTTATCTTCAACTCATAGGTTTTTATTTTAATAGGAAATAGCTGCATTTGCTTATTCTTTTTTGAAATAATTCAGTAAGGGTAAAAGTTCTCCTACTTTTTGATAATTAATTTCTTTCGAAATTTGTTGGAATGGGTCAGAAGGATCTTTATTTTCTTTAATTGAAACCAATTCGTTGAAAAGATTCTGGTATTCTATTTTTGGCAGTATTGGACAAAATTCTCTACCAACTTTATAATAGACATTAGTTTGAAAACCTTGATATTGATGCCAAGAGAAAAATCGAATCGAATCTTTTGGAATTAAAACAACTTTATTGATGTCAAATTCTATTTCATTCTTCTCAATCGATTTGTAGCGGTCAACCAAATCTTTTTGCGTATACCAATCGGGTATGCTTGATTGAATCTGATCAAGGAACAAATAATTTGTCAAAACTGTCAATGCAGTATCCAACAAATTGATCCTCTCAAAGCAAACAGATTTTAAATAACTTAAATGAATATCAAACTCCAGGCTATAGGTATAATTATGTATACTAGCATAATTAATTGGAATTGAAACCTGATTCAGGAAGAAAAGGGAACTATCATACATTTCTTTCTTATAATACGCTTGTCCTAGGATAAAACTTGCGTTACATTTTGATTCTGTCCTAAATAAACGCATGTTATTATTCCATTTTTGGTCATTCGTTTCTGGAATTATTACAATTTCGAAGTCGTAGTAATAGACTTCAGATGCTTTATTAATTGCTTTATCAAAATTATTTGAATGATACAATGAGTCAGCTAAATTCAGAGTTTCTCTGATTTGATTGATCTTTTCTTGTTGGGAAAGAATAAAGTTATTGTAGAATAACAAAAAGCTTATTATCAATATTGTTTTCAAATTCTCATCATTTAGTTTCTATACAAGAAAAGTTACCTAATAAATTTAGTACTTTTTCGGCTTTTAGTTTCTTTGGTCTAATATGCATTTCAATCGGTTATATTTTTCGTTGTTTTTATTTTAATTCTATTTCTCCTCGATCACCTTTGTTTTTCCTTTTATTTGGTATCCCAATTTCAAACCAGTGTTCAAAAACCATGACGACGTTTGGTTAATACTAATATCATAGTCAAATTTATTAAGATTTGAGCGATACCTGTCTGAGATTAATAATGAAGAGCTCAGTTCAATGAAATAGTTTTCCCAGCCAAAACGAGCCTTAAGTTCTAAACCTAAGTGGAAAATGTTATTATTAAAATCAATTAAGTCGAAAGATGTGTAATCTGGAGGAGACACGGTTGTTTCGAATTGATTCGGCATTGTTTCCTTAGTCGTAGTGCTGTACCGAACTTGATTTGATTCATTTTCACGGATACGCTTGTCATATTGACAAAACATATTATACGAAAACGTTCCCCACTTTTTTTTCCTCTGAGAAAATTTATATTCAGACCCAATTCCAAGTTTGAACGTAAAATAGTTGACGAAAACATCAGAATGATATTCTGTTTTATTCGAATAATACGGACTTGAGCCACCTCCAAACGATGATGTATTATATCTAATCAATTCGAAAGAAGATTGGGTATAGCCAAACTCGCCATAAACTCTGAATGTATTTTTAGCATAATCACCTTGTAGAACGAAACCATTGTAACGTGTGAAATTTGGCTTCCCAGAGTAAGTCGGATTGCCATTATTGAACAAATTACCAAATTGACTATAAGCACCCCCTGAAATCGAACATTGCGATTGAATGTTGCCTACAAGAGCAATAAAAATGAATGAAATTAGAATTCTCATTATTATCTAAATAAATGATCGTTACAGAAAGTTAGTAATTTTAATAGAAAGGTTCCAGCGCTCGGCGTTGCTCCTAACGATCCCACATCAAGCGCAGAACCGATTTAAAATTAATCTTTTTTGTGACAATAAATTTAGTTTTTAAAATTAGTCTCTAATTATATTTTTACCTAGGATTTCATCAAACCACCATCCAGCTTCCATTCTAATATAATTAGAAGTATCGTTTAGAAGTTGTTTTACCGCAAAAGATTCTAATTCGGTACAACCTGAACAAGTGTATACAGTATCCGTTTTGATCTTGTTTTTTTTGATTTGATTTAACTCAGTTTTATTAAGATTGATCATTCCCTCTTTAGCCAATATTTCACAGGATATCGTTGCTAAATAAAATGTACCCGGCTTTTGACTATACAAGCCTTCTTTCAGTTTTATGTAGTTTTTGTCTTTAATGATTTTTGAAAATTCTTTTACTAATATAGTTCCTTCTCCCCCTCCACCACATTTAAAGCCAATTTCATCATAATTATTCGGATTTAAATCTGGAGGTGAAACTATTTCAAAATTGGAAAATTTGGCTGTTTTTGGCTTAGAAGTACAGTTAAATAGGACTAACAAAATGGTTAAGATGATTAGAATAGATTTCATTTCATTTATTTTTATTTCAATGATATCCCCGTGTAGGGCAATTGTCATTAACGGCATTTCGCCTAAACCACAAAGTAGCAACGAAGTTAAATTCATTTTCGAGTCCAAAATAACCTGCTTTTTTGGTAAATATAGATGTTTTGAACGGAGTTTTTCATACGTTGTTAAAAAATTGAAAGTCCAAGTCTAGAAAATAAAATGGTGTAGATCGACTTAAAATGGCTGCTCAGAACAGAAAAACAAAAGCTAGTTCTTTTAGGAACTTTTTAAGCACATTTTGGTCGACTAAATTCATGATCCTACGTAAATTATAGCAGCTAAATATCAGTCCAACGTCAGCAGAAGCGTGTTTCATTGATTTTTTGGTTTGGATGTAGTAAAAATCCCTCCCGATAGCTGTCGGCAAACCTCGTCACTCACCATTTCGCCAAGCATCCATGTAAAAGCAGCTATTTGTATAACCAAAAACAAAAAAATACAATTACATGAAACAGGCAGCATTCCAAAGATATACACTGGAATGGATATTCACAAAAGAAGTTGTCAAACTCAGCTTCAATTTGTTTGATTTTAATTAAATAACCGATTCAGACCACACATAGGAGCAGGAGACATGAGTAAATCGCATCGTAACCAAAAGTAAATCAATCCAAAAATTAGGTTGACAATAACCTCTATTGCCCTCGCTGGGCGGGCAGGTCCCAGTTGACAAGGTAAATTGTTGATTTCTTTTAGGTTAATTGTTAATAAAAAAAGAAGTACTTTTCATAGGAACCGATGTTAGGTGCTGGTGTTTTTGTCATCCCTTTTAAACTCTTCCATTTCCTTATAAAACTCCATTGCTTTCATTACTGATTTACCTCCCGAACCAGTAATCATATTCCTGAACCATTTTTTGTCTAAGTTTTCGGGTTTGTGATTTTTGTATAACCAATAGCTGAAATATATAAAAGAACCTGTTAGGAATACCTGAAAAATTATGTATCCAAATCCGACTTCCTGTGGAAACCATTTATTGGTCAAATAGAACGTGGTGTAAAAAGGGAACTGCAAACACATCGTTTTAGCGTGGCTAATTATAGATAATTGTAGTCGTGATAATTGTTGCTGAATTTCCATTATGCTACCATTATAATTGATATTGTTAGACCAAACTAGATGTTTAACGTAGTCCGCAAAGCCTTTTATATTAACTAAAGTGATTACTGAAATTGAAACAATAAAATAATTCCAAGCAGAGGAATAGTTGGACAGGGCATAAACTAATGCATAACTTAAAAGAAGTAGATAAAGAACAAAAGCAATAATTCCTGCTGTTTTCAATTTAATCAATGATTTCAAAGAAGACTTCGCTTTGTCATTAATAACTTCTTTTAATAGCAACTCATTAATTGCTAATGTTTTTTCAATTTTAGCATTTTGTTGTTTCCAAATGTTAATCAATTCTGTATTTTCCATTTTATTGATTTTTAAGTTGAGTAAATTTTTGTTTTAAGCTGTTTTTTATGCGGTTTATTTTGGTGGCAACATTGGTTTCCGAAATACCTATAATTTGGGAAATTTCTTTGTGACTCTTTTCTTCCAAATAAAGTAGCATCATTGCTTTATCCAAATCTTTGAGTTGAGATATCATCTGTTGTAAAATACCCAAATCATTTTCCTTATCTTCTAAACCGTCTTTGTCTGGGAAATTGATAATTCCGTCTGTTAACGGATTTGATATTATTTTTCTACTATTCTCTTTTCGGTAAAATGATATGGCAACGTTCAATGAAATCCGATACATCCAAGTTGAAAGCTTGAAATTGTCGTCATAATTATCAAACGATTTCCATAATTGGATGATAATTTCCTGAACAAGGTCTTTTCTGTCTTCCACATTTTTGCAATACGAATTTGCTACCTTATAGATAATCCCTTTATTTGACTGAACAACAGATAGAAATGTATCAGATTTAACTATTTTCTCCATTCTTTGTGTTGTTCAGTGTGTCAGTCTGATAATGATTATTGGTTTCCTTTTTTGTTGGAGATTTTTCTTGTTGATTAGTATAACCATAATATTGATTTCTTGTGATTGTTATCCCGCATCCAGTTGTCAAGGTCAGAATTGCGATAAATGAAATAGCCAAGATTTTTTTTTTTCTGTTTTCCATTTGATTAAATAATTAGATGTTAAAATTTCTATTTTCCTAATTATTCGCACAAAGGGTCAAAATATCACAGTCCGTAAAAATATTTTTTTTCCTGATGTCAAATGGTCGTCTTGACGCTTGTGTTAGGGTCGGTATTACACTTGCACAAAACGGTTTGCGGCTTTGCGTTCGGGCGGGCTTTTAGCAATACGCTTTATACAAAGAACCGTACTTCAATTATACACAAAAATGTCAATAAAAGCACTTCGCCCCTTCCGATAGCTATCGGGATGACGCAAAACCGATGTTACCTGCAGGCTGTGTTTGCGTAATGTTTTTTTTGGGGGTAAGTTATTTTTCAATTTCAATCGTTTGAATTTGGTTTTATTAATACAGTTAAAACGACTTGTATTCTGCTGTTATTTTATTGTTTTTTTTTGTTCTGAAAAATAAAGCTACAACATAACAAAATAGCATATTGACGAAAAACGAAAATCTATACTCCGCTTTGTAAATAGCATCGTTATTAATGTGAAAATGATCAAAAAAAGCGGTTTCACTTTGTATGGATTTAGGCACATAATGCACATAAAAATCAATGGCATTTAGTTCTTCTATGGAAGGTAAAGGGCTTTTTACAGAGTATTCTTCTGTTGTAGAATAAGAGATTGTATCCAGTATTGGTCGTGTTGGTACACAAGTTTGTATTGGATACTTGCTAACGCTTTTCCTGAAAACGGCTTTATTTCAACCGACAATACATTGGCTATTGCGGTAGTAACCACTTGTTGATATTTATATTCACGCCAAACCGACTGAATATTGAGTAATCCGAAAATTATTCCTGTAATAATAAGTATTTTAACTACGTTTTTCATTTTTGTATTCTGTTTTATTCTCTTGTGCGGTTGCCTTGTGTATTGGCAAGCCAATTTTTTTTTATGATATAACTACATGATAAAAGATTTTTTTTCGGCTAAGACAGTGAAATTCTACTTTTTGTCCAATTTTAAGCGTGTCATATAAATTTTTTTCCCTATCAAAATAAAACAAAGTATCATCTAAATAAACGTAGTATAATGTGCCATTTTGGAGTGTATTTTCTTTAATTTTTTTAGAAATAGTACCTATATAAATGTGTTTGTTTCGATATAATAAAGGAAGTATCGTGATAAGAGCTATTACCAGAATGGGGAACAATGCGAAGATAATTATCAAATTTAGAGGTATTTTGGTTAAAAAATATAGAAACGGCGTAATCATCAAAACCGAAAAAAATACTATACTCAACACATTGATTTTAAAATTTGACAAAATAATTTTTCTGTCTTCTACTGTTATTTTGTGTTTTGATTTTTGAATTGCCATTTTTTAATTTTTTTTTGAAAATCTACAAAATTATCCTTAAAATAACAAGTATCTTACCTGGGTTTTTCATTTTTGTCTTATGTTCTTAAATAATCTCTTGTTTGTTTAATTAAGTCCAAGTATGAAGCGTAAATTTCCCAAGAAGCGTTGCCACTTGTTTTGTAATCGTCCACACCTAAAATCTCAAAAATTGCATCAAATCGGCTTTGTGAAATTGGCATAAACCGTTGATAGTCTTTAATGAAATACAGATATGCAATAAATTGATATGATAGACCTTCTTCTATGAAGTCTTGAAAACATTCGCTGTCCTTTCGTTTGCTCTTGTAGAAGTCGAAAAGTAAACTTTCAAGAGATTTTTTCTTTGGTAGCTTGTTGAAATCATCTTTCTTTCTCCAATCAACGAGATTGTTGTCAACCATTTGGTAGTTATGGGTTACTCTCGTCTGAATGGCAGAACTAACCGCCTTTTGTATTTTTCCTGTTCCAATATCTTCAGGTTTCCACCATTTGTTTCCTAATTTCTCTCTTGCTTCATTGTAAACGCTGTATTTGTAATTTTCTAGGTCGTCAATGAATTTTGAGTCTGCGAATGTTTTAAACGGTTGTCCGTCCTAATTCTTAATGAAGTCAGAAAATGCTAAAAAATTTCTTTCTAATATGTCCGTGTTTATTGTCATTGTTGTGTCGTTCTACACTTATGACTAACGTTTTTACAATTAATTAATTATCAACTATTTGAAAAATTAATTT
>CAYRMV010000008.1:0-53151 GCA_964425255.1 uncultured Flavobacteriales bacterium
GAGTTCAAAACCTGATTATTTATTGACGTAGGAGAAACATATGGGTAATTCAAAAAATATTTTTTAACCCATACCCCCCTCGACCCTGTTTTTTACGTTTCTACTTAAAACGATAAAAAATATTCGCATGAAACTAATAACACAACTTTTTTTTCTAGGAGCATTTCTACTAGTAAAAAATACCACATCTGCCCAATGTAGTGCTGATGCAAACGTAATCGACCTTGGAGGTGGCACTTATACGATTACTAATGAAAGTACTTCAAACGGAAATGCAACTGAAGCAAGTATTATCCTACTTTCAAACGCATCTCAAAATTTTCAATATTTATACTACGGAAACTTCCTTGAAAATGAAACAAAGGTAGCTCAAACAACTTACAACAACCAAATTGCTGATTCGTATGCCGTTGTTGTCAGAGATACTTTTTACATGACCTGTGATTCCTCTGTTTTTGATATGAATGGAAATATCCTTTGGGATTTTCACAATTGCTCGAACGATGTTACTATCACGGAAACAACCAATGGAGTAATTTCAATTGTAAACAATTCTATTTCAAATGGCGTACCTGTTGGTGTTTATGTCTATTTCAGCGATATTAACAATGGTACAAACTCAGTTTATGTAGGTGCCAACCAATCTGCAACTTTCCAAATGCCAAACAATGGGACATTCAACTACGATATTTACATGGATCAGTATGTTGCTTGTTACCAAGAAAGCGGTGTAATTAGCATCTCAACTGGAAATCCAGTTAGTTGTATTGCTCTATATAGCACTTCTCTTTCCGGAAATACATATACTTTTTATCCGTATGCGAATTCACCTGGTGGATCTTACACATATACATGGAGTTTTGGAGATGGCACATCGTATAGTTCAACAACAAATTCGCCTGTTAGCCATGTTTTACAAAACACTGGATTATATGCAGTATGCTTGACGGTAACTAATCCGCAAGATAGTTGTTCAGCATCTTATTGTGATACAATTGGAATAAATCCTCCATCTTGTAACGCTGCATTTTCAAGTATACCAAACGGAGGAAACTCATTTCATTTTAACGCTCTTTACCAAAATCAAAATGCTATTTACACCTGGGAATTTGGTGATGGAACAACGGCGAGCGGTTCTTACCAAAACTATACTTACAATACAAATGGTTCTTACCAAGTTTGCTTGACAGTTACAGATAGTTCAAACAATTGTACAGATATTCAATGTTCATACGTGTATGCAACTTCATTAAATACGCCATGTGATGCAACATTTGAGGCATTCGATTCTACGCTTAATCATGTTTTCTTGTATGCCTATAACAACTCTCCATCAGCGACTTTCACTTGGGATTTGGGTGACGGATCAACCATGACTGGTAACAATTTGAATTACCAATATGCATCTGAAGGAACGTATACCGTTTGTTTAACAGTTACTGATACATTGGATGGTGGTTGTGTAAGTACACAATGTCAAACAATTGTTGTTGGGGATTCTTTGAATACAATTGGATGCGATGCCTATTTTGTAATCACGCAAGACAGTTTAGATCCTACATTGTTCTATGCTTGGAACATGTCTTCTGGAAACAACTTATCCTACCTGTGGTCGTTTGGTGATGGAGCAACAAGTACAGATCCTTACCCAACACATGTGTACGACGAAGTAGGCATTTACTATTTATGTTTACATGTTTCCAATCCAGATAATTGCATGGATTCCCTTTGTGTTGACTTTGAAGTAATCGTAAAAGCACAGGGCGTAACATTACAAGTGATGAATGGCGCACCGTTGAATACAACCGAATTAGAACAATCTATGGAATTGGTTGTATATCCAAATCCGGTTGAAAACCAACTTACTGTTACTTGGGAAGATCAAACCAACGCAGACTTCACGGTTCAATTGGTTGACTTAAACGGTAAGGTTGTTCTTTCCGAAAACGTTGTAAGCAATTCTAGTAAGAATGAACATAAATTGAATGTATCTTCCTTAGAAGTTGGAATGTATGTACTTCAAATCCAAAATCAAACTACAGGAAAATACGAATTCCAACGCGTAGTTAAAAAATAAAAAATTCTGATTTCCAATCAAACCCGCTGGATTTATTTCAGTGGGTTTTTTGTTGCTATTTGTTTGGATAAATGAGCGATAGCATCTTTTTCGTTAATGCGCGCGAATCAAACTGATCTTTGTTGGTGACAGTTCCTTTCAACGCATTTTTTTGAAACAATTGAAAACAATCCAATACATATTTCTTTGCCTTCTCCATCTCTTCATACGCCACAAATTCACCACAAGTTGTTGTGATTACAGCATCTTCGAGGTTAGAATCTTTTTCACCAATAGCAAGAATGGGGCGATTTGCAGCTAAATATTCAAAAAACTTTCCGGTAAGAATTCCTTTTACATTTCCGGTATTATTGGCAACCAATAATAAAATCTGAGTTTGCAATTGAATTTGGAGGCTTTCCTCGTGAGAAACCATCGGAATGTGTTTCAACCACGGTGTCAATTGATAGTGTTCGATTCGTTCAAAAACGGCAAAATCAACCGGGCCGACCAATTTAATTTCCAAAAACTCCTTGATTTCGGGATTACTAAAAATTAATTCAGACAAAGCTTTCCAAAGCACTTCCGGATTTCGTGGAAACGACATGGAACCGATGTGTGCGATCGAAAATTTTTCATCCAACGTTTGCAATTCCATCGTTTCTTGAGGAAAAATAAACCCATTGGTGATTACTTCTACTTTTCGTTGACCAATCATCGCCAAACCTGTTGCACAAGCATCACTGACTGTCAAAACCAAATCGGCTTCAACTAAACAGGATTTTTCAAATGCTTTTTGCCGTTTATCAGCCCAAGCACCAGGCAATAATTCTTGGTAAAAATCAATTTCTGTCCATGGATCTCGAAAATCTGCCACCCACTTTATTCGTTGATTTTTGCGTTTCAAATTGCGTCCAATAACATGCAAACTATGTGGTGGCCCTGTTGTGATGATGGTGTCGATCTCAGGATGACTTTTCAAATAAGCATGCAAAAAACGAACACTCGGTCGAATCCAAAAAACACGTGCGTCTGGAATAAATAAATTTCCACGAATCCAAATAATCGCTTTTTGTATGAATGACTGTTTTTTACTTGCTGTCAACCCGCCACCCACATTGGGATTGTTTTTCTTTCCCAAATATTTGTGAGGCTCGAAGACTTTTTTGCGAAGAATTGTCAACGCAGGATGAACTTGTTTTTGCAGTTGTTCGTCTACAATGGGCCAAGCAGCATCATCTGGACAAAAAACCGTCAATTGAACATCATTTTCAGGAAAAAAGGAAGAAAAACGCAGCCAACGATGAACACCTGGACCTCCAGCTGGCGGCCAATAATAGGTAACTAAAAGGGCATTTTTCTTCTGATCCATTTACAAGCTAGTTTTCACATGATCGATTGCAGCCGTTAATCCACTCGGATTTTTACCTCCTGCAGTAGCAAAGAAAGCTTGACCACCACCGCCACCTTGGATGTGTTTTGCTGCTTCACGAACCAATTTTCCAGCGTCCCAGCCTTTTTCTTTGGCTAACGTTTCATCAAAAATGATGCTTAACGAACATTTATCGCCTTCTTTACCACCGATAACACCAACAAAATTAGACATCTCCCCTTTTAATTGAAACAGAATATCTTTGATCGAAGCAGCATCTAATTCCACTTGAGCAGCTAACAAATTCATCCCATTTTGAGCATCAATTTGTGCTTTCAATTGTTGTTTCACTTGTTGCGCTTTCTCACGTTGGAATTGCTCCACTTGTTTTTGAAGCACTTGATTTTTGTTCATCAAATCGTCAATAGCTTGTTTCAAATCTTTGGGATTTTTCAACATCTGGGCAACCTCATCTACTAACGTTGCTTTTGAACGGAAGTAATTTTCAGCCGTTTCGTTTGTGATTGCTTCAATTCGACGGATACCAGCTGCAACAGCAGATTCTGATGTGATGGTAAACAGACCGATTGAACTGGTAGAAGAGACATGTGTTCCTCCACAAAGTTCAACAGAGTCTCCAAATTGAATTACGCGAACACTATCTCCATATTTCTCACCAAACAAGGCCATTGCTCCCATTTCTTGCGCTGTTTCCATCGTCGTCTCACGAAGTTCATTCAAAGCAATATTTGCACGAATCGCTTGGTTTACGCGGTTTTCTACTTCTTTCAATTCTTCATCCGTTACTTTAGAAAAATGAGAAAAATCAAAACGAAGGTTTTTCGGTTGAACCAAGGAACCTTTTTGTTCCACATGCTTGCCCAACACTTCACGCAAAGCATGATGCAATAAGTGTGTTGCTGAGTGATTACTTGCACTCAACAAACGGTTTTTCTGATTGACAAAAGCAGTAAATGAACCATTCAAATCAGTTGGTAATTTTTCCGCCAAATGAACAATCAAATTATTTTCTTTTACGGTATCAAAAATAAACGTCTTTTCACCATTCAATTCCAAGTGACCTGAATCGCCAACTTGACCACCTCCTTCTGGATAAAAAGGTGTTTGATTGAAAACCAATTGATAGAATGACTTCTGTTTTTGAGATACTTTTCGGTATTTCACCAAGTATACTTCCGCATCCAAATGATCATATCCAATAAACTCTTCTACCGAATCATCACGTAAAATCACCCAGTCATCTACTTCAATTGCGGTTGCAGCACGAGAGCGGTCCTTTTGTTTGTTTAATTCCGTTTGGAAGCCTTCTTCATCAATCGACAAATTGTTCTCTCGAGCAATCAACGAAGTCAAATCAACTGGAAATCCGAAGGTATCGTATAATTCAAACACATCTGATCCAGACAAAACAGGATTTTGATTTTGTCGCGCTTGTGCCATCAACGCATCCATACGACGAATACCTTGTTCCAATGTTCGGAAGAAACTCAATTCCTCTTCACGAATCACTTTTTCAATGATGTCTTTTTGTGCAATTAATTCATGGAATGGATCCCCCATCACTTCTCCAAGCACAACCGAAAGTCCAGATAAAAATGGTTCTTTCAAGCCCAAAGTTTGGTAACCATAACGAACTGCTCTGCGCAAAATACGACGAATTACATATCCTGCACCGTTATTGGAAGGTAATTGTCCATCCGCAATCGAGAAAGCAATCGCACGAATATGATCTGCAATTACACGCAATGCAATATCAACTTCCTCCGTTTTTCCGTATGCAAATCCGGAAACTTTCTCCACATGTTGAATCAAAGTTTGAAACAAATCGGTATCGTAATTGGATGTCTTCCCTTGCAAAGCAACAGCCAAACGTTCCAAGCCCATTCCTGTATCCACATGCGTTGCTGGTAAAGACTCTAAACTTCCGTCCGCTTTTCGGTTGAATTGCATGAAAACATTGTTCCAAATTTCAATCACTTGAGGATGATCCATATTGACCAACGATTTCCCTGAAACAGCTTTTCGCTCTTCTTCTGGTCGAATGTCTACGTGAATTTCCGTACACGGACCACATGGACCTGTGTCGCCCATTTCCCAGAAGTTATCTTTCTTCGAAGCCAAAATAATTCGGTCTTCTGCAATGTATTTTTTCCAAATCGCATACGACTCCTCATCTTTCGGAACACCATCCGAATCATCTCCCTCAAAAACAGTTACATACAACTGATCTTTCGGTATTTTGTACTCTTCGGTCAATAATTCCCAGGCCCACGTGATGGCTTCTTCTTTGAAGTAATCTCCAAAAGACCAATTTCCAAGCATTTCAAACATCGTATGGTGGTAAGTATCAACCCCTACTTCTTCCAAATCGTTGTGTTTACCTGAAACACGCAAACATTTTTGAGAATTGGCCACACGACGATCTTTCGGGACAGAATACCCCAAAAAGTAATCTTTGAATTGATTCATCCCTGCGTTGGTAAACATCAAGGTTGGATCGTTTTTTACGACCATAGGAGCTGATGGAACAATTCGGTGACCTTTGGATTCAAAAAAGTCAAAAAAGCGTTTACGAATTTCGTGTATTTTCATTTTTTCAAATTATCAAGCGATTCAAAATCAAACAAAAAGAAAAATTTAATTTCCTTTTCATCTGAAAAACAGGCAAAGGTACGATTTTCACAAAAAATTACTATCTCGATAGGGAAAAAAGCTTAGCGAAAGTTGAAAACAAAAAAAAGATGCTTCCATTTCGAAACATCTTTTCTTCTATTTTTTGTATTGTCTATTTTTTCATTAAATCCAAACCAGATTGAAGGAAGGATTTGTATTTTTCAATCTACTCTATTACAAACTTTCTTTATATAACTCAAAATACATTTGAGGATATGTTGGCGCATTCGCAGGTAACACACATTTTTTTGGTTTTATAAAAGCGCTACCTTCAATCAGAATCATTTTCTTACGAACATTATATTCTGCTATACCATCATCTAACCATTTTTTAAACTCCTCTATTCTATTAGAACTAGAAGTATATGTTGTCGACGGCATTAATTTCTCTTCGTTTCCATCCAATAAAACATACTGAGGTTGCGTTTGTTGACCATAACGCGAACGCTGTAGGTAAGACCACTTATCACCAACAGTTTTTAACCAATTCCCTTTATCGTCTTTTATTTGCTTATTTACAGGCAAGGTCAACTTTTCATCCACATGCAACGAAACAACCACTACACTATCAGTCAACATTTTTTTAATTAAATCATTGGACCATACCTGATCTTCCATTTTTCGACAGTTGATGCAAGCGTGACCTGTAAAATCTAACATCAGTGGTTTACCAATTTCTCTGGCATAAGCTAATGCATCATCGTAGTCATGAAAAACAGGAATCCCATGTGGGCCATGATAAGCATGTTTTGGTAATTTTTTTTCAGGTGCTTGACCACCAATCCCATACGGCACTTCTGAATAATGTTGCGGAGGTAAAAACCCACTAAGAATTTTCACAGGTGCTCCCCATAACCCAGGAATCATGTATACAACAAATGAAAAAACAACAATAGAAATAAAAATGCGTGTAACTGATATAAAAGGAAGTTCTGAATCATGTGAAAATTTCAACTTTCCAATGAGATAAAATCCAATCAAGGCAAAAATCACAACCCAAAATGCTAAAAACACCTCTCTTTCAAGCAAATGAGCCTGTACCACTAAATCCGCATTTGATAAAAACTTGAACGCCAAAGCGATCTCTAAAAACCCAAGAACCACTTTTACACTATTCAACCATCCTCCCGATTGAGGCATTGTATTTAACCATGCTGGAAATGCAGAAAATAAGCCAAATGGTAATGCTAGTGCTAACGAAAAACCAAGCATCCCGAAAAGAGGTCCCATAATTCCTTTAGAGGTTGCTTCTACCAATAAAGTTCCAATAATAGGTCCTGTACAAGAAAAGGAAACCAATGCAAGTGTAAATGCCATAAAGAAGATTCCTAATAATCCTCCTTTGTCTGCTTGAGCATCTGTTTTATTCACCCAAGAACTAGGCATTCTGATTTCAAATGCACCTAAAAAGGATGCTCCAAAAATTAATAATAACAAAAAGAAAAATAGGTTAAAGTAGACATTTGTTGACATCGCATTCAATGCCTGTTCTCCAAAAATCAAGGTAACTCCTAAACCTAACGTTACATAAATAACAATGATAGACAAAGAGTAAATTAGCGCATTTCGAACCCCAACTTTTCGACTTTTACTTTGCTTCAAAAAATAAGACACTGTCATTGGGATCATTGGGAAAACACAAGGTGTTAACAAAGCTGCAAACCCAGCTAAAAAAGCAATAAAGAAAATTCCTAGATAGGTTTTAGATGATTCTAATTCTTCAACAGAGCTAGTTGCTTTAGCCAAATCTGCGCGAAAATTCAATTCTTCGGTTACAAAATAAGCTCGATCACTTAAAGCTGAAAACTCAATGGTTCCGTTTAAAACTGGTAGGGTTCCATCCTTCGAAAAAACTGTCATTACAAACTCAGAACCAATCGGATAATAGGAAATACTGTTTTTATATGTTGTATCGAAATACGACTTTGTTTTTGGGTATTTTATTGAACCAACCTGTTTAAATTCGCTTGGATTCGAAAACATAAATTTCACATTTTTGAAAAGTGATTTCTCCCCAGAAGTAATTTTCCAAGTATCCAATCCTTTAATTAAAAATCGAACTTCAAATTGGTTTTCACCCTTCTTATAAACTCTTGTACCAAACGAAATTGGGAGTTTTTCTAGTTCACTTGGCAGCTCACAGGTCCCTATCGACTCCTCAATCTGTGTTGCTTTCTCGGAAGAGGTTACTTCTTGTAAATCTATCTCTTCTAAAGCAGTTGAGACAACTCCCTTACCTGATCCACTATTGATTGCTAAAACGAGGTTATCCTCTTTTGGCATGTGACACATCGTAGGGTCACAAATTTGCCAACCAACAGAAAAACCAATATCAAACTTACTTTTAGAATTGATTTTAATTCGTTGTGTGAAAATTGCTTTTTTATCATGCCAAACATAACTTCCATAATCATCGGTTCCTGAAATCGCTTTTGATTCTCGTACTTTTCCAACTAACGAATAATTCGAATTTTTTTTAAAAACAATGGTTGTTGGTGTACCTGTTCCATCATAATCATCTGGATTATGCTTGATACTAAACAAATGAAAATGATGAAATAAGCTTGCAGTAATTACAATATTCGCTTCATTATTCGGAAGATATTCAACTGAATAATTCCATTTTATTGCTTTTTCTACTGGAATTGTTTCTTGAGCGTTTAATCTTGATGAAAGGAAAATAAACGAAAACAGAAATATTATCAAACGATACATAAACAAGTAATTACAAAATTATTTAACAGGCAAATCTATTTTAAACGTTTTGTCAACAGGTGGTAGACACATGGTTTCATTACACACCATAAATACTACGGATCCTTCCAAAACAGCGGTTTTATTCACTTTTACTTTTTGAGTGAACACAACTTCTTTTTCAAAAAAATCAAGGTTCGCTCCAAAAGTTTCATCGTATTTTTGAATCGGTTTTGGTTCGACTACTTTTCCATTTAATTCATAAAAATCGGACGACTGGAACGAAAAGGATGTTGGCACTGGTCCCACTTCGTTGTCTACGTATTGACTGTACAAATGCCAACCTTCTTGAAGTGTTGCTTTCATCTCAACAGCCTTTATACTTGGATTGTAGGTGAAATCCCATTGTACAACATCTTGTGCAAATGCCGAATGAAGCGATACAAGAAAGAATAAAAAATAAAAAATCCGTTTCATTTTCGTGTTGATTTGATTTCAAAACTACGAAACGAAACGGACAATTATGTTAACGACTTGCTAAAAACTCTTGTATTTCCAACAAGAAAATAGGAAGGGTAAAAAACGAATTTCACCCCATTTCTAGAACTTGACTTCCAATATTCGAGAAATAGGAATCCAAATTCCTCCTTTCAAACAAATGTAATTGGTGCCAGTAGCCCAAATGGTTGTTTCTACTCGTTTTGGCCCTTCATCATCCTGAAAATAAATCGAAACTTTTGTGTGATAACCATTTCCTAAGCGAGTTGCTTGCTCCAATTGGTTCCTTAAATCTGGATGTTGCTTGATTTTTATATCTTCTTTGAAACTCAAAGTTGGTACGAGTTCCTTCTCAATTGTTTGTATTTCTAACGCTTGCATGGTTTTTCGATTTTAGTAAGCCTAATGTAAAAATTATTTTTCAATTATGCAATACTTAATCGATTTATTTGTTGTGTTTTTCTTCAATATTTAACTTTATAATTTGCTTGGAATCCGATTGGGCTATCGCTTTTCGACCAACTTGCATCCCAACAACCCAATGAATATGTTTTTCGTCGCAGACTACCCATGTTTGTTGTTTTTTAGGAAAATGAACTTGTAACTCTTTTAGCACCGATGAAACCTTCTTACTTCCTTGTATTCCTATCGAAAAAATCCGATCGCCTTCTTGCCATTTTCGAATTGTCAATTGTCCTTGAATTTTCGATCTATCTAAAAAGATTTCATCTTTTGTAAAACGATTTGGCAACTGATTGACCTCTTGAATTTTCAAATAAGGAACGATCGCTTCTTCTCTTTTCCAATAACTGATCCCTCCTTTTTCTCGTGTCAAAATACCCATTTCCGAATGAAGTTGCTTTCCTTTTTCTCCTTGAATGAAATTTTCCCATTCATCTGCTTTTCGCAAGGGGAAATCCAGCCAATTAAACAACATGAGTATGTCTTCGAGCTGCCAATTCAACACTTCCGAATCGGATAAAAAAGTGTTTTTTACTAGTTTTTGGTGGAACGGTTTTAACCGTTTCTCTCGCTCAATCTGTTCGTTTTGAAATTGCTTTTGTAAAATAAAAACAGCTTCGCGCCACGATGACATACGTGCATCCAACACCGGAAAAAATGCATTTCTCCATCGATTGCGCTGATACGCCAATTGCTGATTCGATTCGTCTTCGCGCCAAATTAAGTGGTTTGCTCGGGCAAAGGCATAAATTTCGTTTTTTGAATAGGGCAACAATGGGCGAATGATTGTCTCAGATTCTTCTTGCATACCTGACAATCCTTGCATGCCAGCTCCTCGAGTCAACATCAACCAAAAAGTTTCGAGTTGATCATCTGCATGGTGACCTAAAACCAATTTTATTGGTTTATCCGCGCTAATCTCTTTAAAAAAATCAAAACGTTCCTTTCTTGCTTTGGCCTGAAGATTTCCGCCATTTTGCAATTTATCTTTCAATCGAACGGACTTTACATGAATCGAAAATCCATATTTATCCGCCTGCTCACGAACCAATCGCTCATCCAATTCGGATGCTTCGCCGCGCAAATGATAGTTGACATGAGCTATTTCAACTTGAAAATTTCCTTGCTTCAACAAAAAAAGCAACACCATGGAATCAACTCCTCCACTACAAGCTAAAAGCAAGGGTTGACTAAGTAAATGCTCCCAACGATTTACCCAACTTTCAACGCAAATCATGGTCAAATAAGGCTAAAATTCGTTTCACTTTTAATTCACATTCTTCGTATTCCTTTTTGGCTTCAGCTTGCATTGTGATAGCACTACCTACTGCACATGAAAGATATTTTTTGGTTCGATTATAAAGTAAACTTCGAATTACTACATTGAAATCAAAATCTCCATTGGGTTCGATATACCCCATACTCCCCGAGTAAAGTCCTCGTTTAAAATCTTCTTCTCGTTCACAAATTTGCATGGAACTGATTTTGGGTGCACCTGTCATAGAACCCATCGGAAAAGTTGCACGTAGAATTTCTACAAAAGAAGTATTCTGAGGCACTTCACACGCCACTGTACTGATCATGTGGTGCACCGTTGCAAATTCATATATACCAAACAATTCCTCAACATGAACTGAATTTCGATTGGCAATCCGCGAAAAATCATTGCGTACCAAATCAGTAATCATCACATTTTCCGTTCTCTCTTTCGGATTTGTCGCCAATTCATTTTTCAATTGTTGATCCTCCATCGCATTACTTCCTCTTCGAATCGTTCCTTTAATGGGTTGAGAAATTAATTTATCCCCTCTTCGTTGCATATATCGCTCTGGACTTCCGCAAAAAACCTCTCCTTCAGGAAAAGAAAGGTAAGCTGAAAAGGGGGCTTGTGTGATTTCAAACAGCTGATTTATCAGCGAATAGGAATCGATTCCGTTTACATTTTCAGCAAAAAATTCTTGGCAATAATTCAACTCATACGTATTTCCTAATTGAATTTCTTGCTGGACATTTCTTACTGCTTGGAGATAACGTTCCTTAGAGGTTCGTGCCTCAAATGTGATTTTTGGCAATTGGTTTTCTTGTCGATTCAAATTGGTTTGAAAATCCTTCAAAAACTGCTTGTTTTCTTCCGATTTCTCCCCTTGTAGCCAATCAATTTTGTTTCCATCTATAGAAATTACACATTCGGGATTCCACATCCATGCTAAAGGAAATTGAAGTTCGTCTGTATTTTCTGATTGTAATTTCTCGATCTCATTTTTCAAATCATAGGTCAAAAAACAAAAGATATAATTCCCTTGATTTTGTTTACAATACAGATCCATTTCATTCAAAGCAGACCCTAACCGGAACGATTTGTAATTTTCGCCACCGAAAGCGAGTAAATAGCGTTCTTTGGACGTTCGATAACATGCTACTGGAAATGAAAACATAGGCAAAAATAACTAATTAAAACTGAACTTTTGTGAAAATGAATTTTCTATTTAAACACTTTTCAACGAATATTTTATGTTCTAATTCACAGTAAAATGTTTGAATTAAATTACCTTTGTTTACCAATTCATTTTCATGCTATATCGCTTTTTAAAATTCATTGTTGCTATTGGAATTCGGTTTTACTACCGTAAAATTGAAATCAAAAACCAAGAAGTACTCGACATACACTATCCCTGTATTTTGGTTTCGAATCATCCAAATACCTTGATGGATGCAATGATGATTGGTTTTGTTACCAAACAACCGATTTACTTCATGGCAAAAGCAACTTTGTTTAATTCGCCACTCAAAATGCGCTTACTCAAAAGCTTAAATATGATTCCGATCAATCGAGCAAGTGATGGTAAAACAAGTGGTGTATCCAATCAAGATTCGTTTGAAGCGTGTTACCGAATATTAGAAGAGGGTAAAACCATCCTGATTTTTCCAGAAGGAACCAGTTTTCAAGAACTTCATCTCCGGGAACTAAAATCGGGTGCAGCTCGCATTGCTCTTGAAACTGAAAAACGAAATCAAGGAAAACTTGGTTTAAAAATTCTACCTGTTGGTCTAAATTATATGCAAGCGGAACGTTTTCGAAGTGATGTTTTGGTGAAAGCAGGTTCGCCTATTTCAGTAGCTGAATTTTTGAGCGAATACGAAGAAAAAAGTAGTCAAACAGCTCGCCGTTTAACGGATTCACTTCGAACAAAAATGGAGCAATTGCTCATCAATGTCGATGTCAAAGAGGAAGAAAAATTAATCGAAGAATTACATCGAATTTTGACTTCCAAATACATCAAAAACGAAGAAAAAGGGGTTGAAGGTGAAGTGCAACGAATCAAATCAATCCGCGATGCAATCACAGAAATTCAATTGACTCAACCTTGGAAACTGGCAGAAATCAGACAATTACTTGATGAACTCAAATGGAAAACGGACAAACTCGAAATTCGCGCTGACTTTCTGGATCGAAAATTCCGGTCAAGGATGTTTTTTCGTCAACTACTCGTATCCATCTTATTCCTTCTTATTGGTCTTCCCGTTTTTCTTTTCGGTTTAATCCACAATATTTTGCAGTATAAATTCACCGATTGGCTTGTTCCAAAACTAACCAAAGACATCGAGTACTACGCGCCTTTGGCAGTCTTGTTTGGCTTGATAATTTATCCGCTTACCTACACGGGATTTTTGTTGCTCGGAAAATCTCTTTTTGACCTTACTTTTTGGGAACAATTTGTCTATTTCTGGTCTATGCCACTAACAGGGTTATACGCCTTTTCGTTCAACAAATACTTAAATCACATCCGTTTCAAATGGAAATTTGTTTTTCTGACAATCAACAACAAACAAACCCTTTTGGAACTAAAAGAAACCAAAGAAGCATTGCGAAAATTACTTTTCGGCTAATCTATTGTAAAAATAGAGTTCGAATTTTAATCATTCCTTTTTGTTCAATATATAGAAAGACCTTTCCTGTTACAGAGTTTGGAACTTGTATAAAAACCGATTCACTCTTCGATCTATTTTCCCAAGAAGAAATTAATTTTCCGTCGAGTCCGTACAAACGTCCCTGTGTGATGCTTGCTCCCTTGATTTGAAGCAAATTATCTTCGTGGTAAAAAACCTGTAATTCGGGATTCCCCAGTTCATCGACTGAAAGACCATCTCCTTCGATGGTGATTTGTCGGGTTGCCGTATCTGAACCACACAAACTACTCGCAATCAACTGAACAGAAAAATCTCCAGTTTGAATATAGGTATGTGTTGGATTTTCCTGATTGGCGAATGTTCCCTCACCAAAATTCCATGCATAGGATGTCGCTAGCCAACTTTCGTTTGAAAAAATGACTTCTTCTTCATTCTGTGTATAATCAAAAAATGCGAGTGAACGCTTGCTTTTGGGACGCAACGACCACATAGAAAGATCGTCCAAAACTACTTGATCTGCTAGGTTTTGAATCCAAAGAGCTGTTTGAGCGTCAATTCCTGCATGATAGGAGGCACCAGAAACCGGTTTTCGATACAAACTAACGTAAAACGTACACGCCGCCAGATAGGACCCTTCCAAACTCGGATGTGATCCATCACCTGAATACAGATTGATGGATGGATGTAGTTCACGCATCAATCGCCAAACTTCTGCTACTGGAGAAACACTTGATTTTGTTTCATCTCGAAAACGCAAGTATGCTAATTTCAAACGTTCATTCATTTTTGAAAAGGTATTGATCGAATCCCACTGCGGATCTCCATTTTCCCGCCCCCAGGTCATGAAAAAATTTACTTGTGAACAATTCAGCAATTGATACACACTATCTGCCAAACGTTTCGCATATGGGAGCGTTGAATTTGTAACTTGTTGATACGGAAAAGCAGGTTCTTGACTTTGTCCTTGAAAAACGACAAAATCCCAATTTCTACTTTTCATTTTTTGAAATGTAAGAGGATCATTCCACTGATTTTGAAATGTATAACCTCCGTTTGTTTTCGAATCTACCGTAAGTTCATCTCCCCGTGATTCGGCAATGAGTTTAACCATATTCGGTAAATCATTTACATACGTGTAACTATTTCCGATAAACAAAGCTGAAATACTATCTTGCGCTTGGGTAAATCCAAAGGAAAGAATAACAACCATTAATGCACGAATACTTTTCATTATTTTGTTAAATTTTCAACAATTTGACGCACTTACAACTTTGTGGTTGTGTTAACCTGAAAACAAATCCCAAAACAAGTTTACAAACATCTAATTAATCATCTGATAACAAAACATTTAATATTTCCGTTTAGTAGATAAAAAATTTATCACAAAATACATACAACAATGAAAGTATTGAAAACACGTGGTTTTCGATTGGGTATTAAAAAATGAAACTATAATGGGAACAATTTACGTATTTCTGGTCACTCCCTCTCACTGGATTGTATGCATTTTCGTTTTACAAATACCTGAATCACATCCGTTTCAAATGGAAATTTGTTTTTCTTTCCATCAAGAACAAACAAACGCTATTGGAACTGAAAGAAACCAAAGAAGCATTGCGAAAATTGTTGTTTGGATAAAGATTTAAAAAAATAAACGCTTATCATTGACTTTACCAGTAATTTGTTTTTTGAAACAAAAGTAATTGATTTTCAAGCCTCCCTCTTTGGAGGGGGATAGAGGGGGAGGATAATTAAACCATATTAAATACTGATAGTCAATTTGATTATTAATTTACTGGTAAAGTTCACGACAAGCATTTAAAAAATGTGAATTTCTTCAGGTTGAATATTAGAAACTCCTGAATAACTGTTAATGCAAGGAAATACAACTGTTTTCAATCGTTGTACAAAAGCATAATGGTCTTTTCGTTTGCTTTGTTCCACATAATTTTTCTGTTCGTGTATTAAGTATGCCATTTCTTCTTCAAAACGCATGGGTTGAACCAAAATTCCCCGTTGTGCATTCAACTGTTCAAGCGACGCATTCAATTTCGTTTCACCGATTGACTCCAACAAGATTGTTCCAAGATTTCCACCTTTTACAAAGGTTTTTTGATAGAAAAAATAACCCGATTCGTTCATCCCAACTACCGCCAAATGATACGTTTGTAAGTCATTCAATGGATATGAAAATGTTCCTGATTTCCTGGAAATGCGTTCAAATGCATTGATTTTATCTGGAAACAAATACGCAAATAGTTGCTTGTATTTTCCATCATCTTGAATGGCAAATTGAAAATCGTTGTACTTAATTTCAATCTTCTCCCCTCGATCATTGGTAATCGAAGCTGTTTTTCGTTCTGCGGTTGCTTGACGCACATAACGGTCAAGGTTAAAGGCATTGACATTATTCACAATCGTAAATCCAACCGAACGAGCAATTTGTCTTCGCACATCACCGTGATTCTTTGCCACTTCTTCTTCAAAAGCTTGATTCACGCGTTCGTTCGTTCTAATCTGTTCCTCGTAACGAATTTTCGCTGTTTTATCGTCCCATTCTTGTTGCTTTTTGCGCAGAGCACGAGTATTTTCGATCGCTTCTTGGCGAATACTTTCCACCGCTTGCTCATAAAACGCTTTTAGATTGGTCAAATGCGGATTGGATGGATTAACTGCTCCTACTTGCTCATCCACAAAACGTTGAAATTGCGAATAGCCTTTCTTCACAACCAGTTGATCTACTTCCGAAAGACCTTTGTCCAAGTTTTGTAGATACAACGCAAGTACACTTTTGTCACAGGTTTGATGAATTTCTTTCATTCTGCGTTCAAACTCACGGGTTGACAGGTTAGTATTTTCCATCTTGGGTTTCCAAAATCCTAATACGGCTGAAGGTGGGATGTAATTAAATGAAACTTCTGCTTGATTGTTGTAAACAAAGATAGAATCTGAATTATAATTCACATACTTACTTGTATTTGTTGGTCTTGGGGTAGTAATAATTGGTACTTGATTTGAACTATATTTCTTAAGATCATTTTTTTCTTCAACAGTTTGATTCCCTTCAAAATCATCCAAACTGGCGTACAAACTATCGCGGTATTTTTTGTCCTTTCGAGCGCGCAGTTCATCTAAGGTTTTTTCGTATTTAGAAGGATAAAAATCGAGGTCTTTCATGGAAATCGGAACAGGAATTTTTGCCAATTTCTTCGGATTTTGCCAATCAACTCCTTGGTCAGAATTTACCCCTTCGAAAAGTTGCATTTCCGCTTTGTATTCATCTACAGGAACTTGCACATACACCCCTACTTGAGGGTTCACATCCAATTTCTTTCCATCGGGGGTAAATGCTTGAAAGCCAATCATTCCTTGTGTTTCTAGCAAGCGATTTCCCGATTTGGTCTCCAATCCTGCCTTCACAATCGTTGCAACATCCAAGGCTTCTTGCCATTGAATCGTAGCTTCTCCCTGATAAATTTGCCCGTTTAGCAAAAATGCTTTTTGAGGAATAGACAACAAAACTCCTTTCTCAGTCAAGTAAAAATCATCGTTTCCTTTCCACGAAAAATACTGCGCTGGAACCAAATCCAATGGTTTATCTTGCTCCATCTGGCTTTGCTGATTGGCATCAAATTCACTTTCTGAATTGTATTTCTCCGTTTGACTTGCTTGATAAACGAAAACAGAACCTGCCACCAAACTTGCTGACAAAAGAATCAATCCGGTCCATAAAATGGTTTTTTGAAGATGAAATTTTCTGGCTGTTTGTTTGATTTCGGCTCGTTGAGCGCCACGTTTACTTCCTTCCCGAACCAACTGTTGTAAACGAACTTCCTCCTGAAGTGTTGGATTATCGTTCAGGCGTTTTTCAAAAGCAATTCGATCACTTTCTGATAATTCTTGGGACAAATATGCCTCAATGATGCGTGTTAATTCTGTGTTCATGTCCTTCATTTAATCGTTAAATTCTTCAGGGAACTCAGCAACTAACACTTTTGCCTTAGTCAAACATCGGTATTTTTGAGCTTTCACCACTTTGTCGTTACGCAACCCGACTTTTTTGGCAATTTCGACCATCGCAAGTCCTTTTCCGTAAAACAATTCCAAAATAGTTCGACATTGTTCTCCCAGTTTTTGTAAGACTTGTTCGACATGCTTCAACTTCGCTTCTTTTTCCATCCACAAAACATCCTCATCCATCCAGTCCGTTTCGAGTGAAAAAGTTGGATTTTTGGCTGTTTTGCGAGCTTCGTTGTACCACATAAAGCGAGCAACTTGCTTGACATAATTCATTGGTTCAACATCCAAAACAAAATTTGGATCGTCGCATTTTCGAACTAAAATCAACAACGATTCTTGGAAAATATCTTCCGCTTGCTGACCGCGACAACCGATGGATTTCAGCATGGATTTGACTTCTGGCCAACGACGGTACAATTGTTTTAAGTCGACTTGTGTGTGTTTTTGCTGCATGAATTTCACCTGTATTTACTCGTTTATGTTCAAAAAACAAAAAGGTAAACACGCAAACCGAAAATACAATTAATTTTTGATCCCAAATTCCATCACCACCAAATCAAATCCTTTTCCCCAGAAATCTGCCTGAAAATGAATGCGCTGAAAGCCTTGTTTTTGGTAAAAAGATTCTGCCAATTGAGATGTGCGCACAATGATTGTTTCAATTTGGTCATTTGCTTGCAACAACTCAAGACGTTTATGAACCAATTCTGTTCCAAGATTTTTTCCATGAAAGTTTGGATGTACCAAATCCCAACTCAACCTTGCGGTGCGTTCTGATAGAAAATAGTTAACCCCTCCGCCTGCAACAACTTCATTTTCAATCTCCACAACAAAATAATCTTCTCGTTCCTGTTGTAAATAATGTACATAATCGGCTCGTTCTTCCGGCGCAAAATAAGTGGGGATTAATTTGTCTAGTACTTGCAATAGATGTACTATATCTTTTTCTTCAAACGGTCGAATTATCATACATCAAAGGTAATTCATAAAGAGTTAAAGTGGTAAAAACCTCAGCTCGAATAGCTATGAAATATCGAACTGAGGTTAAGAGCCTGTTTAAAAGATAGGTTTATTTTATCTTCTTCTACTTTGAATTGTCTGTTTACTTTTATTGATGTTCATCCCCATCGACAAGCCATACGAAACACCGTATTTGTTAAACGATGCAATTGCATTCACCGGAATGTTAATCGCTCCTGAATGAAAAGTTCGTCCAACTCCAATAATAAAATTGGTAGAGAAATAAGTACTTCCTCGTGTATCAGGTCGTTTGAAATAATTGTAACTAGAACCATCGATTCCCATTCGAGCAAGTTCAGAATATGAACGGAAAGTACCGTCATATTCTGTTGTTCCTGAATAAAGTTGTTTCATACTTAAAGAAGGTCCAAGTGCTATTTCCCACGAATTTTTGCCAAATCGAGCACCATGTAAAATAGCCAATGAAGGAATTGCGGTTCCCTGTTCCAAACCGCCTACATTCATGATAAATTCGAATAATCCTGAAAAATTCTCATTGCCAACATATTGTGCTTCTAACTGATAACCAATATTGAAAATCAAAGGTGTAGGCATTCCTCTTCCTCCTTCATTTTCGCTTCGTGTAAAATAATTGGCATTTTCTCCTGTTGCCACCCCAAATCCAATCCGCGGACCAGAGTTATTCATTTTCCCTGGACCAGATGACGCAGCAGGATTGTCTTTGTAAGCGAGCATCTTTTCGACATTTTCATTAATTGGCACTTCTAACATGCGATAAATCATAATGTCTGTCATGCGGTTGAGTTCAGTTATCTGATTTTCAAATTGACCAATCTCATTTTTAAAAATTATCCCATTCTTGACATCAATAATTTTCATCGAAATCAAAATGCGATCTCCTAATCCATCATAACTCGCACTAATGGCATAATCAGCTTGCAACTCCTTCCCGATTGAGATCAAACACTCTTTCCCCATGCAATTACTTAACTTTTCAACTCCGATTTTTTCTGCTACATCGTAGCGGTCGTTAACTACGTATTTTTTTGAATTAACCAAAGATTTATAAATCACGGTTCGCAAAATTTGTTGGTCCGCTTTGATTCCATGTACTTCAATTCCTCCAATGACCATGGAAGATGTTTGCGCTTGTGAGATAAATGGTAAACTAACCAATAATGTCATGCAAGCTAAAAATGTAAATACCTTTTTCATAGTTTCAATTTTTTGTTGGTTTACGGTACAAACTTAGACCTACTCCCACGAACCAGAAAACGGAAAAATGCAACAGTGAAGTTGTCTGTTGCGATATTCCGTACAAATTATATTATATTTAGCTTTAAGAAATGGAACTATGGATATCCAAAATAAACTTTTTGAACAAATAAAAACCAAGCTCCCACCTGATATTCCGCTAGGAAAAGCCTTGATGGAAGATTTGGATTTATCACGGGATTCGGCTTACCGTCGTGCACGGGGTGAAACTGCATTAACACCAGAAGAAATTCGACTTTTATGTACCAAGTATGAAATTTCGTTTGACAAAATCATCGGAGTTGCTGGTCAAAGTGTGACTTTTCAATACAACCCAATTCAACGATCTGAATTTACATTTACACGCTATTTACAAGGTGTAAATGATGGCTTTACCCGAATGACTTCCCAGCGATGGGCGAAATTATATGTTTCAAACTTGGATTTGATTGTTTTCCAATTGCTCAACATTCCATCCTTGATGCGATTCAAACTCTTCTATTTTGCGAAAGTTTACCTTCAAATCCCAGAATTAGACGGCATCACATTTCATCAAAATTGGAAAGGCGATATTACCGATGAATTACTTCGAGATACATTATTGAAATACATTCGGATTCCATTGACGGAAGTAATCGGTTTTGAAGCTGGAAAAGGACTGATTCGAGAGATAGTCACTTTCTATGAAATGGGACATATTGCAACTAAAGATGATGCTTTATTTCTATTGAACGAAGTGGAAAGATTAATGAATCACATCAAGTATCAAGCGGAAATTGGTAAAAAATGTGTCATTGATCAACCTCCATTTGTGGAAGAAGGTAATTTCAAATTTCACTTGCATGAAACTTATTTACAGGACAACACGTTCATTGCAGAAACCAATGCATATCGTATGCTTTACATCACGCACAACATGATGAATTATCTCTACACATTGGATCCAGATTATGTTCATAAATCGTATCACGTCTTTCAATCAATGTTGCGAAATTGTAAACAAATTTCAGAGGCAAACCCAGGTCATCGAAACGCCTATTTCAGTAGTATTCAAAGCTTTATCACAAAAGGAAAATTACGTTTAGATGGGTTAGACTTAATTTAAAAACAAATTTTTCAGTAAATAATTCACACACTTTACTCAATTCAAAGATTTTTTTTTCATACCTTTATAAAAATTAAAACCAAATTCTATGAGAAAAACATTACTCTCTATCGGAGTCGTTTTGGCTTCTTTTGCATTAAATGCACAAATCTTTTCAGCAAGTGATTCACTTGAATTTTTAAATTTCACCAAAGTAGATGCGGATGGTGATGGAAATAACTGGGATATCGTAAGCTTACCGGGATCTAATTTCGCTTCACAAGGAACTTACATGCGCTCAGAATCGTACAGAAATAACGTTGGTGCTTTTACACCAGACAACATCTTAGTTACTCCCGCAATCAACTTAGCTGGACAAACTGGTGCATTTTTGTCATTCCGAGTAGGAACGTATGATGCTGATTTTCCAAGTGAGAAATATTCAGTTTATGTCGTATCTAATGCATCAGAAATAGCAACGGCTACGCCAATTCATACGGAAACGTTGACTGCTGCACAAGCAAGTGGTGCACAAGTTCGTATTTTGGACATCTCAAGTTACATCCCACAAGGACAAGTTTATGTTGCATTCCGTCATTACGATGTAACAGATATGTTTGTTATGATGATTGATGATGTTGCTGTAACGTCTACTGTTGGCTTAGAAGAGGAGCAATTCTCTGTAGGTGTTTATCCAAATCCAACTTCAGATGTTTTGAACATTCAGTCAGTTGAAGGAGTTTCTTCTGTAAACATCGTATCAATGGATGGAAAAGTAGTTGCAACTTCAAACACAAATTCAGTATCCGTTTCTTCTTTAAACGAAGGAATGTACATGTACCAAGTAACTACTGAATCTGGAAAAATGTTCAGTGGAAACTTTGCAAAAAACTAAATTTTACATAGTTGATTTTTTTAACCTCTGGGAAAATTCTCAGAGGTTTTTTTATAACTAAACTCTAGGATTAGCAAACAAATTCACATCACCCCCCGTGATTGTTTGTCCGCATAAAATCACTAAACGTTCAACAATATTTCGCAATTCACGGATGTTCCCTGTCCAATTGATGTCTTTCAAAGCTACAAGTGCATCGGAAGCAAATTCTTTTCGTGAAATCCCATGTTCGGAACAAACCATGGTTAAAAAATGCTCTGCCAACACAGGAATATCTTCGCGACGATCATTCAATGAAGGTACATGAATTAAAATTACGGCTAATCGATGATACAAATCTTCTCGAAAACGACCTTCTTCAATTTCTTTTCTTAAATCTTTGTTTGTTGCTGCAACCACACGACAATCTACCTTAATATCTTTTTCTCCACCAACACGTTGAATGACATTTTCCTGCAAAGCACGTAAAACCTTCGCTTGTGCAGAAGCACTCATATCCCCTATTTCATCTAGAAACAACGTTCCGCCAGAAGCTAGTTCGAATTTACCTTTTTTATCTTTGACAGCTGAGGTAAACGCACCTTTTTCATGACCAAACAACTCACTTTCAATCAATTCAGATGGAATCGCAGCGCAATTAACCTCAATAAATGGCATTTTTCTTCGATTCGAATTGTCATGCAAAGACCGAGCTACTAATTCTTTACCAGTTCCATTTCCGCCCGTAATCAATACACGAGCATCAGAAGGCGCAACTTTTTCAATCATTTCTTTGATTTTAAGAATACCTTCTGTTTCACCTATAATGTTGGATCCTTTGAATTTTTTTACAGTTGATTTTAACACTTTCGTTTCTTCCACCAAAAGTACGCGGTCTTTAGCATTACGAATCGTTACTAAAATTCGATTCAAATCCAACGGTTTTTCAATGAAATCGAAAGCACCTTTTTTTATTGCTTCAACAGCAGTATCAATCGTTCCATGTCCAGAAATCATGATAACCGGAGTGTCTACTTGAGCTTTCGCAAGTCCATCCAGCACTTCCATTCCGTCCATTTCAGGCATTTTTATGTCACAAAAAATAATATCAAAAGAGGTGTTTATTGCTTTTTCAAGTCCTTCTTTACCATTTTCAGCTTCTTGGACTTCAAAACTTTCAAACTCTAAAATCTCACGCAATGCCCGTCGAATACTTCGTTCGTCGTCAATAATTAAAATTTTTCCCATCTTTTTATTTTCTTGGATTTCAAAACTATGGATTTTATTCAAAAATCATGCTAGGATTTGTTATTCTTTGAACTTATAACCCGAGTTTATCCAAAATTAAAATTCAAATTTGCTAGGAACATTTTTTCTGTAGAAGTCATTGTCAACTAATACGCCTTGAAAACCAACGATATGGAATTTACACAATGTCGTATGTTCTTATCAGTAAATCGTTCGCCTTCAAAAACATGCCCTAAATGACCCTCGCAATGTGCACATACAATTTCAACCCGTCTTCCATCGGCGTCTAAAACCCGTTTAATTGCATGCGGAATTTCATCATCAAAACTTGGCCAACCACAACCCGAATCAAATTTATCTTTCGATTCATACAAAGCAGCATCACACTGTTTACAATGAAAAACACCTTTTTGCTTCCACGAATTATACTCGCCTGTAAAAGGCATTTCTGTTCCTTTTCGCAAAATAACCCGTTCTTCTTCTGAATTTAAAATGCGGTAATTTGATTTGTCTAACATGTTCTATTAACGTCTGGACTAAACGAAAAGTTTTCTAGATTACTAAACCTTCCACTTGTTGTTGGATATCTCTTAAAAACAGTTGAACAACTTGACTCAACACATTTTGATTTTTGTCATGAAATCGAATGACCAATTCTGACCCGTCATTATTCATAGAGAAATGTGCATCTTGAATCAATTCTACAACCTTTTGTCCACCTCTAAATCCAAACGACTTGGTATTCAACCCATTTAAATCAGCAAAAACAGTAAGTCCTCCTTTACCAAAATCAGAAGCTACAGTTGGCATCTCTAGTCGCATCAAATTTCCACCTGCATTTAGCGTATTACCAGTCACTTCTCGGTCATTAATAATAAATCTCATCCCTTGGTATGTAATTGAACCATTGGAAACTTTGCTCCCTTCCAAAGAGAAAAATGTACTTGCCATATCCGAAATCATTTTTCCTTTATCACCAAGGCCTAAATGAAAATTCACTTCAGGTGTGAAGCTACCATCTTTGAGCAAATCACCCACCATTACAAGTCCGATTACACCCGAGAACAACTGTGTCAACGGCTTTTCACCTAACAACATACTCGCCATTTGCAACTGTCCGTTGGATTGGAAAAATTTCTTTTTGGCTTCTGGTGCAAAATCATCAATAAAAGCCTCCATTCGAGCAATATCCAAATTGGAAGAAATCCCAAATCGTACTTTCCCTCTGCCTAATTTTTCTACCACTTGTGAATCTGACTCTTTGAAAAACATTCTTTTCTGAAGTGGAGTAGCAAACAAATGATCTGTTTTCATTCGGATTTCACCTTTTAAAAAATTCATACTCGTTTTCACATACGAATCTTTTGCCAAAGCTTGAATTTCTTTTTGTTTGTTTGGATCCAATTTATTCAAATCTGTATTCGCAGTTCCGTATAAATTTTCCAAATTAATTGCAGCCAGCACATCTGATTTCTCATTTAAAATTTGAGCCGCTTTCCCCTCTATCTCCTTTTTTTCAAGTGATTCTAATGTTGAAGTTAAGATCGATTTAGCATCGTATTTTTCTTTGCGCGAAACAACAACAGCCACATGTTCTGAAAAACCAATGGAAACATCTCCATTCACAGCAAATTGAAAACCATCGCCTTCTTCAACAAATAAGCCCGAAGACCCCAGCCTGTCTGCCAATGAATCTGCATTTACAACTTCTACAAAAGCTACAAGTGAAGCTGGATTTCCCTCTTGATCAAAAGGACCTTCTAAAGCAAAACAAACAGGTGCTTTTGTATTGATACTTTGATCAATTCGTTTTTTTTCAAAATCAATAATCGCACCGATTTTATCTACCTGTTGGTAGTTTGATTTGGCTAGCAGGGTAAAAACGTCTGCTTTTCCGAATGCAACAACTTGCTTGTTTTCACTTAAAAAGGATTTCAAATACGCTTCGCTTGAGCGTTTTTCACCCGAAGAATTACAAGAAGTCAAAAATAAAATTACAGCGAATACGCCGATAAGAGGAAGCTTTATCATAAATTTGTCCTAAAATTGTGTTCAAAATTACACTTATCTATTCGGATTAGCAACTAACAAAATTCAAACCAAAAATTCATGCATTACATAGAACCATTTTACAGTTGGCGGAATTACTACATTGCATCAGAAGATCCTAGCTCTCCATTTTATGGTAGAGAATACAGTGAATTTACCTTTACCGATCGAATTTACAACTTTCTAATTCATCCACAATGGGATAACATTGGTTCACCCACCTTGTTTATAAAAGTGTTGTTCATCGATTATGACGAAGGATATGGAATCATCGAATTGATTGGCGAATGGAACGATGCGATTGAAAACGATATCATGACCTTGAAACGAGACATCATTGAGCCCATCATGGAACATGGCATTGACAAATTCATTTTGATCGGTGAGAACGTGCTCAACTTTCATTATTCTGACGATTGTTACTACGAAGAAGGTTTGATGAAGTCGAAGATGGATGGATTGCCATGGTCAATTTTCACGATCATGTACTTGCTGAATTTGAGCGAATTCATATTGATTCCTACTTTGTGATGGGAGGAGAATTGGAAGACATCGAATGGCGAACTTATACCCCATTTCAGCTCTTTAACAAAGTGAGTGAATTGGTCACAAAACGACTCAACTAAATCGATTTATTGTTCATTTTCAACTATTTCCCTTCGACCAATGTTCATATTTTCCCCGTGAATGTTCATAAATACCCTGTTAAAATTCATTCATAATGGTGTGTGAATCGAAAGGAATCGTACATTTGAATGCTAATTTTTATTTAAATCAATATGAAAAACAAGTTACTTCACAGAATCTGTGAGTCGAAGCCATTGGCTAAAAACTCTCGATTCAAAAAGCGAAGTAGAAATTTGAACAATTTCATTGTAGCATTAGCTATGTTAATTGTTTCAGGTCTCTCACTTCAGTCTTTTGCGCAAACGGTACTTATCAATCCAGCTCAAGAAGGTGGTTTTGAATTAGGGAACTCGTTTGCAGCAAATGGATGGTCTTCTTCAAATGGGGTCAACAATCCATGGATTGTTGGGGCAGCCACTCCAGTTGGTGTAATGACAGGAAATTCTGCCTTCATTTCACACAATGGTACAAACACCCCTAATTATGATCTTACTTTACCTGTAACCAACTTCTTTTGGAGAGATATTACAGTTCCAGCAGGTCAATCAAAAATCACATTAAGTTTTAACTGGGTCCAAACAGGTGAAACAAGCTGGGATATGGTTCAGGTGTTTACAGCACCTACAACGACAATTCCTGTTGCAGGTCTATATTCTGCAAGCGGTAATACACATATTCCAGCTTCACTTACTGGTGCTACATTCGTTACAAATACAACTACTGGTACAACTGGTGTGCAAACGGTTAACTTATTCTTGCCATCTAATCTTGCAGGAACAACGTTTCGTTTGATCTTTATGTGGAAGTCAGATACAAGTGGAGGAGCTCAACCTCCTGCTCAAGTTGATAACATCTCACTTACATCTACAGTTCCCGGTAACTTTATTTCAATCACTTCTGGTAACTGGGGTTCAGCATCTACTTGGGATGCTAACGCTGTCCCAACCGCTGCTGATAATGCTACTGTTGCTATTGGTCACACAGTAACAGTTGATGCAGTTAATCAAAGCATCAATAATTTAAATGTTAGAGGTACTCTTGATTATGCATCAACTCCAACTGCGTTTAATGTTAATGGAAACTTATCTGTAAACAACGGTGGTTCGGTTAACGTTTTCAATGGAACAACAGGTAAAACATTAATCGTTTCTGGAAATATCCTCAATGATGGTAACATTAACATCTCAGTGGGAACAACAACAGCTGGTACCCTAACTTTAAATGGAACGAGCGTTCAAAACGTTTCTGGTTCTGGAACTTGGGGAGCATCTAATATGATTAGAAATATTACTTTTTCTAATACAAATACAAGCATTCCTAACATTAACTGGGGATTCAACACCAAAGTTGCTTACAACTTAAACATTACTGGTGCAAGAATCAACCTTGGTACTAACAAAATGACCTTTGGTGATAACGCTGCAGGAAATACGTTTACCGCACCTGCAGGATCAGGTTTCACAACTGGAAGTAAATTCTCCCGTTGGTGGACTGCAACCGCTACCGGTACGTCAGTCTCTGCTGGAATAGATCCTTCAAACGCTACTTCTAGATATCCTTTCGTTACACCAACTGGTGTTGATCGATCTGCATATATCTCAAGAACAAACTCAACGGGTGCTGTTGCTGGTGAGTTAGCGGTTGTTTATCAACATGCATCATCAGTAACAACTGGTCTTTCCATCGCGGACGGTGCATATACAGTTAATGATAGATACGATGGTAACTGGACTGTAACTAATGAAGGTACACCTGTTTCAGCTTCTTCATATACGGTTGTGTTATTAGCACCTCAAGCTTTTATTCCATCAAACGGAAACTCAAGAATCTTAGGTGCCTCAGCAGCAATTGGAGGTACACATCAAAATGGTACAACTACTCCAGGAGCTCAAAGAATTACAATACCACAAGCTGATTTATTAGCTGGGCCACTTTACATTGGTATTGCCTCTTCAGATATACCACATGTATCTATAACCAGTGGAGATTGGAATAATGCTAGTACGTGGAATAAAGGAACTGTACCAACATGTACAGACATCGTATCTATTAACACAGGTCATGAAGTTACAGTTAATACTACTTCAAACAATGCTTCAAGAGTTAATGTGTTAACTGGTGGTACATTAACGGTTTCTTCTGGAGATTTGACTGTTGGATGTACAAACAACAACAATCAACTTACAAATAGTGGTACTTTAAATGTTACCGGAGGTACTTTGACTGTAAATGGTCAATTGTTAAGTGCAGCAAACTCAACATTTAACCAATCTGGTGGTAACATTATTGTTGATGGAAATAACAACGGCGATGCTGCAACATCTGTTGCTTCTGGAACTGGAATTGTTCAACTCAATACTAATTTATTGAACTGGACTGGTGGTACGTTAACAATTGTTGATCCACATGCAAACTCTACAGCATCAAATTCTTTCTCGTATTCTTCTTCTAGTAATGTAAACATTACTGGAGCTCATACAGTTAAATTTGGTGATGGTGTTTCAACACAACCAGGAGGAAATGCAACCAATGGATTCCGTGTAAACACATATGCAAGTTCAGGTAGAATTACTTTTGCAAATCTAACTATTGACGGATTGGCTGGAACAAATAGATATGTAACAACAACGTATGAGTTTGGTGTAAACAACACCTTGACGATTACGCCTACAAGTCACATGAATCTTGGTTTACAGCTTAATTTAGCAGGTAACTTTGTAAACAATGGTAAATTTACTTCAACAAGCTCTGTTAGACTTGGTACGTTTTTGAATGGAACTTTTGCAGCTACTACAGTTGAACAAACGATTAGTGGTTCTGGTATTTTTGAAAATAATGCAACAACTTCAACAGCTAGCTTTAATAACTTGACAGTTAATAATACAAGTTCAGAAGGAGTAAATATCAATACACCAATTTCTATTTCAGGTACTCTTACATTAACAAATGGATTTGTCAACACAACTACTGCAAACACATTCCAGATTGGAACAGCAACTGCAGCAGGTACAATTATTGGTATGAGTAATGCTAACTACATTAGAGGACCTATTTCAAGAACAATTGCTGCTGCAAACAATACATTTGTATTATTCCCAGTTGGAAAAACAAACTACGCACCGATTTGGTTAAATCCTGCAACAACAGATGTATCCGTTTATCGCGCTGAAACATTTGAATCTAACACTGGAACAGCAAACCCGTCTATCGTTTCACTTTCTTCAATAAGAAGATGGGAGGCTCCACTAGTTTCTGGAACAGCTGTTCCTGTAAATGTTAGAATTGGTGATGTTAACTTAAAACAAGATACCATCGTTGTTCAGGCGAATGCTGCTAATGGCGAATACACAAACTCTTTTGGTTCAACAGCAACTTTTACAGCTGGAACTCCTAATACAGTTCAAGGTACATTTGCTGCTAATCCATACACTGGATTTATCTCGTATGCTGTTTCCAATATTTGTAGTGGTACTCCTGCTCCAGGAATGACAACATCAACTGGAAATAATATTTGTTTTGGGCAAGGAATTACTTTAGGAATTCAAAATATTCCTTCAGGTACGGGTGTAACATACCAATGGCAATACTCTCCTGATAATACTACTTATACAGACGTTGCAAATGCAAACTCATTTAGTTATACTTTAACTCCGCAAGTTGAAGGTTACTATCAAGCAGTTGTAACTTGTACGAATAGTTCTAGTACAACAATTTCAACACCAATTAATATTCAATTCGTTAATGATGCGCCTGTTGTATTGGATGCTACTAGATGTGGTTCAGGACCAGTTACTTTAACAACAACTGCTGCAACTGGTGCAACTGTAAAATGGTATGAAACTGCAAATGCAAACGTTAGTATCGCGGATGGAAATTCATTTACAACACCAGTATTGAATGCTTCGCGTAACTATTATGCAGCTAACGTTATTGAATCTCCTGTAAATGCTGTATTAGGAGCGGGAGCTACAACAAGTTCAGCTGCTGGACAATCTTTCTTCCCTGGTTCATGGGGTGGTGCAAAAACACAATACATCATTAGAGCATCTGAGCTAAATGCTGCTGGATTTACAGCAGGTAATTTTACTTCTCTTGGATTTGAACCAACTACAAGTGGTCAAACATACCAAGGATTTGTTGTAGAAATGGGTAATACAGTAAATACTACTGCACCAACAACAACATTCCTATCAGGACTCACAAAAGTTTATGAAGGAACTGGTGCTAATAATGCATATACACCTGTTGCAAACACTGTAAATACTTTGAACTTAGGAACCGGAATTGGCTCTCAAGTATTTTCATGGGATGGTACTTCAAATGTTGTTGTCTCAATTTCATGGAGTTTGGTACCAGCTGCATCAACATCTACAGGATCTTCTTTGAAAGTAGACAATGTTGGCTTTACTTCAACAGCATACAGACAAAGAGATAATTTAACTCCTGCAGCTATGCTTGCTGAAACTTCGGTAAATACTACTTCTCAGTTAAGACCTAGATTTTTAATTAATGGAAGTAATATTTGTAGCTCACCAAGAGAAGAAGTAGCTATTACCGTTACACCTTCTCCAGCATTTGCATTGAGCACAGCAGCATTAACAATTTGTAGTGCTTCCAATTCTCCTGCTGTAACTGTTACAACTGGTGCTTCTGATTATAATACGTATACTTGGACTCCTTCATCAAATGTAAGTGGTAATGCAACAACTGGATGGACATTTAATCCAGCTGTAAACACAACATTTGAAGTTGTAGCAACTGCCACTGATGGGTGTCAAAACAGAGATACTATTGTTGTTACAACAACTCCACTTCCAGCAGTTTTGACAGTTGATAATAGCGCGATTTCCGCATGTGATGGTGTTACGACATTACCGATATCTGCGAATGCAAATATGGGAACGACAACTACCTATACGCAAACTATTTCGCTTGGAACAGCTACAAATTTAGGATCTGAAGCTACTCTTACATTAAATGCAACAGTACCAGCTTTACCTACAGGTGCTGTAGTTACTGGAACAAAACTTGTATTTAACGGTGTTAGTACAACCGGTGGAAACTGGCCAAGTGATGTTGATGTAACATTAACTGGTGCTTCAACTTTAGCAACTGTAACTTTAGCATCAATAAACTCTTCAGTAACTAACGCTGGTCCTTATGAAAGAGTAACTTCTTTGATTAATCCTCAAGGTGGAGCAGTTTCATTAACGTTTGAAAACACCTACACAGGTACAACTACAATTGCAAGTACAAATCTTGTTGTTACATACACACTAGTTGATGCAGCAAATGTAACTTGGTGGACAGCAGCTACAGGAGGAACTCAACTTGGCGCTAACAGTTCTTTAGAAACGATTGGAACTTCCGTTATTCCTGCTGGTACTCCAGGCACTTACAATTTCTATGCGCAAGCAGATAATCAAGGATGTGCTAAAAATCCAAGAGAATTAGTTGTTGTTACAATAAATCCAATTTCTTTGGATCCTGTTTTGTCTGCTAATCAATCAATTTGTGCAAATGGAACAAACCCAACATTTAGTGCAACAATTCCAACTGGAACAATTGGAACTGTAAATTGGTACAGCAACGCAAACTTGACGACTCAAGTTCATCAAGGAACAACATTCACTCCTACAGTTACTGCTCCAGGTGTTTATAAGTACTATGCTACTCAAAATAATACATCTTGTGTATCAGGAAAAGACTCTGTTACATTTACAATTTTTGCAAATCCTACTGCTCCAGTGATTACAGCTGCTAATGGATTTGAAATTTGTGATGGTGATGAGTTAACTTTGGTAAGTTCTATTGAAAATGGAATTGTTTGGTCTGCTAATGCTCAAACAAATGATTCAATCATTACTTCTCAAGCAGGAAACTACACTGTTACGGTAACAGATGCTAATAACTGTTCAACAACGTCAGCTCCTGTAACTGTTGTTGTTAACGCTCTTCCTACTGTAAATGCAGGAAATGACTTCACTGTATGTCAAAATGGTCAAGCTATTTTGTCTGCAAGTGGTGCTTCTACATATACTTGGGATAATAACGTAACTAACAACGCTTCCTTTGTTGTAACGCAAACAACAACGTATACAGTAACGGGTACTGACGCAAACGGATGTCAAAATACAGACGACGTTACAATTACTACGACTGCATTACCTGCTGTTGAAGCTGGAAGCAACATCACACAATGTGGTGAGCAAACAGTAACTTTGACAGCTACTGGTGCAACTGTTTATTCTTGGAATAACAACGTTACTAACGGTACTGCATTTGAAGCTCCATTCGGAACTTCTGTATACTTGGTAACTGGAGTTGATGCTAACGGTTGTGCGAATACAGATGCTGTAACTGTAACAATTTATGAAGAACCAACAGCTACAATCAGCGTTGTTTCTGGTGTTACTTTACAAGCTTCTCCTGCAAACGCTTCTTATCAGTGGATCAACTGTGCAGATGAGTCTCCAATCGTTGGAGCAACTAGCTCAGTATTTACACCAACTGAAAATGGTAGCTATGCAGTGATCGTTACCGGAATGGGAGGATGTGAGAATACATCAGCTTGTTTCAACGTAACTTCTGTTGGAGTTGATAAAGTAGAATTAGGTTCTACAATTCAATTGTATCCAAACCCAACAACAGGTGATGTTTTCGTAAATATGAACACGGAAATCAATGCTTCAGTTGTAGTGATGGATGCTCAAGGTAAAATTGTATTGACTCAAAATGGTTTATCAAACGGATCTTCTATCCAATTAGGTAATTTCGAGAATGGTGTTTACATGATTCAAGTAAATTCTGAAATTGGTTCAAAAGTTTTCCGAATTGTTAAAAACTAATTTTAGTCACTGATTTATAAGGAACGGCGCTTTAGGGCGCCGTTTTTTTTGCTTTTAACTAAATTGTTTTAGTAGTAAAAAGTTCATTTTTAACACAATAGTAATATTGCTACTGAACCGATTTTACCGATATTTGCATAAAAAAATAATCATGATGAAAATTTACAATCTAATGAAGCACAACACTCTTAGAGTTTTCATGCTTTTAACACTCTTTCAATTTGTAACCCAAACGTCTTTTTCACAAGTTATCGCTACTTGGGATTTTAGTGGTGAATCGAATCAGGAAACATCTACTGCGGATGCATCGAATCCAAATTTATCCAATATTCCTGTTCTTAGTCGTGGAAGTGAAGCAGCTGCTTCAGCTGGAGGAAATTCATTCAGAACAGTAGGATTTCAAAACAACGGCATAAGTACATCAAATAACGATTATTTTCAATTTAGCATCACTGCAAACGCTGGTTATAATACATCTATTTCTTCCATTGATGCTCGTGTTACAGGAACACTTTCTTTTTGTGCTGCACCTGGAGTAAGTCAACAATTTGCATATTCAACAGATGGAATTAACTTTACTTTAATTGGATCTCCTTCTATAACTGCTAGTCAAAACCAATCATTCTCTGTTAATACAGCATCTGTAACTGCTTTACAAGGAATTCCAGCTGGAACAACCGTGACATTTCGATTTTATGCATCTGGTCAAACAACAACTGGTGGATGGGGATTTGCATCAGTAGCAACTCCAGGAACTCCAGGATTACAAGTTAACGGAACAGTTGCTCTTGCTAGCGGTTGTACTACTACAAACACAATTACTGCTACAGCTTGTGGTTCATACACATTGAATAGTCAAACATACACTACATCTGGTCAATATACACAAACTTTAGAAGATGCAAACTCACAAGGATGTGACAGTATCATTACATTGAACTTAACAATTAATTCTCCTTTTGCAAATACAATTAACCAATCGATTTGTCAAGGGTCATCTTATACTTTTGGTACACAAACATTGACAACTGCAGGACAATACACACAAACATTCACATCAATCCAAAATGGCTGTGATTCTGTTGTAACATTGAATTTGACTGTATTATCTCAATTTAACACAACTGCTAGTGCTTCTATTTGTCAAGGGGAGACTTATTCATTCGGAACACAATCATTAACAACTGCAGGTCAATTTACTGAAACATTCCAAAGTATTCAAGGATGCGACTCGATTGTTTCTTTAACGTTGACTGTAAACGTCCCAACTACAAGTACACTAACAGTAACATCTTGTGGAAATTACACATTAAATACCGAAACATATACGACTGCAGGTACTTATACTCAAGTAATTGATAACGTTGCTGGTTGTGATTCAACAATTACTTTGAACTTAACAATTAACCAACCTTCAACAAATTCAATCACAGAAACAGCATGTGGTTCTTTCACATTGAATGGTCAAACATACAATACTACGGGTACCTATACTCAAACATTGGTTAACGCAGTGAACTGTGACAGTATCATTACGTTAAACTTAACGATTAATCCTCAACCAGGAAACGTTACTCTCTCTGGAAACCAAACAATTTGTGAAGGTGAGGAATTTGAAGCATTCACTGCTACCCAAGAAATGGGAGAATCGTTGATTATTTCAGGTATTGTTGATGCTCAATTGCCAGGAGGACTTCCGAAAGCAATTGTTCTTTATGCAATTGAAGATATCGCTGACTTGAGTATTTATGGTTTGGGGTCTGCTGTAAATGGTGGTGGATCTGTTGGTGTTGAATTTGCATTCCCACAACAAACTGTTACTGCTGGTTCATTTATTTACATTGCATCAGATAGTGTAAACTTCAATACATTCTTCGGGTTTTATCCTCAATTCAAAAATGACGTTGCAAACATCAATGGAGATGATGCAGTTGAATTATTCAAAAATGGAACTGTGATTGATGCTTTTGGCGAGGTAACAGTAGACGGAACTGATTCTCCATGGGAATACATGGATGGATGGGCTCACAGAAACAGTGGTTCTCTTCCAAGCGGGGCTACTTTTGACATTTCTCAATGGTCTTTCAGTGGAATTAACATCTATGACAATCAAACAACAAATGCTTCCACTCCTACTCCATTCCCAGTTGGACAATTCACAACTCAAAATCCTGTTGGAACTATAAAATGGTATTCAGATGCGAATTTAACAACACAAGTAGCTACAGGAAATACATACACATCTCCTATTACATCTGGAACGGCAACTTACTATGTTGTTAGCTCTATCAATACTTGTTCTTCTGCTGTTGCGACTGTTACAGCAACCGTAGCAGCTGCTCCAACTGCTTCTGCTACCTTGGCTAATATTTCTGAATTAACTGCAACTCCTGCTGGAATGTCCTACCAATGGATTAACTGCGCAACAGAAACTCCAATTGCAGGTGCAACTTCGGCAACTTATACAGCAACAGCAAACGGAAGCTATGCAGTAATCGTTACTAATGCTGCTGGATGTTCGGATACTTCAGACTGTATCAACGTAACACAATTGAGTGTTTCTGATTTAGACGAGTTGGTTTCTATTTCTTTGTATCCAAACCCAACAAGCGGAATTATTCACTTTACAATGAATCCAGAATTAAAAGCAAATGCACTTGTATTGGATGCACAAGGTAAAGTTGTAATCAAGGCTACAAACATCGAAAACGCTTCAGAAATCTCTTTAGCTAACTTCGAAAATGGTGTTTATATGGTTCAGTTGAACACAGCAAATGGATCGAAAATGTTCCGAGTTGTAAAACAATAAAAAACGTAACAATAATATAGAAACGGTGGCTGGAAACGGTCACCGTTTTTTTGTTGTTTGTCAGCGAAATAAATTTTTAAATCCAAAAGGAGTTTCGTAATTTTGTAGTCGCAAAAAATTGAAACAAATTCAAATGAACAATACACAAGAACGTTTGGCCTACAAGGTTAAAGATATCAGCTTAGCTGATTGGGGAAGAAAAGAAATTAAATTGGCTGAAGCAGAAATGCCTGGTTTGATGGCATTGCGTGAAGAATACGGTAAAACGAAGCCATTGGCTGGTGCTCGTATTGCGGGATGTTTGCACATGACGATTCAAACAGCTGTTTTGATTGAAACATTGGTTGAATTAGGAGCTGAAGTTACTTGGTCTTCTTGTAACATTTTCTCAACACAAGACCATGCTGCTGCTGCAATTGCTGCTGCTGGAATTCCAGTATACGCTTGGAAAGGAATGAACGAAGAAGAATTTGATTGGTGTATCGAACAAACGATCTTCGCATTTGAAGGAGGACAACCATTAAACATGATTTTGGACGATGGTGGTGACTTGACAAACATGGTTTTTGATCGTTACCCAGAATTGACAGCTGGAATCAAAGGTTTATCAGAAGAAACAACAACTGGTGTACACCGTTTGTATGAGCGTGTAAAAAATGGTACTTTGGTTATGCCTGCAATCAACGTAAATGATTCAGTAACAAAATCAAAATTCGATAACAAATATGGTTGTAAAGAATCATTAGTAGATTCAATTCGTCGTGCGACTGACGTGATGATGGCTGGAAAAGTAGCTGTTGTTTGTGGTTACGGTGACGTTGGAAAAGGTTCAGCTGCATCTTTGAAAGGTGCTGGTGCTCGTGTTATCGTTACTGAAATTGACCCAATTTGTGCGCTTCAAGCTGCTATGGACGGATTTGAAGTAAAACGTTTGGATTCAGTTGTTCACTTAGGTGACATTATCGTTACAACAACTGGAAATAAAAACATCGTTGTTGGTCGTCATTTCGAAAAAATGAAAGACAAAGCAATCGTTTGTAACATTGGTCACTTCGACAACGAAATCGATATGGCTTGGTTGAACGGAAATTATGGTTCAACGAAAGTGGAAATCAAACCTCAAGTTGACTTGTACAACGTAAACGGAAATGACATCATTGTTTTGGCAGAAGGTCGTTTGGTAAACTTAGGTTGTGCAACCGGTCACCCATCATTTGTCATGTCTAATTCATTTACCAACCAAACATTGGCTCAAATTGAATTGTGGACAAATGCAGAGGCGTATGGTAATGACGTGTACATGTTACCAAAACACTTGGATGAAAAAGTTGCTCGTTTGCACTTGGCAAAAATTGGTGTTGAATTAGAAACACTTTCTCAAGATCAAGCAGATTACATTGGTGTTGCAGTAGAAGGACCGTTCAAAGCGGAACACTACAGATACTAGGAAAATAAAATAAACTTTTCAAGCGAGGCATTCATATACGGGTGTCTCGCTTTGTTTTAGTATCTAGTCAATATAAAAGAAATCATAAATTCATACCAAAAGATTCCCAAATTGAGTATTGGATTTATCCATACAAATCAATAATATCCTTACTTTTGCTCCGTTAATAGAGATTTATGGTTTCCGCTTTTATCAAAAATCACCCGCTTCGATCCATGCTTTTGGTGGCATTCGTGTTGCGCTTATTTTCTGCCATTTTTTCAGAAGGTTATGGAATGCATGATGATCATTTTTTAATTGTAGAATCCTCTGCATCTTGGGTCGATGGATTTGATTACAACAATTGGCTTCCTTGGTCGCCTGGAAATCATGGAATCCCTGAAGGCCATAGCTTTTCTTACGTAGGAATCAATTATTTGTTCTTTGAAGCAACTGATATGTTGGGTATTGTTGACCCCAAAACGCAGATGTTATTAAATCGAATACTTCACGCTCTATTCTCTCTACTTATCGTTTACTTTGGGTATAAAATAACCGAAAAATTGAGCAATCAACAACTTGCTAGACGCGTTGGCTGGATTTTAGCTTGCCTTTGGATTATGCCCATTTTATCCGTTCGAAACTTAGTCGAAATGACGAGCATTCCATTTTTAATGAGTAGCATTTATCTAGTTGTTTCTGAAGACAAAAAACACCGCTTTTGGTGGGCGGGTATGCTGATTGGTATGGCTGTATCGTTCCGGTATCAAATCGCTGTTTTTGCAGTGGCAATGGCTGCTTTTTATTTTTTCAAGAGAGAATGGAAATCGTTTCTTGCCTTCAGCGCAGGTGCAATTACCACTTTTGTACTGACACAAGGTGTCGTTGACTTCTTTATTTGGGGATATCCATTTGCTGAATTTTGGATTTATGCCACTTACAACATGAATGAAGGGACAACCTACATGGAAAACTCCAATTATTTCATGTATGTTTATGTCCTTTTCGGGATCTTCTTGATTCCAATGGGACTCTTCTTGCTTTTTGGTTATCTTCGATCAGCGAAAGTGAATACGATGTTGTTTGTTGCGACGATTGTGTTTATCATTTTCCACACCATGTATCCGAATAGACAGGAACGCTTCATTTTGACTATTTTTCCGATTGTTTTGATCCTAGCAATGATCGGTTTGAACCAATGGGCTGAAATGAAAAACAAACAAAAACTGATTGATCGAAGTTGGTTGGTCTTTTGGGTTTTGAATTTTCCACTTCTTTTATTCTTTTCGTTTACTTCTACAAAAATTTCGCGGGTCAATGCCATGTACAGTCTTTATCAAAATGATATGACAAATGAAAAGATTTTAGTTGAAGCTAGTGGGGATGCAAAACTGACAATGATGCCAAAATTCTATGGTAAATGTTGGTCAGCAAAAATATATGAAAGAGACAACAACGACCAACCAATCCACCCAAAACCTGTACGTTACGATTATATTTTCATTGTAGGTCAAGACAATCTGAATCAACGCTACAAAGAAATAAAAGCAACATATCCATTTATGGAATTAGTCAAAGTGTGTGAACCAAGTCCAATAGACAAAGTCCTTCACGCACTCAATCCAAGAAATGCAAACGAATACATCGAGGTTTGGGCAACGAATGAACGAAATTTAGCGAAGTAAAAATTAGAATTCGATTATTTATCCAAAATTCTATTCGAAACAGCATATTCTACCGTTTCTTTGAAAGGACGAAATTCGAAATCCAAAGCTTTGATTATTTTGGTGCTATCGTAGCTTGTTTTGCGTTGTGCACTTGTAGCTGATTCACGGGTTAAAGTTTGATTTTTAGTAAACAATCCTTTCAGCCAAGATAATCGCCAAGCCAAACCACTCATCCAGCTCGTTGCCAATTTGGAAGGAACAGGTTTACCCATAACTTCTGCCATCGTGTAAAGTGCTTCTTTGAACGTAATATTTGTTCCTGTGCACAAAAAACGATCTCTTTGGTATGGTCCATGCATCAGTTCAACCATACAGAAAGCAACATCCCGTGCATCAACAAAAGCATTTGATCCTGCTGAATGATAAGAAAAACCTTCGGAAACTGTTCGCAAAATTTTGAGTGAACTATCCTTCCAATTTCCCGATCCAAGCATCAAACTAGGATTGATAATCACAGCGTTCAGACCTTCTTCTATTCCGCGCCACACTTCCCTTTCGGCATTGTACTTCGAAATAGCATAGCCTGAAGTTTCTTGACCAGAAACCCACTTCGAATCTTCGGAAATCATCTCATCTTCGAGTTCTTTGTTTCGTGTAAAGACAGCGGTTGATGAAACATGAACTAGTTTTTCTATGTTCAAATGCAAAGCCAAGTCGACAACATGTTGTGTTCCCCTGCGATTCACTTTGATCATTTGAGAAAAATCGCGGCGATTAAAAGAAACAAGTGCGGCACAATGATATACCCTTGAGCAACCAATCATAGCATCTTCTAGGCCAACGACATCCATTACATCACCTAAAAACCATTCAATCTGATTCCAATAGAGAACAGATTCAGTCCCAAAAGTAATTTCAAAAAGTTTTTTCGTTTGATTTTTTTTTGCCTCACTACGGTACAAGGCACGTACTTTATCACCACGTCGAGTCAATTCAATTAATAAATGACTTCCGAGTAATCCTGTTGCACCTGTGACCAAATTCATGTTACGAAGTTACCAATAATCCAATTTAAAACACGAAGTGTTTCCTATTTTTATCTAATTTTCTTTTATCGATGAATTATTAAAAATCCAACAAGACAATTGCTGGACATAAAACAAAACAAACAAACAAAAACAACTGATTAACAACATATTAAAGAACAACAAAAACAAGACATTTTATCAAATATTGAATTTTTATTGATAAATCTTCAAACTACGTTATCTTTGCACTATAAACATTCATTCTTCTACTTGTTGATTATGAAAATCATCCCACTACTCGCTGCATTTTCTGTATTTTTTTTACAGTCATGTCAGTCTGAATACAAAGAGCGCATGGCAAAAGCAATCTCACTTAAAAAGGAGTATTTAATGCTTGAAAAAAGTACTTCAAACTCTTCTATTTCAAACATTGAAGAACGCAAAGAATTGATTAAAAGTGAAATCGAATTCCAAGCAAAACTATCTGGAAATGAAACTCATTTCATGAATAGTGTTTGGACTAAGTAATTTGTAATTCAATCATAGGATCCCAGAATTTTTCTTGAAAGTTCAGGATTTTGTCATTGACAACAACGATGTCTTCCAATAGAAGTAATTCCTCCATTCTTGTTGGTGTTTCGAAGTGCATTTTACCTGTTAAAAGACCAAGCCTATTCACGACACGATGTGCTGGAACATCAGGAATTTTGTGTGCAGCATTCATTGCCCATCCCACCATTCTACTCGCTTTTTTTGCACTCAAATAGTTAGCTATTGCGCCATAAGAAGTAACTCTTCCAGGGGGAATAAGGCGAACAACTTGATACACTTGATCAAAAAAATCGGTATTTTTCTTTGACAAAGATTGAATCATCCATTGAAATGTTTACTATTCCATTCTCTGTCGCTGAAATTTCGAAAATACATCATCGTGAAGAAAATTCCCATGGATAAAATGCCAACTAAAATATGAATGAATACCATTCCACGAACTGCCCAAACATCCTTGAAATTTCCAAAATACATCCATTCTGAAGGAATCATAAATGTCAACAGAACAGTAGCAAGTAAAGCTATGAATAAAGCATGTGCAGGAGTTTGATACGCCCAAAGTAAAATGCGTCGGATTGGATGCAAATCTTGGCCCCATTTGGCAATCAGATAATACTGATTTTCTCCCACTTTAGAAAACAACAATGGATCACCATCACAATCACCCAAAACAAATTTTTTCTTTGGAGCCATGATGTACAAATTTTCCACCTTCATTTGGTGCTCATTTTCCAATTGTTTTAGTGCAAATATTGCTTCTGATGGATATTCACCCTTGTAATACGAAGTGGGTAAAAAACGCAAGCGATAGCGAATAGCAATTTTTCGGATCGCTTCTAAATTGTAAATTTTATCAGCATCCAATTTTGCTAAATCCAATGAATCAAAAGTTGAAACTGGTTTTGATTTACCCAATGCTTTCCAAATTAACTCTTCGTGTCTGCGTTCCTTTTCAAGCAAAGCGTTCGCTTCTTGTACGAGGTTTTCACCTAAATTTCGCTGAACAAGGCTTAACTCTTTTTCTAAATTTACTCCTGGCAAAATCATACGTATTTGTTTTGATTCTATTAACAACAAAAATAAAGTAAAGTTCACGCTTTTTCTATCAAATCGTGTAACAAATGTTTCATGAAAAGTTATTTAAAAAAAAGAACTCCAAAACTTCAAAAATCAGAACGATGAAAAAAATCATTTCTACTCTCCTACTCATTTTGGGAGGAATTCTAATCAGTTTCGCACAAGAAAACTCAGATTCTTTGTTGGCAAAAGAAATCATTTTATTTCCCAATCCCACTTCTGAAATTATTTTCATCCAAAAAGGAAGAGAAATTTCGGAATACCGCTTGATTGATATGCAAGGAAAAGAAGTCCAAAAAGGATATCAACATGCACAAATAATTTCTCTGATTGATTTGCCAAGTGGTGTTTATATTTTCGAATTCAAAGTGGGAAATTACCTTGAACGAAGACGTGTTCAAAAGAATTAAAAACAGCGAAATTTCAGAAAACAATTTGTCATACTTTCGATGTAAAATAATCGAACATGAAAGGTTTATATAGTATATTATTGTTAGTGGCTTCGAATGTTTTCATGACACTCGCTTGGTATGGACATTTGAAATTCAGTGAAAACAAAAAATTGGCTTCGCTAGGTGTTTTCTCCATTATTTTGATCAGTTGGGGCTTGGCTTTTTTTGAATATTGTTTGCAAGTTCCCGCCAATCGTCTGGGATATAAAGAACATGGTGGTCCATTTAGTTTACTCGAATTAAAAGTAATTCAAGAAGTTCTTACTCTACTGATTTTCATTGGATTTTCTTTGATTTTCTTTAAAAATGAGACCTTTCGTCTGAATCACCTGATCGGAATGGGATTTTTGGTTTTAGCCGTTTATTTTATTTTCAAAAAGTAAAATTCTTCTCAAATTTTATCACTTTTGTCCCATGGGAGTGAAAATTGGATATTTATGTAGTTCGTTGAGCTGGGGAGGTTTGGAAATGAATCAACTTCGAAATGCCAAATGGATGCACGACAGAGGACACGAAATTGTTGTTTTTGCTATTCCAAATTCCCCAATTTTTTCTCAGTCACAGCAAGAAAATTTGACTGTTGTATCAATCAAAAGACATCGTAAATACTATGATTTTTTAGCTGGATTTCAATTTTCAAAACTCATCCGAGAACATAATATCACGCATCTTTTTATTCGCGACACACGCGATATGAGTATAGGGGCAACCGTAAAATTCTTAAATCCGACGTTAAAACTTACCTATTTCATGGAAATGCAATTAGGTGTTTCAAAACGAAATTTTTTACACTCAATACGCTTTCGCGCTTTGGATCATTGGTCTTGCCCTCTCCATTGGTTGGAAAAACAAGTACATACCATGACTCGGTTTGACCAGTCAAAAACCTGTGTTATCGCCTCAGGAATGGAGCTTGCACCTTTTCAATCCAATCAAACGCAACAAGAGGCACGTTCCCTGTTGGATTTACCTAAAGAAACAATTATCATCGGATTGATCGGTCGATTTGATCCGCACAAAGGACAATTATTGCTTTTAGAAGCGATGAAATTATCGAAGAACGCAAATTATCATATCTGTTTTTTAGGAGAACCCACCCGAAATGAAGGAACTACTTATTACGATGAAATGTTGCAATGTATTCAAGAAAATCGGTTAGAAAATCGGGTACACATCCGACCGTTTCGGAAAGACATCGCATCCTTTTATAGAGCTATCGATTTGTTTGTCATGGCATCAAAAGCAGAAACGTTTGGAATGGTAACCATCGAAGCCATGGCAAGTGGCACACAAACGTTGGGTAGTAATGCTGGAGGCACACCTGAAATTTTAGAATTTGGCGACCTCGGCTTGCTTTTCGAACCATTGAACGCAAGTAGTTTAGCACAAAACATCGATGCTTTTTTAACAAACCCAACGAAAATAAGTTCATCCATTTTACAAGAAAAAGCCAAGCAATACGATCACGAAAAAGTGTGTCAACTGGTTGAAAAAAAGATCTTAAAGATTGAAAAAAATTGATTCTTTGATTTTCGCTATTTAGAATTATGTGCTTGTTTATTTTTGAGTCCGTAAATTTACTAACACTAGCATAACATTGCGCCTGAATAGTTAACACAACAGTAAAACAGCCGTAAACTAAACGGAAAATGGAGCGCTTACATTTGTATCATGTTTGAAGCAAATACATCTGTAGAATCCAATCCAGCGCTTTTTATGAAAACAGCAGCAAATTACACCGTTTTATTGATCGATGACGAACCCGATATTCTTGATTTTTTACAATACAATCTCGAAAAAGAAGGATACAAAGTATACACCGCTAAAAACGGACAAGAAGGAGTTGAAATGGTTCACAAAGTAAAACCATCACTTGTTCTAATCGATGTGATGATGCCTGTGATGGATGGAATTGAAGCTTGTTACACCATCCGAAAAGATTCTTCGATCCAACAACCGATTATCGCTTTTCTTACATCTCGAGCGGAAGACTATTCGCAAGTAGCTGGATTTGAGGCAGGTGCAGATGATTACATTGCAAAACCTATTCGACCGCGCTTGTTGGTTTCGAAAGTGGAAGCTCTATTGCGAAGATTGCGTTCAGATATTCAACCTTTGTCAATGAATGCAGAAGCTTCTGGAATCAAAGTAAATCGAGAAAAGTTCATTGTTGAAACGACAGATGGTCAAATTCAACTACCTAAAAAAGAATTTGAATTATTGGAATTATTACTTAGCAAACCTGAAAAAGTATTCACACGTGATGAGATTTTAAGTACGGTTTGGGGAAATGACGCTATTGTTGGAGAAAGAACGATTGATGTTCATATTCGAAAATTGCGTGAAAAACTAGGAGATGATTATATTCGTACCATCAAAGGGGTTGGATATACATTTGTCGACAGTGAAAAATAAAAAACCAGTACATCTTATTTTAGGCGGTAGCGCAATCATTGTTGCGATCACCCTTGTTATTGTTCTCATTCTTGATTACCAAGTCGTTGACTTTCCAATTTGGGTCAAAATTAGTCTGCCTTTATCTCTCGGAATAGCCTCATTTGGAATTTTTTACTTTTTTGTAGAACGATTTATCAACGATCGTTTGCGTATGCTTTATCGTTCAATTAAAACCGTAAAAGGTTCACCCATCAAACCGGTTAACTTTAAAATGACAGACGATGTGTTCCAAAATGCGGAATTAAGTACCCGAAAGTGGGCAGAAGAACGGAAAGAGGAAATCACCAAATTACAAGAACAAGAGAGTTTTCGCCGTGAATTTCTTGGAAATCTAGCACACGAATTAAAAACACCTGTTTTTTCCATTCAAGGTTACATCGAAACCTTACTGGAAGGTGGACTAGAAGACGACAAGGTAAATCGCATGTTTTTGGAACGCGCCTCCAAATCAATTGATCGAATGGTTAGTCTACTCGAAGACTTGGATCAAATTACCAAACTCGAAGTCAACGCTTTAAAACTCGAAAAATCGAACTTTGATATCAAAAAATTAGTGGAAGAAACCTTTCATTCGCTGGAACTCAAAGCCAAACAAAAAAACATTCATCTCGCTTTTTCGAAAGAACATTATCCTTCGATGTTGGTGAACGGAGATCGAACAAAAATTGGTCAAGTTGTTACAAACCTCATCAATAATTCCATCAATTACGGAAATGAAAATGGAAAAACGACGGTTCGACTTTTCGAAATGGATGAATTGATTTTGATTGAAATTTCGGACAACGGACCCGGAATTGAGAACAAACATCTTCCTCGTTTATTTGAACGTTTTTACCGTGTAGAAAAAAGTCGTACACGCCATGAAGGTGGTTCCGGACTTGGCTTAGCCATTGTAAAACAAATCATTGAAGCACACGGAAAAACAATCACTGTTCGAAGTACCGTTGGAATTGGAAGTACTTTTGCATTTAGCTTAGACAGAGCCAAATACGAGCCTGAAACACTTCGTACAAGCCGAGGTATTCCAATTCGTTAATCGTTCGAATGGATTTTATTTAAATAAATTTGTTCTGCTTGTCCTGGCGTTGGAATCCACTTCGTTTGCTTTTTCAGAACTGCTGCATCCATGATGGTTGAATAACCTGATCGGGAAACCCATTTTTGTCCACCAAGTAAATACCGATCCATCTCAGTCCAGCTTGCTTCTGAAACAACAATTGTGTTCGAAGGTAATTCAACGGAAATGGGATAATAACGACTAGAGACTATTACTTTTTTACCTGATTCATTCCGTGCCAATTCCAAACATTCGTGGAAAAATTGTTCCGCATACGGTTCAGGACCACTAATGATGTATACACAATCACTTGCTTTCGGTTCCAATTCAATCGATTGAAAACGAGAATGAATCCCAATAAAAGAAATACTAGGATGTGCAAATGGATTGCTTAATTTACCAGCAAATTTAGACTCTTCCTCGTCCATGATCCAAAGATCCTGAAAGTTTTTAATCAACGAATGATGAAAACGTTGAAGCCAAAAAGCATACCATGGCAGAGGAAGATTTACTTGATGTGTTACAAAAATAGAAGGAACTTTTTTTGAGAAAAATCCATACCGATGATCCGAAATGACATAGGTAATCTGATGTTCTTGGATGATTTTTTCAAGTTGAAGTTGTTCTTCATACATTCGTTTAAGAAGAGGTTTTCGCTGAGAAAGTAAATCATTCGCCCACTTCCCTTTCCCTTGAAATGAAAAAGGATACCCAGCATGAAGAATGGTTTTCATTTCAGGAAAATACTGTTTGATTACATCCAATTGGCTTTCATCTCCAGCAAAAGTCAGCGTATTCCCTTGCTCATTCAATCGTTTTATCAATCCGATACTTCTTGACACATGTCCCCAGCCCCAATTGAGGACAGAAAGAATGATTTTTTCATCACGTAAATCTGAAATTTGCATGAAACAAAGGTATTGAATATCCTATTTCCAAGAATCCAACTTCAAATTACTTTTATATTCAAACATAAAAAAAGACAGCAAACAATTGAATTTCAGTTATTCTTACTCAAAAAATTCATTTCTCAAATTCTAAAAAATTTGCTTGTTTTTAATTTAACGCTTATCATAAACTTTACTATCAAGCATATAAATAAATTATTTTATTAATTACCAAAACCTTAGGCAAGGCTATTTATCCTCACTCAGTCTCCGCGATACCTTCGGTGCATGCTTCACAAGTCAATGAGAAAAAAATAAAAATCAACTCTTTTAAAGTAAAAATTGGTCATAAACAAATAATTTTATAAATTGTTCCAAAATTCAGCTACTTATAATATTTTTTTCAATTCAATTATTTTAAAAATCACACACTTTATGACGTTTGAACAGCTCAAATTAAAAATCAAAATATCAAAAATAACACACTGATTCTATGAGACTTAAAATTAACCATGACAAAAACATGACAAAAGTCAGTTTTTCAGCTAATACACATCATTTCGTTTCGAATTACTAATTAATTCCTTTGCAACATGGGAATGATATACATAATGCTTGTAGTTAGTCTAGTAGTCGCTTTGTTCTTCTTAATCTCATTTATTTGGGCAACGAAAACAGGTCAATACGACGACGATTACACACCATCCGTTCGAATTCTGTTCGACGATGAACCTTCAAATTCAAATCAAAATTCACAAAACAATGGAACTACAGAAGTTTAGTTACGACAACAAGATTGTCAAGTATTTCGCTTGGGCAACAGTCATTTGGGGTGTTACCGGGATGTTGGTTGGTCTGATTGCTGCATTGCAGTTGGCTTTCCCCGAGTTTTTCAACGAGTATCTCGGATTCAAGTACATTTCGTTTGGTCGAATCCGTCCGCTTCACACCAATGCGGTCATTTTTGCCTTTGTAGGAAATGGTATTTTCATGGGTATTTACTACTCGCTACAACGCTTACTCAAAACACGTATGTGGAGCGATAAATTATCGTATATCAATTTTTGGGGATGGCAGTTAATCATAGTTAGCGCTGTTGCAACACTTCCTTTTGGGATCACTTCATCCAAGGAATATGCCGAATTAGAATGGCCGATTGACATTGCTATTGCATTGATGTGGGTTGTATTTGGTTGGAACATGTTTGCAACAATTTTAGTACGCCGTGTTCAGCATTTGTATGTTGCGATTTGGTTTTACATTGCCACGTTCGTTACCGTTGCGATCCTTCATATTTTCAACTCCTTCGAATTACCGATATCATTCCTAAAAAGTTATTCATGGTATGCAGGAGTTCAAGATGCTTTAGTACAATGGTGGTATGGACATAATGCTGTTGCCTTTTTCTTGACAACACCTTACCTCGGATTGATGTATTATTTCGTTCCTAAAGCAGCCAATCGACCTGTATACTCCTACCGCCTTTCTATCATTCACTTTTGGGCACTGATTTTTTTATATATCTGGGCAGGTCCTCACCATTTGTTGTATACCTCTCTTCCAGATTGGGCACAAAGTTTAGGTGTTGTATTCTCCGTCATGCTGATTGCACCATCTTGGGGAGGAATGTTGAACGGATTGTTAACCCTACGAGGTGCATGGGATCGCGTTCGTGACGATGTAATGTTAAAATTCATGGTAGTTGCACTTACTTGTTATGGTATGGCAACTTTTGAAGGCCCGATGTTGTCCTTGAAATCTGTGAACATGATTTCTCACTTTACCGATTGGACGGTTGCACACGTTCACGTCGGAGGACTCGGCTGGAACGGAATGTTTACGTTCGGTATGTTGTATTGGTTGTTCCCGAAATTATTCAAACGTGAATTGTATTCCAAAAAAATGGCCAACCAACACTTCTGGATTGCAACGCTTGGAATCTTGTTATATGCCGTTCCGATGTATTGGGCAGGTTTCTCTCAAGGTTTGATGTGGCAAGACTTTAACGCAGACGGAACATTGAAATACAAAGATTTCTTAGAAACTGTTGATGCGATTAAACCATTCTTAACCTTGCGTTCTATCGGTGGATTGTTGTATTTATCAGGTGCAATCATGATGGTTATCAACCTTTACAAAACGGCAAAAGCAGGATCTTTCGTAGCCAATGAAGATGCAGAGGCAGCAGCATTAGCTCCTGCGCCTAAGAAACTGGGTAAAGGAGAATATTGGCACCGTACTATTGAAAACAAGCCAGTGAAATTCATGGTTCTTTCAATCATTGTAGTTGCCATTGGTGGAATTGTTGAAATTATCCCAACGATGATTGTTAAATCAAATGTTCCAACAATCTCTAGTGTAAAACCGTATACTCCACTTGAATTAGAAGGTCGCGATATCTATATCCGTGAAGGTTGTAACAACTGTCACTCGCAAATGGTACGTCCGCTTCGTTTTGAAACTGCACGCTATGCGCCAAGTCCAGAAAGCGGTGGCTACTCCAAAGCAGGTGAATTTGTTTATGATCACCCTCACTTATGGGGTTCAAAAAGAACAGGTCCAGATCTAGCTCGTGAAGGTGGATTGAGAAGTAATTCTTGGCATTACAACCACATGATTCGTCCAAAAGATGTTTCTGAAGGATCTATCATGCCAGCTTATCCATGGTTAAATGAGGAGGATTTAGATGTTTCCTTGCTAGAAAGAAAAATCAATGCTATGCGTACTTTAGGTGTTCCATATCAAAAAGGTTATGAAAAAATCGCTTTAAAAGATTTGGAAGAACAAGCAGAATTGATAGCACGTGATTTGGTAGAAAATATGCCAAAAGAAATCACAAAAAACATCAACAAAGAAGCGAAAGTACAAGAGTTGAAAAAACGTGAAATCACAGCACTCATCGCATACTTGCAACGATTAGGTACAGATATTCGTGTCAAACCAATGAAATAAGTTAAAAACGAAATTGTTATGTTACGATTAATCAAACATCATTTAACGGGAATCTTAGGGGTAGAGCTATACCCCATGCTTTCCCTTCTCATTTTCACGACGTTTTTCGCTTTCGTATTGTACCGCGTAATCCGCATGAAAAAAAACTATGTCACTGAATTAAGTAATTTACCTCTCGAACTTGAATCCGATGAGGCAAATCAAAACAAGCTTTAAAACGAAAAAATATGAAACGTGTTTTCAAACAAACGATCGGTCTGGCTTTGGGAATGTTTTTCTTGAGTTTGCAAGCAATTGCACAGGATGGAGAAGGTCTCTTCAAAGCAAAGTGCAGTGTTTGTCACATGATTGACAAAAATTCTACAGGACCTATGCTGAAAGGCGTAAAACAAAAATGGAACGATGCTGGTGAAGGCGATTTACTTTATAAATGGGTAGAAAACCCAGAAGGTTTAATCGCTTCTGGAACTTCAAAAATGGCCACAGCGGTGAAAGATTTCTCTCCTTCAAGCATGACACCTCAACAAGTTTCAAAAGAGGAAGTGGATGCTATTTTGGATTATGTAGACAACTATGTAAAACCAGAAATAACACCTCCTCCTGGAGATAATACAAATGGCGAAACAACTGAAAATGTTACAATCGTCGCTAATTACAAAGACAATTTACAGTTGTTTTATTTCTTACTTGGCATTACAGGAATTTTATTGTTGGCCATTGTTATGATTTCAAGAACAACGATCTCTTTTGTTAAATCTGATTATTTCAAAGCAAAAATGCACGCGAAAAAAGACGAAGTAAAACAAGACGAAAATAAACCAAATTCTGGAGGAATCTTAGGTGGAGTTGGTATGTTGATTGTTGGACTAGGCTATACCATGTTCACCAATACATCTCAAGCTTTGACTTTTACTTCTCCTGGAACGAGCGAAGAAAAAACAGAATGGCTATTGGTTGAAAACTCAGATATCTACCTGATGGTGATCATCAATATCTTGCTTTTGTTTGTTTTGTTGTATTTGAGAAATATGTTCAATGCCTTTGTTCGCATGACAAAAACAGAAGAACAATTAGCAAAATCGAAAAAAGCAACTGCTAAATTCAAATGGAAAAAAGTACTGACAGATGCTGTTCCGGTGGAACAAGAAAAAGATATCTTAATGCACCATGAATACGATGGAATTCAAGAACTTGACAATAATTTACCACCGTGGTGGGTGTATGGTTTCTATGCAACTATCATTTTTTCAGTCATTTATTTATTCAACTACCACATTTTCCGTACTTCGGACTTGCAAACAGCAGAATACGAAAAATCGGTTGCATCTGCACAAGTGGAAATCGATGCATACAAAAAGAAAATGGCGATGGATGTGGATGAAACAAATGCTACTCTTTTAACAGATGCAAGTGCTTTGAGTTCGGGTAAAAAGTTGTTTGATGCTAATTGTGTTGTATGCCACAATCCAAAAGGAGAAGGTAACATCGGTCCAAACTTAACAGATAAACATTGGATTTATGGTTTCGACATCAAAGAAGTATTCAAAACAATCAAATTAGGAGCACCAAACGGAATGCCTGAACATGCTTCCAAATTGAATCCAATTGAAATCCAACAGGTGTCTTCATTCGTTCTATCTCTTCCTGAAACACCAGGAAAAGAAGCACAAGGAGACATCATCGAAAAATAAAAACACCCCAAAAACCAACAAGCGTTCTTGTCCACGCTTGTTGGTATACTTCTGATAAAATTGACACATTTTTTCACGAGACTTTTCAAACAAAGAGTTGATAAATTCTCATCATATAGAACCACACAATCATGGACGAACAAGGAACATACAGAGATAAAATCTCTACCGTAGACGAAAAAGGAAAACGCGTATGGATTTTCCCTAAAAAACCAAAAGGCTATTTCTACAACAAACGCAAGTGGTTTAGTTACTTTTTGCTCGTACTTCTTTTTGCAGCACCACACATCCGCCTCAACGATGAACCGCTTTTGTTGTTCAACATCCTCGAACGCAAATTTGTCATTTTTGGTAACATCTTCTGGCCACAAGACCTTTATTTGTTTGCCATAGCGATGATTTTAGGAATTGTCTTCATCATATTATTTACGATTATTTATGGTCGTCTATTCTGTGGCTGGGCTTGTCCTCAAACCATCTTTATGGAAATGGTATTCCGCCGAATCGAATATTGGATTGAAGGTGATTGGACGTACCAAAAGAAGCTAGATGCGCAACCTTGGAATGGCGAAAAAATCCGAAAACGGTTACTCAAACACAGTATATTTTGGATCATTTCCTTCCTGATTGCCAACACGTTCTTAGCGTATATCATTGGTGCAGATCGCCTTTGGGAAATACAAACGGATCCGATGAACAAACATTTGGGCGGATTCATCGCCATTATCATTTTTACCTCAGTTTTCTATGGTGTTTTCGCTCGCTTACGCGAACAGGTTTGTACGACCATCTGCCCTTACGGTCGACTCCAAGGTGTTTTGCTAGATCAAAATACGATGGTTGTTGCCTATGACCACAAACGTGGAGAAAATCGAGCTAAATTCCGAAAAGGAGAAGACCGAGCTGAACTTGGAAAAGGCGATTGTATCGACTGTATGCGCTGTGTACATGTGTGTCCAACTGGAATCGATATTCGAAACGGAACCCAATTAGAATGCATCAATTGTACCGCTTGTATCGATGAATGTGACGATGTCATGGAAAGCATCAAAAAACCAACGGGATTGATTCGCTTTGTTTCCGAAAATGGAATAAAAAACGGTACTCCGTTCCAATGGACAAAACGAGTGAAAGCTTACACCTTGCTTTTAGTTGGGATGCTTGCCCTGTTATTTTTCTTATTATTGACTCGTCGCGATTTCCAAACCAATATTTTACGTCAACGTGGAACAACATATCAAATGACGGAAGATCGGAAAGTAAGCAACATTTTTGAGCTCAATTTGACCAATAAAACAAAAAATGATTATTCCATCAAATTGGTTCTTGACAATCCAAAAGCAAGCATCGAAATTGCTCGAAAAAATCTTGTTCTCAAAAAAGAACAGCATTTGAAAGAACGTTTTGTTGTCAAACTTCCGTTGGATGAGATCAATAATGGAAAAGAAATGATGACCATTCATATTTACGGAAATGGTCGTGAAATCGAAAAACAAGAAATTAAATTCATCGGACCAATTTATTAAGTTATGAACTGGGGAAAAGGAATAATGATTGGCATGGGACTTTTTATGAGTTTCATCCTGTATATGGTAATCAGTTTAATGGGAAAACGGGTGGATCTACAATCCGAAGATTACTACAAAAAAGAAATCGAATATGAAACAGAAATTGCTCAAATCGAAAACGCAAACCGTCTTGGTTACATCGTCGAACTTCGTCGAGAGAACGATCATTTGTTCATTGAACTGCCGGATACCTTGGATCTTCGGAGTTCAAACATCGAATTTATCAGACCCAATGACGAGAAAAAAGACATCCGTCTGGAAGGAAAAAACGAAAAAACGTTGATTTATCCTCTGTCTAAAATGGACGTTGGACAATACGATGTCCAAGTGCAATTCAAGGACAACTCAGATAAAGTGTATTTATACAAAACAAAATTCTACAAATAATGGATCCAATTTTGGCATCGGCATTTGTATTGGGTCTCGCAGGGACTGCGCATTGCATTGGTATGTGCGGTCCCATTGCAATGGCGTTGCCGCTCAATCGTTCGAATTCATTCACGATTTGGACGGGAATTTTGCAATACAACCTCGGTCGGGTGATGATGTATTCGATCCTTGGTTTCGTGGTCGGTATGATTGGTATTTCTATCGAATTAATCGGTTGGTTGCAAGGCTTGAGTATCCTTTCGGGAATTCTCATCATTGCCTACGCTTGGAGAAAATACATCCGACTTCCTTTCGGGAATTCAAACGGCACACCTGATTGGTTATACGCTTTCATCACACGACAAATGGGCAAATTCATGGCCTCCAAAAATCCATTGAAATTATTTATACTGGGTTTTTTCAACGGCATGCTTCCTTGCGGAATGGTTTACACCGCACTCATCGGTTCGCTCGTGATGGCGCATCCGG
>CAYRMV010000009.1:0-47456 GCA_964425255.1 uncultured Flavobacteriales bacterium
GGAAGAATTTCAAACGAAAACAAGGTAGAATCTGCATCGTTTAAGTGATCAATTACTTTCATTTTTCTTTTGAACGTGAGGTGTAAACTCGATATATTTGTTTTTCTAAACCTAATTGAAATTATTTTCAGATACGAAGGCGTAAAGTTAGCTAAAACAAACCTAACTATTAGACGAAATTGGGTTGATTTTAACAAGATTTGGACTTCTAAGTTGAATTTATCTCTTGTCTTTTATTTATAAAAATTCATTTTATCAATGTATCGATGCACTGGCTCAGTAAGCAAATAACGTACATCTTTTCCATCTTTAATTGCCTGACGGATAAAACTCGACGAAACTTTCATGACAGGCGCTTCCAAACAAAGAATCACGTTGGAATGGTGACTTAATTCATTTTCGAATAAATTTCCAATTTCCTGCACCTCTTCTTCTTCTTGAATGGTTAAAACGCGCGGATAAACATACATTTTGTGGTTTTGAAGAATTTTCTCGTGATTTTGCCATTTATGAAACGTACGCAGATTGTCTTCTCCCATGATCAAACAAAACTCGTTTTGCGGATATTTTTCCTTTAGATATGCTAAGGTCGTGTATGTATAACTTGGTTTGTCAAGTTTGAATTCAATATCACTAGCTCGCAATTGATCATTGTCTTCAATTGCTTCTTGAACAAGCGCCAATCGATGATAATCTGCTAGTAATGAATTTTTTACTTTCAGTGGATTTTGGGGTGTAACGACGAGCCAAACCTGATCCAAATCCGTGTATTCTGCCATGTAGTTGGCGATCACCAAATGCCCAACGTGAATGGGATTGAACGTTCCAAAATACAAGCCTACTTTCATGGTTCTATTCCTTTTGAAACGAAATCTAAGACAATTTGTTCTGCTTTTTGACACGCTTCATCTAAATCAACATTCAGCAAAATCTCGTCAAATTGATCTGCTAGAGCAAGTTCTTGTCTCGCTTTGCTCATCCGCATTTGTATTTTTTCCTCCGTTTCTGTACTTCTTGCTCGAAGCCGATTTTCCAATTCTTCTACACTGGGCGGTTGAACAAATATGCTTAAAGCTTGATTTCCAAATTGTTTTTTGATATTTAGACCGCCAATGACATCCACATCAAAAGCGACCGTTTTCCCTTCCGACCAAATACGCTCCACTTCGCTGCGTAAGGTTCCGTAGAAATTATTTTCATAAACTTCCTCCCACTCGATGAAGGCATTTTGCTCGATTTTCTCTTTGAATCCTTCCACACCCAAAAAATGATAATCTTTGCCATTCACTTCATTCGGTCGAGGTTCTCTGCTACACGCTGAAATAGAAAAAGACAAACTCGGGTTGTGTTCAAGTAAATATCGAACAATCGTTGTTTTTCCAGCACCGGAAGGAGCAGAAAAGATGATGCATTTTCCTGTTTTTACTTCCGACATCGTTTACAAGGTATTAAGAACTTGTTCTTTGATTTTTTCCAAGCTATCTTTCATGTCGACAACAATTTTTTGTAACTCAACATGATAACTTTTGCTTCCTAACGTATTGATTTCTCGACCAATTTCTTGTGTGATAAACCCTAATTTCTTTCCTGCACTTGGTAAAATCATGGTTTCTAAAAAATAATCCAAGTGATTTAAAAGGCGCATTTTTTCTTCCGATACATCTAATTTTTCTATGTAAAAAATCAATTCTTGTTGAAAGCGATTTTCATCTACATTGGGCATTTCTTCCAAGCCTTTACGCATGCGTTCTTTGATGGTTTCAATACGTAAATTTTCATAATTCGGCACCAAAGAGAGTAAACGCTTGATTTCACCAATTCGCTCATTGAATTCTCGTTCTAATGCAAGTCCTTCTTGGCGGCGGAATTCATTAAGTTGTTTACACGCATCTTCCACCAAATTCATCAAAAAGGCATTTTCTTCATCGGAAACCTCTTCTTTGGCTTGAATTAATATATCGGGTAAACGCAAAATCAGTGACAAATAATCGGGTGATTCTTCACCCAACAATGCGTTCGTTTGCTTCAAATCGTCGTAATACGCTTTGGCTAAATCTTTATTGATTTCAACACTTTTTGTTGATCCTGTGCTTTCAAGGGAGATGTTTACCTCGACTTTTCCACGATCCAAAAATTGCGTGATTCGCTGACGAATATCGAGTTCTTTGTCTTTGTAAGCAGGAGCAATCCGCACAAACAAGTCCATTCCCTTGCTATTGAGTGCTTTGATTTCAACACTTACTTTTTTTCCCTCAAAGATTGCGGTGGCTTTTCCGTAACCCGTCATTGAATGCAACATAGCCTTAATTTTCGGCAAAAATAGGCATATTGCTTGATTTATTGGGGAATTAGTTCAAATCTGGCACAAATAAAAGTGGTATTTTGGAGTTTCGTGCTAATTCTGTAGAATCCGAAGCGCCAAACAATCGCTCAAAGAAACTATGTTTTTTAGGAATCAAAGCAAGTATTTCTAAGCCTTCTTGTTCGATAATCTCATCAATACCCACCTTTAAATCAGCTGCATGATGGAAAATCATCTTGTGTGGAAACTGAGACAAATAGTTGTTTAAAATAATGGATCTCACTTCTTCATTGATCAATTCGTTTGGATTCAGAATCGAAAACGCCACCAATTCTCCTGATGCCATTGTTACAAAATCTTTCACGTAGTCAAATACAGATGTGTGATGAATGTCTTCCCCATCAAAACCCAAACCAATCCTAAATTCTGTTGGATAACCGGTATCGAGCGGAATTCCCAAAACCGGAATCGATCCATTTCGAAACAAAGAAAGAGCAGTGCTTCCCATGAACAATTCTTCTACCTTGTTGTGTCCTTTCAAGCCTACAACAATCAAATCAATTTTGTTTTCATTGGCATAATTCAAAATATCATCCACTGGAAAAATGCCTGTTTGCAACTCTATTTTCACAGAGTCAGGCGCTTCTACTTCTGAAAGAAAATGCTTCATTTCAGCTTGTTTGAAAGACTGAAACTCATCCAAATCAATCAAATCCACAAATTCAGGACCCGTAGTTGGAATCATATATGAATGAAAAAATGTGAGAGAAAGGTCTTTTTCTTTCGCAAAACTCAATGCATAACGAGCGGCATTTTTAGCGTTTTCTGAAAAATCGACGGCAACTAGAATTGTTTTCATGGTGTTGGTTTTTGACAGTAATACTTTTTAAAGGAAAACAGCTTTTTAATCCTGTATAATCCTTTTACAAGTTACGCATTTTATGTCAAAGTTAGGTGAAAACAAAGCGAAATTTTTGTCAACAAAGAAAGAAACTGAAACCAAAAATCATCTTATTTTTTGCTTGATCTCATGGCCTTTACTTTTTGAACAGAATTATCCATCAACAATTGCTGATAGCGCTCCGATTCTTGAGGAACAAGGCTGATTTTTCCATCTGAATTAAAAAAAATGCCCCATCCATAGGTTTTGGTTAAAGGTGAAGCACGCAAACAAGCTTGCCCTTTGGAAAAGAAATCCGATTTGGCTTGCGCTAATTCCGAATCTGTCAATTCATTTCGAATAGCAAAAATTTCAAACAGCAATTCGTCGGATGAATACGTCAATGGTTTTTGTTGAAGCAATTCAAATTGCCAATTAGCAATTGATTTTTTATCGCCTTTTAATGGTGGAATCAATGAAATATCCGTTTTACAATCTTCGGCAACTTCAATGAACGTATTAAAATAATTGGTGGTGTGAATCTTAGCCATTTCGTTGATTTTTAGCGTATTTTCTCATAAAATTCAACCGCTTTTGCTACTTCTTTGGCTGCATTTCCAATGAAAACTTCTCCATCAAGTAAGATAAACGGTCTTTTCAAGAAGGTATATTCTTCCAACATGTATTTCCGGTAATCTTCTTCCGTCAAATTCATTTCATTCAATCCCATGCTTCTAAATTTCATTGCTCGCTTAGAAAACAAAGCTTCGTACGAACCTATTTTTTCTTTCAACGCGTCTAGGGTATCTGAATCAATGTTTGTCTGTTTAATATCTATCAACGTAACATCCTCTCCTGGATTGATTTGCTGAATGATTTTTTGACATGTATTGCATGTGCTTAAGTGGTAAATTCTTCTCATGGTCTAAAGATACAATTAAATAGAAAATTCAAAAATGCTCCAAAATATGTTAAATTCATTTTAAATGTTAATTAAACGTGAATAACTTCCTGTACCTTTCCCTTTTTTTTACGTTATATTTGTGCAACAAACAACAACACGTTGTCCTAAACTAGAACAATATGTCACAAGAAAAGACCAGGTATTCGGATGCAGAATTAGAAGAATTCCGCGTATTGATTAATGAGAAATTGAAAGAAGCACGTGTCGATTACGATATGTTGAAAGAATCGCTTTCCTATGGGGATAATCATGGAACGGATGATACTGGAAGAACCTTCAACATGATGGAAGATGGTTCGGAAACCCTTTCTCGCGAAGAGGTAGCTCAATTAGCTGCTCGTCAAGAAAAATTTATCCAAAGTTTACAAAATGCATTAATCCGCATTGAGAACAAAACATACGGAATTTGCCGTGTGACTGGAAAATTGATTCAAAAAGAACGTTTGCGTTTAGTTCCTCATGCTACATTGAGCATCGAGGCAAAGAACATTCAAAAGTAAGATTCGTGCAAAAAAAATTGCTAATTACAGGGGCTGTCGTGGCCCTTGTTTTGATTTTAGACCAACTGGTGAAGATTTGGGTGAAAAATAGTTTCACCATTTACGACGATCCCGTAAACCTGATTGGAGATAGTTTTCGTTTGGTCTACACTGAAAATCCTGGAATGGCTTTCGGTACGACTTTCGGTGGTGGCATGTGGTCCAAATTAGCGTTAAGTATTTTTCGCATTATTGCTGTAAGCGGAATTGGATATTACATCGTGACGCAAGCAAAAAAAGAAGTCAAAATGAGCTTTTTGATTGCACTTGGTTTCATTTTTGCTGGTGCTTTAGGAAATTTACTCGACTCCATGTTTTATGACTTCCTTTTTGCCTACGATCCATGTATTTCCTTCAATCACATGGAGGGATCTGGTTTGTATTCCGACTGTGGTATTTTTGGTAAAATCGAAACGCGACACACGGGTTTTTTACTTGGAAATGTCGTTGATATGTTTCAATTTAATTTTACGTGGCCTTCATGGGTGCCAATCGTTGGAGGTGGAGAGGTTTTTCCTGCAATCTGGAATTTAGCAGATGGTTCGATCACTGTAGGGGTTTTGATGATGTTATTTCGCCAACGATCTTATTTTCCAAAAAAGGCAAATGAAACTACTTCAGAAGATAATCCTGCAGAAGTAACTGAGTAATTTCGTTTATTTATTTTTCCTTCCGAAAAATCTCAATCGCATCACAGGAATTACTTCTTCTAAATTGGTATTTCCTTTTGAATTTGCTTTCAAATGATTGGTTGCAATTGACCATACTTCACTAGAACTCAGCTGAAAATAAACCCGTTGAACTTGTTTGCGAACGTCGTTTTCTGTGAAGTTGGTTTGTCGAAAAGAAATTCCGCTTATATCCTCCCACGAAATTTGTTTTTCGCTTGTTTTCAATCCTTCAGCGTTCAAACTAAAAACCCATTTGTTTCCAATTTGGTAGTCTATTTGCTGCGGAATGTTCGAATTATCTTCTTTTGATATCCAAGCATCAATGGATGAAAACGAGACTTTCACTTCGGAGTCCAATAAACTTTCTGTAGCAATCAATGCTGTTCCTTTTTCAGCTACGATGCCATTTAATATTGCGCGTCGCTTGAGTTCATTTGGGTCTTCCGCCCAGCTAAATGACCAACGAATCCATCTTCGAACAGAAAAGCGATACCAAAGAAAACTAGCAATAAGTCCTAGAAAAAACCCAAGAAAAATGGGTGTCAATTCCAACGATTTGATTTCTTGTGATAGAAAAGCCAAAACAGCTGGAAACAAAGCCAAAATAACGGTCGGAAACAAAACGAAAATCATTCCAACTCTGATTAGAAAGCGGGTACTTTTCATTTTTCTAAACCCAATTAAATTTATTTCAAATGAACATACGTCTCCAATCCATGTATTCCTCCTTCACGACCAAAACCACTTTCTTTGTATCCTCCAAAGGGCGAGGTTGGATCAAATTTGTTGTACGTATTTGCCCAAACAACACCTGCGCGTAACTTCGTCGTCAAATTGAAAATTTTTGATCCTTTATCCGTCCAAACTCCCGCTGCTAAACCATACGGTGTGTTGTTTGCTTTTTGAATTACTTCGTCTACCGTTCGGAAAGTTTGAATGGTCAAAACGGGTCCAAAAATCTCTTCTTGTGCCACTCGACTTGATTGAGCTACGTCCAAAAACAGGGTTGGTTTGCAGAAATACCCTTTCTTTGGCAAAGAACACGTTGGTTGAAATAACTCGTTTCCTTCTTGTTTCCCAATTTCCAAGTATCGTTCAATTGTAGCAAGTTGTTCCTTCGAATTGATGGCACCAATATCTGTGTTTTTGTCCATCGGGTCACCCACATACAGCGATTGAAGTCGGTGTTTCAACTTTCGAATTACTTCTTCTGCAACGCCTTCTTGAACATATAAGCGAGAACCCGCGCAACAAACATGCCCTTGATTGAAGAAAATTCCATTCACAATTCCTTCAACAGCTTGATCAATTGGAGCGTCTTCGAATACAATATTGGCTGATTTTCCACCCAATTCCAGGGATAACTTTTTGTTGGTTCCTGCCACCGATTTTTGGATTAATTTCCCAACTTGCGTGGAACCTGTAAATGCAATTTTATTTACATCCGGATGATTGACAATAGCTGCACCTGTGTCTCCATGACCTGTAACAATATTCACAACACCTGCAGGTAAACCGCTTTCCTCAATGATTTCAGCCAATTTAAGTGCGGTTAGAGAGGTTGTCTCAGCTGGTTTCAAAACAACTGTATTTCCAGCCGCCAATGCAGGTGCAATTTTCCAAGCGGCCATTAGAAGGGGAAAATTCCATGGAATAATCTGTCCTACTACGCCAAGTGATTCAACCGATCGATTCGGGAAAGCATAATTCAGCTTGTCGGCCCAACCTGCATAATAAAAGAAATGATTTGCGGCTAAAGGAATGTCAATATCGCGTGATTCACGGATCGGTTTCCCTCCATCCAAGGTTTCAATCACGGCCAATTCACGCGCTCGTTCTTGGATCATTCTCGCAATACGAAAAATGTATTTTCCTCTTTCCTGAGCTGGCATTTTTGACCAAATGTTTTCATACGCTTTTCGTGCTGCCTTAACCGCACGGTCGATGTCCTCTTCGTTTGCATACGCAACTTGAGCTAAAACCTCTTCCGTTGCTGGATTAATCGAATCAACGTATTTTTTCGAACTTGGTTTCACCCATTTTCCATCGATGAACAAATCATATTGCTTTTTCAATTGGATATGCGCTGCGCTTTCGGGAGCAGGATCTAAATTCCAATTCAGAGAATGTACTTTATTTAAAGGCTTTTTTTTCATTGTTTGTGCTTTTTGAATTCCTAATCGATCGAAAAATAATCTGCCGATTGATATACTCCCGTTTTTGCTTTCATCAATTGCATCAAAACATCATTCGCTAAACTAGATGCCCCGAATCGAAACCATTCGTTGGTAAGCCACTGTTCTCCAAGGGTTTCTTTAACCATCAACAAATAATGCAATGCTAGTTTCGATGTGGAAATTCCACCGGCTGGCTTCATTCCAATCTGAATCCCCGTTTTGTGATAAAAATCTGAAATTGCTTGCAACATCACATAGGTTACTTGCATCGTTGCTGCTGGTTGAATCTTTCCGGTGGATGTTTTGATGAAATCTGCTCCTGCATACATGGCAATCTCCGCAGCGCGACGAACATTATCCAAGGTAACCAACTCGCCTGTTTCAAGAATGACTTTCAATCTTGCCTTTCCACAAGCTTCTTTGATAGCCGCAATTTCATCGAACACAAATGCATAATCCCCTGACAAAAATTTTCCTCGTGAAATGACCATGTCAATTTCATCTGCTCCTTGTTCAACGGCAAACTTTGTATCGTCTAACTTGACTTGCAATGGTGCTTGACCACTTGGAAAAGCGGTTGAAACGGAAGCGATTTTAATCGCTGACTCGCCCAAAGCTTTTCGAGCTTCCGAAACCATCGATGGATAAACACACACTGCTGCTACGGTTGGACAGTCTGGATACGCCTCGTGTAAGTGCTGTGCTTTGAAGCACATTTGTTTCACTTTCCCAGGGGTATCTTTTCCTTCCAAGGTGGTCAAATCGATCATATTCAGTGTCATCTTCATTCCTTGCAACTTGGCTTCGCCTTTGATGCTGCGAGATTGAATACGTGCTGTTCGTTCTTCCACGCCAACTTTGTCAATCGTTGGTGTAAACCGAAAATCGGGAATCGGGATGGTAACTTTTTTTTTGGAACTCATCTGCTTTCTTAAATTCACTCAAAAGTAGGAATTTCCATCGGGATTTTCTGATCGAAAGGAAACGAATTGCTAAAATGGATCATTTCTATTTCTACTCAACCGATTTTAAAAAATATTTGATAGACAACAGAATGACTTTTTTCCACTTTCCTACGTATCTTTGCTTCATGGATTTAGCAACTGTCAAAGCATTACACATCATTTTTGTGGTGAGTTGGTTCGCTGGACTTTTTTACATGGTTCGCTTGTTTATTTATCATGTCGAAGCACAACAAAAAGGGCCTGAAGAAAAGCGTATTTTAAGTGCGCAATTTGAAGTTATGGAGCGAAAATTGTGGTTTATCATCACAACTCCTGCAATGGTTTTAACCATTTTATTCGGTGTTTGGATGTTGATCCTTTTTCCAACTTACCTTCAGTTTGGATGGATGCACCTCAAGTTGGCTTTTGTTTTTCTCCTACTTATCTATCATTTCATTTGCCAAAAAATCATGCGCGATTTCAAATACGGAACTTTCCGCTGGTCATCAACACAACTTCGCCTTTGGAATGAACTTGCTACCTTGTTTCTAGTTATAATTGTTTTCTTGGTTGTTCTCAAAGATTCACTCAACTGGATCAAAGGAACTATCGGCTTTTTCGCTGTGGGTGTCGCTTTGATGATTGCTGTAAAAATGTACAAACGTTTACGAGAAAAGCCTAGCGACGAATTTGTTGAAAAAGGATGAAGTTGAAACTCTACTTACCTATTATTCTTCTTGGAACTTTTCTCCTTGCGTTTTTTCATTGGAATCATTTTGGGAAAGATCCACTTACATTCCATGCTTGGGCTCAGTTCGATCAATTGGCCATTGTTCAGTCTTTTCAAGAAGACGGTCATCCTATATGGGAAACCAATTCATTGGTTTATAACAAACAATATCCGAGTTGGACCACCCTCTTTAACTCTACACGAACCTCATCCGATTTGGCTATCCATTCATTTTTAGTTGCTAAATTTTCAAATTGGTTCGCTTGTTCGCCTGTTTCTGCCTTTCATGCTTATATTCTTTTTTGGACCTTGATTGCGTGGATCGCAGTCTTTCAAATCGGATATCGCTGGTCAAAAAATTATTCCCTTTCACTTGTTGGTCTTTTCATCCTCAGCGCAAGTCCTGTCTTTGTTTTTTACCAAACAAGCACATTAATCAACATTCCATCTTGGTCTTGGATGGTTTTAGGTGTTGTATTTTATCAGCGGTTTTTAAGTGAAAATCAAACTCGCTATTTCTATTTTTCTCTCTTTTGGTTAACCTTAGCCGCACTATCGCGTACTACATTTCTTATTCCCCTAGTATCCGTTCTCTTGGTAAGCGTTTTCTTTATCCGAAAAAAACCAAAACTATTGTCTTTTCGATTGGTTTCAACCAATTTACTCGCCTTGATTTTTGTTTTCGCGTACCTGATTTGGAGCGGAAAAATTCGAACAGAATTTGGTTCTTTATTTCTCGGTAATTTAATGCCTGCGAAAGATCTTGCTGATTTTGTCTTTGTCCTTCAATTTATTTGGAACCATTGGTTTTTGGATTATTTTGCCTGGCCTGTTTGGTCTATTCTGATAATTGCTCTACTATTTCTAATTGGAAAAACTACACGTCATATCAAACACTTGTTTTCTAATCCTTGGTATGTGTGGATTTCTTTGTTTGTTGCAGGAAACATCCTTTTCTTCCTTGTTATGTCCAAACAATACATTAACCACGATTATTATTTTATCGATTCGGGTTTACTTCCAATTTGGTTGCTTGGTTTTAGTGGCATTGTTTTGATTTACAAACGAATAAAAAACAATCTTTACCAAAAAATATTCGTTGGTGGATTACTAAGCATGGGGATTCTTTCCATTCCTTTGGTTTTCAACGAACTAAAATCCCGACATACGGTGGATGAATCTGCTGAGTTTGTTCAGTGCTTTCGAAATTTTGAAACCAGTAAAAAATGGCTAGACCAGCAAAAAATTCCGAAAAATGCTAAAATGCTCGTTTTCGATGCTATGATTCCCAACATGGCTTTTTATCAAATGCACCGAAAAGGATATACACTGCTAAATGAAGATGAAAAAAGCATCCAAACACTCTTTTCTTGGCCTTGGGATTATGCTTTGATTCAACCCGAGATATATGCGAAGAAAATTCAAACCAACTACCCAAACTTGATTTTTGAATTGGAAAAAGTATCTAGCAATGGCTATCTTATTTTGTGTAAAAAACGAAAGGTCCCACAAAAAACTAGCTGGCAAAATTGGTTATACGATTCGATTCAAAAACCCTTTCTTCATGCATACTGGGATCAAGGAAAAAGTATGTCAAGCCATAAATTAAAATCTCCGATCGAAGTAAAGTCGTCTTTTTCGGCTAAGGATGATTATCCGGCAGTGATTTCGTTTCCAATTACTTCCAGCCTGAAATCTCGAAAAATAAGTTATCAAACTACGTTAAAAATGAGAAGTAAACCGGATTCAAATATCCACGTTTGTGTTGCCATTTTTGATGCAAACGGGTCGGTTCTTTACACTGAAAATTGGACGCAAATCGGGGGTCAAAACGAGGGGAAATCAGCGCGAAGACCTATCTCATTTACTGATTTCAATCAGGCAACTGAACTTCGTTTTTACCTTTGGAATCACCAAAAAATAGAAGGAAAAGTCGATCACTTTTCTGTGGAAGTATATTAAATATGATCTCTTCCTAGCGACTCATCCTTGCAATGATGTGTTCAAAAAAGAAATTTCGTACCTTTGAAGCATCTTGAAATCACATGCATGGCATTAAAACAATATTTAGCACAAAAGCTTGAACAACGACTTTCTCCTCAGCAAATTCAATTGATGAAATTGTTGCAGGTTCCAACCATGGAACTCGATCAACGCATTAAACAAGAAATCGAGGAAAATCCTGCTTTGGAAGAAGGTGCTGAATCTCTGGATGATGATTTTGATATCCAAGACGATTATGATGATGACGGAAATGATAATGATGATTTCGATTTCGATATTTCCGACTACATGGACGACGATACTCCCGACTACAAAACACAAGTAAACAACCACTCCAAAGACGAAGATGATCGGGTGATTCCACTTTCGGGTGAGCAATCTTTTCAAGAACGTTTGACAGAACAACTTCATTTATTGGATTTGGATGATACGCAATTTTTAATTGCAGATACCATCATCGGTAACCTTGATGAATCAGGTTATCTTAACCGTGAAGTGGAAGCGATCGTGGATGACCTTGCTTTCTCTGCAAATGTCCTGGTTTCGGAAGAACAAGTGGAAGAGGTGCTTTCCTTGGTGCAAGAGTTAGACCCTGCTGGTGTTGGTGCACGTGACCTGCGTGAATGTTTACTGCTTCAAATTAACCGAAGACAAGATGGTGATATAACGCGATTTACTGCCAAAAAAATATTAGAAGATCATTTCGAGGAATTCACAAAAAAACACTACGATAAAATTCAGAAAAAACTGGAAATCGAAGACCAAGATTTGAAAGAAGCCATCGACGAAATAATCAAATTGAACCCAAAACCAGGTGGTTCAATGAAAGAATCGGCGAAACAAATGCAACAAATCATCCCTGATTTTATGATCACGGAATTTGAAGGTAGACTCGAATTATCCATCAACGGTCGAAATGCACCCGAACTAAAAGTAAGTCGTGATTATGAAAATATGCTGCGAAGTTATGCTGAAGGTGCAAAATCATCCAAATCAGACCGGGAAGCACTTTCCTTTGTTAAACAAAAATTGGACGGTGCAAAATGGTTTATTGATGCCATAAAACAACGTCAAAACACTTTGTTAATGACGATGGATGCGATCATGAGTTATCAAAGAGAATACTTTCTAACTGGTGACGAAACAAACCTGAAGCCAATGATTTTGAAAGACATCGCCGATTTGGTTGGTTTGGATATTTCTACCATATCTCGCGTTGCGAATAGCAAATATGTGCAAACTGGTTATGGTATTTTTCCACTCAAATATTTCTTCTCTGAAAGTTTATCTACAGATAGTGGAGAAGAGGTTTCTACACGTGAAGTGAAAAAAATTCTTTCCGAAGCCATTGAAGGTGAACAAAAACGGAAACCATTAACAGACGATAAATTAGCCGCTTTACTCAAAGAAAAAGGCTACAACATAGCTCGTAGAACGGTTGCTAAATACCGCGAACAACTCAATATACCTGTTGCTCGATTACGCAAAGAACTGTAAACGAATGAAAATCGCTTCTCAAATTATCTCTTGGGTCTTTCTCCCGCTTTTCATGCCAATCTATGGTTTGTTAATCACGCTCTATGTCCAATCAATGGAAGCAAGTATTTTTCAAGAGGAAAATATGTATTGGCTTCCTCCACAAGCAAAATGGATTATTTTGGCGCTCTATTTCATCTTTGTTGTTGTCGTTCCTGGAGTTTCATTGCTTATTATGCGGCGGAAAAAACAAATCACCACTATCGAAATGGACGACAAAAATGAACGATTTGTTCCCATGGTGATCACTGCTATTTATTGTGCTTTTTTAGGTATTTTTCTTCAGATTAAAGCTCCAAACAACGTTTTTCCTTCTGCCATTTATTCCCTTCCTTGGGGTGGTTTTATCGCTATTTTGCTCGCTGGTTTAATCAATCGAAAAGAAAAAATTAGCCTTCACGCCATGGGAGGTGGTATGCTTTTTGGCTATTTGGTTGCTTATTATATGAAACAACAAGAATTTTTCCTTTTACCGATCGTTGCTAGTGCGATTATTGCGGGAATCATCATGGCGGCACGTATGTATTTAGGCAAACACACCCTATTTCAATCTATTAGCGGTTTCTTTCTTGGCTTTTTCTGTGTGTTCTTAATGGTTACATTTTATCCATCCGGAAAGTTTTAAAACGGAATTCTGAACACGTTATCAGATCCGCAATAATTAAAAAATCGAACACTCGTTTCTAATTATCAGTTGTTTCGATTTTGAATAAAACGGGTCTACTTGGTGTCGCATCGTTTTCAAATGGCGCTGTTTGAAGGTTTAAAATATAATTTCCATCTGGCACAAAATCTGGCACATAAATCAACTCTGTTATCGTTTTGTCAAATTGAGGATTTTCTGGAACTTGCCAAAATGCATGGTGAAATGCTAATTTCCCTCCATCATTTTCGCGGTCAACAGATGGCAAATCCAACAACAAATGTTTTACTCCCAACGATTCGAGGTAAGCTATACAATCCAAATCTAGATAAGGCGGGTTGGTTGCAGAATACTGAAACGAACATTTTTCATCTGAATTTGGTATGGTTCGAAGAACAAATGCTTCTACCATTTCAGGCACAAACGTTTTTTTTAATTGTTCAGCTGTGATGATTAAGTCCATCTCTTGTGCCACTTCATTCCAAAATTGCTGTGGTTCTACACTTACCAAAGTGGCTGAAAAAAAAGCTTCTTTTAACGATTGATTTATCGAAAAAACGGTTTCTGTTATGTGCCCCAAACATTCGGTGTGCGTACCATGTCCGTGCGGATTAAAAAATACATCTCGGAAATTAACACTTCCTCCTTCCTGAACAGAACCTACGAAGCCATTCGCGCGAACGGGTTCAAAACGAGGCGGATCCACATACCAAGCTGTTGGATTTAATACAGAGTTTGTAAGGGGTAAACTGACATCAAAACCACGAGAAGTATCGAAATATTCGTTCGAAGAAAGGTAAAATTTCATCTGCTTTTTTGTTTAAAGGTACTTATTTTCTGAAATTAGATTGCTTTTTCTTCTCATTCACTCATAGAGAAGCAATGAATGACATCTCCGCTATTCCACTAAAAATCCGTACCTTCGTTTCATGATTTTGTACAACGTAACAGTGAGCATTGATAGTCAAATCCAAGTAGATTGGCTAAATTGGATGCGAACCAAACACATTAAAGATGTTTTGGCAACAGGATGTTTCTCGGAATGCCGCATTTCTCGTATTCAAGGTGAGGAAGAAGGTGGGGTAACGTATTCTGTGATGTATGTTAGTCCATCACAAGAATTGTACGATCGCTACCAAAAAGAGCACGCTCGACAACTACAGGCCGAACATACACAACGTTATTCAGGTCAATTTGCTGCTTTTCGTACTTTGTTACATGTAATTGAAGAATTTAAAGTATGAGTGTAAAAGCAAAAAAACACCTTGGTCAACATTTTTTGGTCGATCAAAATATCAGCCGAAAAATTGCCCAACAATTTGGCGAACACCGAGGCTGTAAACGTGTGCTTGAAATTGGCCCCGGTATGGGTGCGTTAACGAAACACTTGTTAGAAGAAAAAAATCACGAAGTTTGGGTAATGGATGTCGACACCGAGTCGATTGCTTATTTACATACTCATTTTCCAGAGCTTGATGGTCGAATTTTAGAAGCTGATTTCATTAAAAAAGACTTGAAATCCATATTTGGCGATGAACCCTTTGCTGTAGTTGGGAACTTCCCCTACAATATTTCGTCTCAAATCTTATTCCGCTGTTTGGATTACCGAAACCAAATCCCTGAAATTATGGGGATGTTTCAAAAAGAAGTTGCGGAACGAGTTGCGGAAAAACCGGGAACAAAAGCATACGGAATTATCAGTGTTTTATTGCAAACTTTTTACGATATTTCGTATTGTTTCACGGTAGATGAGCATGTTTTCGATCCGCCACCAAAAGTGAAATCGGGTGTGATTCGATTGACACGAAACGAACGTGATTCACTTCCTTGCGATGAGAAAAAATTCATTCAAGTAGTGAAAGCTTGTTTCAATCAACGCCGTAAAATGATTCGAAACTCCGTGAAACCATTTCTAAATGGAAAACCTTTCGAACATCGTTTTCTGACCGAACGTCCAGAACAACTAAGCGTCGAAGATTTTATTGAATTAACCTGTGCTCTCGAAGCATTGGATAAATAAAAAATGTACATGAAATACCTCATCGTTGGACTTGGAAATCCAGGAAGTAAATATGAGAACACCCGTCACAACATTGGTTTCAAAGTGGTTGAAGCCCTTGCCAAGGAACTGGGTGGAAATTTTTCGCTTCAAAAACAAGCTGAAGTGGCCGAAGTAAAATTCAAAGGTCGTCATCTCGTTTTAGTAAAACCAACCACTTTCATGAATCTCAGCGGTAAAGCCGTAAACTACTGGTTGCAAGCTGAAAAAATTCCGCGTGAAAATTTGGTTGTAATTACCGATGATTTAGCGCTCCCATTCGGAAAATTACGCATGAAAGGCAAAGGAAGCGATGGTGGACACAATGGACTCAAAGACATTCAGGCAACACTTAATTCACAAGAATATACACGACTTCGTTTTGGTGTTGGCGCCGATTTTCAAAAAGGCCAACAAGTTGATTATGTGTTGGGAGAATGGTCTGCAGAAGAAAATGAAACCCTGAAAGAGCGGATTCAAATAGCAACGGAATTTGTCAAAAGCTACGCAACTGTTGGATTAAATATGACTATGACCAATTGGAACAATAAATAAGATGAATCCCTTCGTTAACCAAATAGCCCAATTCCTCAAAAATAGTGACATTTCACTTCAAAACTGGGTAGTTATTTTGCCCTCTGAACGTGCCGCTCACTATGTTCAACGTGCTTTATTTGAAGCATACCAAAAACCCATTTTTTCGCCAAAAATCCAAACCATTCACCGTTGGGTGCATGCGCTAACAAATGAAAGTATTCTCGATAAAACACGTCTTTTACTGGTTTTATACGAGGTACACAAACAAAAAGAAGGAGTTGAATCGGCGCTCGTATTCGATGAATTCTTACATTGGGGAAATATCTTACTGGCCGATTTTGATGAGATGGATCGTTATTTACTCGACTCCAAACAGTTGTTTCGAAATTTGAGTGATATCAAAGAACTGGAATCGTGGAACATCGAAGACGGTCGAACGCTCTCTGCAAGTCAGCAACGTTTTTTAGAATTTTGGGAACGCCTACCGGGTTATTACCATGAATTCAATCTTATGTTGCAGAAACAACAAGCAACTTACATGGGAAAGGCGTATCGACAATTACAAGAAAACATCGATCGCGTTTTTACAGACAACAAGGAAGCCCATTTTCTTTTTGCGGGTTTCAATGCGCTTTCTCCGGCTGAAAAAAGTATTTTCAAACAACTACATCGATTAGGACGTGGTCATGTTTTTATTGATGCTGATCACTTTTACCTCGATGACCCCATTCATGAAGCGGGGACTTTCATGCGGGATTATATCCGCGAAATCGAAATAAAAAATCCGCTTTTTGTCCAAAATTCATTGCTCACTGAAGCAAAAGATATTCAAGTAATCGCTTGTGCTCAAGCAACTGGTCAAGCCAAAGTCATCGGAACCTTGTTGGAAAATGTTCCAAAAGAAAACTTGGAAAAAACCTTGGTTTTACTCGCTGATGAAAGCTTGATTGTTCCGATGTTACAACATTTGCCTAAACACATCGAAAAAGCAAACATAACCTTGGGTTTACCACTTCGAAACACTTCTCTTCGTACGTGGGTTGATCTGATTTTTCATATCCAAGAAGGCTTTCAAAAATACAACCGTCGTGCAGCATATTACAAAGACCTTTTCCAACTTTGGAATCATCCCTTTGTTCAAGCATTTTTAACTGGAGATGAAAAACAAGCGTTGTATCAATTGGAGAAAGACATCCGAAAGTTTAATCGAATTTTCCAAAATCCAGATAAACTCATTGTTCCAGTCAAAGTCAAAAAATTGATTGAAAACATGTACCAAAATTGGAACAACAAGTGGTCTGTTGCACTTGCTTGTATCCGTGAACTTTCCATTTACATCCATGATCAACTTCCAGATTCTTCAGAATTTGAAAAGGCAATCTTGCAAAGTTTCGATCAAGCAATCATCGATTTTGAAAACTGTGTGTTGGAAGGTTTTCCAGATATGTCCTTGCGCTCATTTCGATCCTTGTTTCAACAACAATGGTCAACTGCAAGCATGGCTTACTATGGAAATCCATTAGATGGTTTGCAAATTATGGGACTCCTTGAAACACGTTTACTCGATTTTGAAACCATTTTTGTTTTAGGTCTCAACGAAGGTAAAATGCCCCCAACGAATCCGATTCAAACGCTGATTCCGATGGATTTGAGACGCTACATGGGTTTGCCAACACCACGTGAAAAACAAGGCCTTTTCGCTCATCATTTTTATCGTTTGCTTCATCAATGTAAACAAATGGTCATCACGTATTCGATGGCAGCTGAATCCATTCATTCCAATGAACAAAGTCGCTATGTGATGCAATTGGAAAAAGAATTGGTGCGAAAAAATCCACTCATTCGTTGGCAACGTAAAGACTATACGCTTTCGAATGAAGATGTTGTGACCCGAAATGTTCAAATTCCTAAAACCGATGCGATTCACAAACGACTCGATGAGCTTTTTGCAAACGGTACTTCTGCTAGTGCTATCAAAACATTTATGACTTGTCCACTTGACTTTTACTACAAATACGTGCTCAAATTTGGCGAAGAAGAAAAAGTAGAGGAAGAATTGGAAAGTAATACGTTTGGAACGTTTATTCATGAAGTTCTGGAAGAAATGTACACTCCTTTTGCTCGGAGAGATTCGGAAGGAAAACTAAAAGAACAACAACCTCGATCCATACAAGTTGAAGACATTGATTGGATGTTGAAAAACTATGAATACGAAATGCGTAAAAAATTCAGTGCCCATTTCAACCAAGAACCTGAAGCGTTTGAAAAAGGAAAAAATTTCTTAAGTTTTTCGATGGCGCTTGAACTGACAGAACGCTTTCTAAAAAATGAACGTAAAATCTTACTAGAGTTAAACAATCGACCCTTGTTTATCGAAGGTTTGGAGCAAAGTCTGGTGTATGATTTAGAACTCGAAATTTTAGGAAAAAAACGAAACGTTCGTCTCAAAGGAAACATTGACCGAATTGATTCAATCGACGGTAAAATTCGAATCATCGATTATAAGACAGGAAAAGTAAAAAGTGAAGATGTTGGTCCAAGCGAAAAAAGGCCTAAATCATTTGATTCTAACGTGGACGCATTCGTCGAATGGAGTCAAAAAAACAAACACTTTTTTCAATTAATGGTGTACAATTATTTGTATTTCCAACACACGGGTCAAGTAGCAGATTCTAGTTCAATAGTTTCGTTTATCAATTTGAAAGAAAGCCCATTTAAACTCCGATTAGGAAATTATTCAACACAAGAACTAGTAGAAGCCTTTCCCGCTGTTTTGACTCAATTGATCGAAGCAATTTACGATCCCGAAACGGATTTTATTCACAAAGATGCTGGTCAATTTAGTTATTGTGTGTATTGTTGATGGAAGTAAACCACACAAACAAACAAATCTGTACCTTTGCCAAAAATTTTCGAAATGAAAGCAAGAAAAGCATCCGAAACCTTAGCTGTTACTACAAAAATTGTGTTGCCCAACGATACAAACACCTTAGGAAATTTGTTTGGAGGTCAACTTTTGGCTTGGATGGATGTGATTGCAAGTGTTTCTGCGCATCGTCATTGTCGTCGTGTTGTCGTTACTGCTTCGGTAAATAATGTTTCTTTCCGTGAACCCATTTTAGGTTCTTCGATCGTTACTTTAGAAGCAAAAGTTTCTCGGGCTTTCAGTTCTTCGATGGAAGTACATGTCGACGTTTTTGTTGAAGACCAAGTTACAGGACAAAAAAGAAAATACAACGATGCGATTTATACGTTTGTAGCTGTAGATCAAAACGGTGGGCCGATTCAAGTGCCTGAATTAATCCCCGAAACACCCGAAGAAATTGAACGTTACGAAGGTGCTTTACGCCGTAAACAATTGAGTTTGATTTTGGCTGGTAAAATGAAACCGAGCGATGCAACGGAGTTGAAAGCCTTGTTTTTAGGAGAATAAAACGGATATCAGATTAAACAATCGGGGCAAAATTTGACTTTTGCTTTCGTTGATTCGCATCAGCAGCAATCGCTTTTGTATCTTGTTTTTCCATACAATCAAAATGCTTTTTCGGGCAACTGTGATGACCAATTTTGGAACAGGGTCTGCAAGAAAGATCCATCACTTCGTGAATCGAAAATCCTTGTTGGTGTTCAGGAAAATAGGGATACATTCCTAAAGCAGGAACGGTGTTTCCCCAAATAGATACTGTCGGTACTTGGAAAGCAGAAGCAATGTGCATCAATCCGGTGTCATGTGTCACTAAAACGGAAGCTTGCTGAACAACGGAAGCAGATTGACGAAGCGCTAATTTTCCACACGAATTGATTACTTGTGGATGCGTTGTTTGTTTCACTATTTCTTCTGCGACCGGCACATCCGTTGGGCCTCCTAATAATATCACAGGTCCTTCCAATTGATTAATCAACTCTACTAACTTGTGAGTTGGAAGTCGCTTAGTGGCATATTGAGCTCCGATAGCCACAGCGATATAGGTTTTCTCTGCTAAGAAAAATTGCTCATCGGTTGCAACACGATCGTCTGGTAAAAAGAAAAAATCACACGGTTTGTTGTCGTTTTTTACTCCCAGCGACTTTACTGCTTCAAAATAGCGTTCCACAACATGGTGTTCAGGCAAACGATTCCATTTGAAACGGACCAAAATCCACTTAGAAATATTGTATTTAGGAAAGCTGGCATTCGAAACACCCAATTTCCGTTTCAATGCTAATGTGCGCACATTATTATGAAGATCAACCAAAAAGTCGTACTTCTCAGCACGAAGTTGAACCAACACTTCATTAATCGATTTTTGAATCGTAATGACTTTATCTACATGCGGATTTATATTTACTAAATCAGCAAAACTGGATTTGGTTAAATAATGGATTTCAACATGCGTGAGTTGTTGCTTCAAACACCGAACAACGGGAGATGTCAAAACAATATCTCCAATAGAACTAAAGCGAACAACCAATATTTTCTTCATGCTTCAAAAGTAAACAAAAAAAGAAAGGCCGACCCAAAAGCCGACCTAACTCTATTCAGTGGTGGTGTTTTTATTCTTTAATCAGTTTCACTACTTGCGTTCCATTCGCATGAGAAACTGAAACAAAATAGATTCCTGCATTGGCATGATCTAAATTAATTTCTTGGAAGTCTGTACCATTCCATGATTGAGACGATAAAACTTGTCCTGCCATATTCACAACTTGAATTTGCTCAATTTTAGACAAATTCACCAAACCATCAATGGTAAAGTTTCCTTTTGTTGGATTTGGATAAACGTTTAATGGATTTTTCTCTTTCTCAATCAACGAAACATTACCACAATCTTGAACAACAATTTTGTAATAATCCAATGTGAAGTCTTGTGCACCCACAAACTCCACATAAGCTGTTAATTCAAACACTAAGTTATATGTTCCAGGTGTGTTACATGTTCCTGAGATAATTGCACATCCTGTTGTTCCTCCTGCATAAGAGCAACTCGATGGGTTACATTGAAAGGTCATTCCTGGAGGCAAACCTGTTACACTAACTACATTAATACTATCAATTGCAACTGTAACTTGACCAACAATTGGCAATATTGTCGTAGTATCTTCAGGAACAACATTCGTAATCACTTGTGTATATGGTTCTCCAACACATGCTGGAGCAAAATTGGTTGCACTATCCGGGTAAATTCCAGATTCAGTGTATTGAGGGTCAGGTGAACATTGTGCTTGGGCAAAGGTAATTCCCATAAATGCACTTCCAAGTAGTAGTAAAAATTTTCTCATCGTTTTAACTGTTTTTGTTTGTTCAAATGTAGGAAAATTTTTAATCCATGCAAAAGAAAGTGAAAACCTTAACGAATGAGTGCATATCGTTGACCAGGTAAAGAACGAACAACACCTTGAAATTCGAGGTTTAACAAGGTGACACTTGCTTTACTTGTCGGCATGTTCGATTTGATCGCTAAAATATCTAATGGAATGGCATCTTCCTGATTTAATAAATCAACCAAACTTTGTTCAACCGGATTCAAATCAACAAATAGCTTAGCTTGAACACTTTTCTCTTTTTTCTCTTCCCAATTCATATACCGAAAAAAATCCGCACTTTCAGTAATCAATTGCGCTTTATTGGATTGAATCATTCGGTTGCATCCCGCGGAAAAAGGTTTGATAATATCACCCGGAAACGCAAACACATCTCGGTTGTAATCATTGGCTAATTCGGCGGTAATCAAGGATCCCCCTTTCAAACCACTTTCCACAACAATGGTTGCATCACACATTCCAGCAACTATTCGATTTCGCATAGGAAAATTTTCCCTATCTGGGTTTGTGCCCGCTAAAAACTCGGTTAACAATCCTCCGTTTTCAAGCATTTTTACGGCCGTTTTTCGGTGCGCTGCTGGATAAATACGATCTAAACCATGACCTAATACTCCGATTGTTGGAACGTTGTATTTCAAACAGAGTTCGTGTGCAATAATGTCAATTCCATAAGCCAAACCACTTACCACAACAATATTTTTTCCTTGAAAAGAAGCAATTAATTCTTCACAAATAGCTCTTCCATATGCGGTAGCATTTCGTGTACCAACGATCGCAACTGTTTTTGTATCATTAAACGAACAGTTTCCCTTTCCAAAAAGCAAAAGTGGCGCATCTTCACATTGGTTTAGTCTTCTCGGATAATCTTTTTCTAAGTAAAAATAAGATTGAATCTGGTTTTTATCCAAAAATTCAAGGTGTTTGGCTGCATCTTCAAGTGCCAGTTTGCGATCCATTTGTTGAACAAGGTTTTTTCCAATACCTGGGATTTCTAAAAATTGTTTTTTTTTCCATCGAAAAAATTCTTCAATAGATCCCGTGTGTTGTAAGATTGTTCTTACTCTTTTATATCCCATTCCGGGTAATAATGTCAACGCAATTTGTTGTTGTAGATTGGAGTTTTTCAATTTTTTTATACTTTGGTAACTTAAATATACGAAAAAACTACGATGAAAACTGCGCTGCTGCTTTTTTTTATTTCTCCTTTGTGCCTTGTTGCGCAGGAGATTAAAGGTATTATATTGGATAAAAACACCAAACAAACCTTGGTAGGTGTTAAAATTTTCTCCAACGAAAAACAAGGTGCCATCTCCGATTCTGAAGGAAAATTTCAACTTTCTTATAAAAATCTTCCACTTGAGTTGACTTTCACTTTAGCTCAATTTGATACGTTAAAACTATCTGTTAGTTCATCTCAACTTTTAGAAATTGAAATGAGTGAAACTGTAACTGAAATTACTATGGTTGTAATTACAGCTGGAAGACGGCAACAAAGTGTAGAAGAAGTTCCCATATCGATGGAAATTTTAAAACCAACCTTGATTGACAACAAAGGGATTTCAAATTTAGAACAAGCTGTGGACCAAAGTCCTGGGGTATATGCCATGGATGGTCAGGTTAGTATTCGTGGTGGAAGTGGTTTTGCTTATGGCGCAGGAAGTCGAGTTTTATTACTTTGGAATGGAATCCCGATGATTTCCGGGGATGCGGGTGACGCAAAATGGAATGCTGTCCCAATCGAACAAGCGTCTCAAATCGAAATTTTAAAAGGTGCTTCTTCTGTTCTGTATGGAAGTGGTGCACTAAATGGAATCATATCTCTTACCGAAAAAGAGCCTGGCTTGAAAGCGGAAACGAAATTTAAAATTCAAGGGGGAATTTACGATTTAGCTAAAAGAGAAAGTTTACATTGGACAAAAAAAAACCAACCCTTCGGAATGGTTGATTTCTATCATGGTAAAATGTATAACCGAATCGGCTATACGATTGCAGCCAATGGATTCAATGATCAAGGTTATCGTGAAGGGGAAATTGAATCTCGAGGAAGAATCAATGGTACCATTTATTTTAGACCTCAAAAAATTAAAAACCTAAAAGCAGGCATTGGATATAATTTTCAAATTCAAAAAGCAGGTATTTTTATTATTTGGCAAAGCGATAGTTTAGGCTATTCTCCGAGTGGTGGCGCCGATACAAGTAACGCTGCTTCTACCCTCACCTACAACCGTGGAATTCGATTAAACATCGATCCATACGTCAAATACATTGATAAATACAAAAATATTCACAATTTGAAAACACGTTTGTACTTTGTGGATAATCGGAATTTCACCAATCTAAGCCAAAGCTCTACTTCATCCGTTTACTATGCTGATTATCAATTTTTAAAACAATGGAAAAAAGGAAATTCGCTTACCGCAGGTGCATCAACAACATATACAACTGTAAACTCGAACTTGTTTGGAACTCATTTCTCCAACAATTCCGCTTTTTATGGGCAATATGAGCAAAAGATTAAAAAATTGACACTAACCGCTGGTTTACGAATGGAATATTTTGAACAAGATAATCAACGTGGCGATTCGGATTTTTACTTTGCTGATAGTTCTGCCAAACTTCCTATTTATCCGATCTTCAGAACAGCAGCACATTACCAATTATTCAAATTCACTCATTTAAGAGCTTCTTTCGGACAAGGGGTTCGCTATCCATCTGTTGCTGAAAGATATACAACAACTTCCGTAGGTAGCCTGAATATTTTCCCTAATCCTGATTTGCGTCCAGAATTAGGTTGGGCTGCAGAATTCGGAATCAAACAAGGCGTGAAAATGGGATCATGGAAAGGTTTGATTGACGTAGCTGCTTTTATCAATCGCTATGACAATATGATGGAATTTACATTTGGTTTCTATATTCCTGAAGGATTAACACCAAGTTTAAACCCTAATGCACCTGGTTATATCAACAAATGGTTGGGTTTCAAAGCGAAAAATGCTGAAAAAGCACAAATTTCAGGAATCGAATTCTCCTTCAATAGTGAAGGAAAAATCAAAAATGTTGATGTCCGCACCTTAATTGGGTATACATACATGGATCCAATCAGTTTGAACAACGATTCTGCTTACCGTTCAACATTCTCAGATAAAAACACCAACGTATTAAAATACCGTTTCCGTCATTTAGCCAAAGTAGATGTTGAATTAGAATGGAAGGGAATCAGTGCTGGATTTTCTACTCGCTACAACAGCAACATGAATAACATCGATGCGGTTTTCGAAGAACAGTTGTTTGGATCGATTTATATTCTTCCAGGATTGTATGATTACCGTCGAAAAAACAACAAAGGAGCCTTGGTTTTGGATGCCCGTTTTGGATATAAAATCAACGAACATTACCGCGTTGGATTTATCATTAATAATTTACTAAATGCAGAATATGTTACCCGCCCTGGAGACATTCAAGCACCACGTAGCTTTATGGTTCAACTTCAAGCGAAGTTCTAAAGTTATCCTTTTTGCTTTTTGTGGAATTGCTTTCAATTGGTCTTTTTCACAGCATTTGGGTTTTTCTACCTCGTATGCTGGAAATTGGCGAGCAATCAATCACCAAATTGAACAATACAATCGGGCTCGCCCTTGGTTAGACAAAGAAATGAAACCTTTCAACACCTTATTGGGGTTTGATATTGGTTTTGGTGTTCACGAATGGGAAGATCAATTTGGACTTGACTTTGCTCGTTGGAAGTGGTCAAGAGCAACTACAACAGCCACATTCGGAGACGAATCAAGAGATCTTCGAATCAAACTAGGTACTTTTTCATTTAGCGGTTTTGCCTATTATCCCATTCGGAAAAATAATTTTAGAATCGGAATTGGTACATATCCTGTTGAAATATCTCGAAGCAAAATCACTTCTCGGATTAATGGTGAAAAATGGGAAGAATTATACAAAGCTCCTACTTTTTTTGGTTTTCCAACGGATGCTTCTTCCACATTTTACCTCACTTTGCAATTGCGAACAAGTGAAAAACTAGCTCTTCAGGCGCGCTTGTTTTATGAATTTCATTGGTTTGATGGTGAAGAAATTATCCCGGTTGCTTCAAAAATCAATCCTGAAACATTTACAATCAACCACCAAACACAAACCTTGGTTTATAATCACGTTGGTTTGCAATTGTTGTTGGGTATCACTCGTTAATTTTCCTGTCTATGAAAAAAGTTATTCTTTTCCTTATCTTCATTCTAACGGTTACAATTTCTCGTTCACAAATTTCAATTACAGGTTCCTTGGGTTATGGTTTGACTCAATTCAAGCCTGGTTTATTGAACGACTTTGTTTCATCTTATAACAAGTATTATTCTGAAACAATCGAACAAGAATTCAGTCCTTTTCAATCACTCATGCACAGTTATTCGTATGGCTTTGGTTTGCAAGCGAAACTCGAAAAATCATGGATGAATTTCGAATACACGAAAGTAGCTTACAGTCAAAGTATTGAGTCTTTTTTAAAAAGTCGATTTGGTCGAACTATAGAACTTCGCTTTGCGGATTGGAATTTTCTGTTTGATAATACTTTTGGTTCCGAACGTTTTCGATTTGGTCCCGTTTATGGTGTTTCGATGCGTTCAGGTGTGATCTACAGTGCGTCAAATTGGTATGGTTCCGAAAATCAATCTTTTGGTCATGAGTTCGCACTCAACGGTATTTTTAGAGGAATTGTACAAACAAACTTGTTGGCAGGACTTGTTGCTCGGGTTCAAATTATCAATCCTCTTTTCATCCAATTCCGAGCATTTTACACATTTCCTTTTATGGGAAACAAGGAAAATCATCTCGGTGCCTTTTCTGATTCTTCGCCCGGTAAAAATCCAAGTTTAGAATATTTTCCTCGCGATGTTTATCAATTTTTCGCCAATGCTAGTTTAGGAGGGTATGATTATGAAAACAATGTTATTCCGATGTCTTTCCGTGGATTGAATGCGTCTGCTTCATTGGTTTTTCAACTTAATTTCAAAGAAAAATGAAAAATTGGTTTTATTTCGTTGCTTTTCTAATGCTGATTTGTGCATGTGGAAAAGAAGATTTTGTGAATCCTGAAGACACTGGTTTTGGTCGACTTTCAAAAGGTAATGGCGTGTGGAAAGTAGCTTCATTTGAATATATTTCCTTTGACAATAATGGAAATGCAACGGTAGATTCTGTCATCACGAATCAATCTCAGTTTGTCTTTTTTCGGAAATCGGAAATCATTGGTGGGGCGGTTGTTTCATACAATGCTGTAGCTATTGAAGTGTTCAATCAAGGTTCTGTTGGCTATGAAGTGTGGTCGGAAGACAAACGCGTCATTTTTCATACACCGGGTTCAAGTTTTGATGAAGCTTATGTCTACACAATCAAAGAAAATAAAGCCAAAAAGCAAGTTTGGGAAATTATCAACAACGATGGATCTGGAAAGCGTGTGTTAACTCTAGATTATTGTTCTTCTTGTGAACCGCTCTATCCGGGTGTCATTTTTTCTGAAACTGGACTTTGATTTGTACCTTTGTAGAAAAAACAAGGATGAAAGTTTTGGGTGTAATTCCTGCGCGCTACGGTTCTTCTCGGTTTCCTGGAAAACCACTAATCGATTTGGCCGGAAAATCAATGATTCAACGTGTGTATGAAGGCGCACTAAAATCAAAGCGTTTTACGGAAGTAATTATTGCGACAGATGATCAACGAATTGTGGACGAAGTACATCGTTTTAATGGAAAGGTCATTTTAACTTCTAGCAATCATCCAAGTGGAACAGATCGCTGTGGTGAGGTTTTAAACTATTTTCCTGAAATGGATGTGGTTATCAACATTCAAGGAGACGAACCATTGGTTGATGCACGACAACTCGATTTGCTTATCGAAGCGTTTGATTTGCCACACGTTCAAATTGCAACTCTCGGTAAACACCAAGTTTCTGAAGAAGATCTGATAAATCCCAATCGAATTAAAATTGTTACCAACCACTTAAATCAAGCACTTTATTTTTCTCGAAGCCCAATTCCAAATTCATTCCATGCTGCAGAGGAAGTAAAACAACAGTTTCCTTTTCTGCGACACATCGGTTTGTATGGATACCGAGCAAAAATTTTGGCTGAACTCATTCGATTGACTCCAACAGATTTGGAAAAAATAGAATCACTCGAACAACTTCGTTGGTTGTATTACGGATATTCGATACAAGTGGTTCATACCGATATCGAAACGCCCAACATCGATGTGCCCGAAGATGTGGAAAAAGTAATTCAAGCTCTTTTATCCTAGTTTTTTAAACAAATTGGTCGCGTTTTACTGGTTTTTTGAAACCTCTGAAATAATTTTGCGTAAACAAGCTAGTTCTTGTAACTTTGTGGTATGAATATCATCTCAGATTTAATAGGCGAATTATTAATTCAGCACAATTGTGTGGTTGTACCTTCGTTTGGTGGCTTTGTAGCAAAACAAACTTCGGCTTCCATTGATTATCAAGCTGGAACAATGATTCCTCCCCGAAAATCTTTGCTATTCAACCGTCAATTAATCAACAATGATGGTTTACTAATTAGCGCTTTGGCTCACCGCAATCAAATGGCCTACGAAAAAGCACAAGAAGAAGTAAACGAAACCGTTAAAACTTGGCAACGACAACTCCACGCCGGTGAACGTGTTGTGCTGGATCAAGTGGGATATTTGTTTCTCGATGCGGAAAAAAACATTGGTTTTGAACAAGATCGACATGTGAATTTATTGTTAGAAGCTTTTGGATTAGGTAAAGTTCACTTCATTGCGGAAGAAGATTTATCCCTTTTACCAATTCAACCCAAAGAAACACCCGTTATTCAGCTAAATACTGCATTGCCAATTGAAAGTGAGCTAGTTACAGAAGGAGCTCCAATTGTTGAACATCCTGCTGTTGCTCGATCAAGAGCATGGCGATATATGGCTGCTGTTGCTTTGGTACCAGTTGCTTTTTATTCCTATTGGATTCCGATGAAAACAAGGGTTCTCGAATCGGGTGTTTTTGCTATTCAAGATTTTAATCCGTTTCAAACAAGTGCAGATGGCAATTATCACTCAAACACTTGGTCGTTTGATTGGCAAACAATACCAAATGTAGAAACTTTAGATGATATGCTCAAACAAGTGGAATCTGATGCAACCACTTTTTCCTATCCTTTTGACGAGGATTTGTATATTCCAATTCGACTTCAAGAAACGACCACAGAAATTCAATCAACACAAGAATCATCAAAAATCGAAGCCGTAGAAACCACTTTGCAAAGCGGCAACTTTTTTCTGATTGTTGGTTGGTTTTCAACGCAATCAAATGCGGATGAGTTAGTACAAAATTTAAAGAAAAACGGTTTACAGGCTGAAGTTTTCCCTCATGCAAATGGATTCCGTGTAAGTGCCGCAAGAAATTCGAGTGCCGATTTTTCGTCGATTCAATCTAAGTTAACAGAATTAAAGTTGACGGGTTGGGTATTGAAAAAATAATTTTCTTAAAACAAAAAAAAAGCCACAGCAATCCCGTGGCTTTAATTGTTCGTATCGAGTTATTTATCTTTATACTGGACGAGCAAATTGAACGTTTAAGTTTAATTTTACCTCATCGCTTACAACAATTCCTCCTGCTTCTGTCACTGCCGACCAATTTAATCCGAAATCTTTGCGATTGATTTTTCCTGTAATTTCAAAACCTGCTTTTTCATTTCCGTAAAAATCAACCATGGATCCTCCGTATTCTGCATCCAATGTTACTTCTTTGGTTACGTCTTTGATGGTGAAATTTCCTGTAATGGCATATTTATCACCTCCTTTGTTTTCAAATTTTGTTGATTCAAATTTCAAAACAGGAAAACTTGCAGCATCAAAGAAATCTGGTGATTTCAAATGACCATCACGGTCAGCATTGTTGGTTGAAATACTGTCAATTTTAGCTTCAAAGCTTGCTTTTGCTCCTTCAAATCCTTCACCAGCCTGTTCCAATGTTCCAGTAAACTCATTAAATTGTCCAGTTACTGTTGAAATTACTAAGTGTTTGATCTTAAACTGAACCTCTGAGTGAGAAGGATCGATTGTCCATGTTGCCATAATTCTATTTTTTAATGGTTATTATTTCATTTTGTTGGGACAAAGCTACGATAATTTTATTTACCATGGTAATAATTACCTAGAAAATTTACACTTTTTTAATTTAACACACCTAAAACACTTGTTTTAAGCTGTTTAATTTTTTTAGAAATTAGAAGAATCTTTCAGAAAACGTTTCCATTCAGATGCTTGATGTTGATTCATCACTCGAGGAAACTTATTTTGAGAACCTAGTTTGCCCATTGCTTCCATGAATTTATAAAACTGATGCGTCGGAATTCGTTTCAATTGCGGTTGATGTAAACTGTATTTTCTCACCGAGCGGTAATCATCATTCAAATCCGCCAAAGCTTGATCCAATTCACGTATAAATTCATCTGTATCGACATCCGACTCTGTTCCAATTGTCCAGCAATGTCTGGCGTTTTGAGTATCGCAATAAACACCGTATTCTTGAACATCAACGTTCATTTTTTGACAAACACGAGCAAAAGCATCATTGATATTGTCTAATGAAATGTGTTCACCTACTAAACTTAAATACTGTTTAATTCTTCCAGAAATTTTTATTTCACGCAATTCAACATCTGTAAACTGAACCAAATCGCCAATGATGTAACGCCATAATCCTGCGTTGGTAGAAATAATCAATGCGTAATCAACACCCGCTTCCACTTGACCCATGTGCAAAGCTTTGTGTCGATTCAACAACTTTCCATCAGGTGAAAAATAATCGCTATTAAAAGGTATAAATTCGAAAAAGATATCGTTGTTTAGCAACAAACGCATACCTGTTTTTTCAACATTTCGTTGGTAAGCAAAGTATCCTTCACTTGCTAAATAAGTGTCTAAAAGATGCACATTTTTCCCACAAACTTTCTCCAAACGTTGAAGGTAAGGTTGTATAAAAACACCTCCATGAACGTACACTTGAAAATTGGGCCAAATTGCATGGATGGAATCAACTTGGTAATGATCAACAATGCGCTCCATGAGCATAATGCACCAACTAGGTACTCCCGCCACAATTCCAATATCCCAAGAAGGTGCTTTTTCCACCATCAAATCCAGTTTTTTGTTCCAGTCTTTGATTTCAGCAATTTTATTTCCTGGTTTTGCAAAAGGAGATGCAATCCACGAAGTATGTTTTTTCAAAATTCCACTTAAATCGCCTTCGATGTGATTTTGAACTTGTTCTAATTTCGTTGATCCGCCAACCGCTAAAATTTGTTTTTGATAAAACTCAGCTGGAAGATTCAAATCATGTAAAGTCGTCACTTGACTCATACTGGTTTTTTGAAACGATTTAATCACTTCTTTCGTAACCGGAATTCGTTTGCTTGGTGAACCTGTTGTCCCTGAAGAAAGGGCAAAATACTTGATTTGTCCAGGCCAAGTATGGTCTTTCAATCCATCAATCGTGCGATGTAACCAAGTTTGATAAAACTCTTCGTATTCAACAATGGGAACTTCGGCTTGATATGCAGAGATAAAATCATCTTGTAACAACAATTCGGAAAAACGGTGGTTTTTCCCAAAATTGGTTTTTTTAGCCCGGTCTAATAAATTGCGTAAAGATATTTCTTGATATTCAAAATCAAGCCCTTTATTAACTGAACGTTTATAGCCAATTTCAGCTGTTTTTTTTAAAAGTCTTCCAATAATTTTCATACGCTTCTGTTTTTAAAACATCAAAAAATGAACTTCATTTATTCAATTCTCTTGCATCCTTACAGCAAATATACTTGTTCCTCCCATCAAACAAGGAAAGTTTGCCATGAAAATCCAAGCATAGCCGAATTAATCGGGTAAATAATTCGTTTTGATAGCTGTATTGATTACATTTGTGTTGGATTTTAAAACCAGAAATTCCATTCCTATGAAAAACAAAACATTTATTGTACCTCATGATTTCACGAGCGTAGCTGATAATGCGTTAGATCATGCGCTTGCTACTGCTAAAATTGTGGATGCAAAAATTTATTTACTTCATGTTGTTTCGAAAGACAAAGCAATTCAAGAAGCTGAACAACAATTGAAACAACTTATTGAAGAGAAAAAAGCCCCTGTTGAATTAATTCCTGTCGTTCGTGTAGGAAATATATTTGATGATATTGGTGATTTTGCTGCCGAACATCATGCTGATTTAATTTTCATGGGAACGCATGGACAACATGGATGGCAACACATCACAGGAAGTCATGCACTCAAAGTGATCACGCATTCTACCGTTCCTTTTGTTGTTGTTCAAGAAAAAGGAATCAAAGAAACGGGTTATGACGACATTGTTGTTCCGCTCGATTTGAATAAAGAAACGAAACAAAAATTGGCTTATGTTGCCAACTTAGCGATGTATTTCAAATCACGTGTTCACTTAATCACTCCCGACGAAACAGATGAATTTTTACGCCATCAAGTGATGGTTAACATTCAGTTTTCACAACGCTTTTTTGAAGAAAGAAACATTGAAGTAACAACTACCTTGGCGCCTGTTAGTGGGTTTGATAAAGAAGTTGTTAAACATGCAATTCAATTAGATGCCGATTTGATCGCTATTATGAACTTAAATCGCAATAATTTACTTGGTGTTATCACAGCTAATTACGAACAATACATACTTACGAATGATGCTCAAATCCCTACTTTGATTGTCAACCCAATCGAAAGTAAATATGGATCAAGTGTTTTGTTTGGTTAGTTAATACTTTTTAAATCAATAAAATTACAAAGGTGTCTTGATCTCTCAGACACCTTTTTTGGTTTCTTAATCTTTGTATTCGTTTCGCTTCAATCGCTCCTTAATTTCCTCTAAATTTTGCGCTTTTTTTGCATCCCTCGTTTGCTTTGCTGTTTGCGTAAAGAAACGATGATTGCTCAAAAACTGAACCTGAATCTCATCCCATTTTCGATCCGAATCAATTTTTCCGTGTTCACGTAACTCCATCCGCAACTTGTCAGCGATTTCATGAAAATCTCCTCTTCCTAAATAATCTAAGTCGGCATCACAGATAATTTCTTCCAACAAATCAGTTGGATTATGCGGGATTTGCGTAACAAATATCAATTTTTTTATCTGTTCAATGTGTGCCTGTGAATAACCATATTTAGGTAAAATCTCCTCCGCCATTCGCGCACCCACTGGTTCGTTTTTTTCATAACTTTCCACAAAACCAGCGTCGTGATACGTGGCTGCCGACTTTAATAAAAACAATCCTTCATCGGTAACCCCTTCGGATAAAGCCAAGCGTTCAATTGCCCGAACCACATCTTTCGTGTGCGCAATGCTATGATAATGCAATTTGGGAGATAGGTTTTTCTCCAACACTTTCATAATATGTCGTTCCGCTTTGTAGTAATTGATACTACTGAAAAAATGCAAGGTGACAATTTGTTTGAACTTTTCATTTGGATAAATTCCTTTTCCATCCACCGAAAGCTCTGGTTTGATTTGATCGACTGTGTACATATCGATAAATCCTTGACTTTTGGAACGTGCTTTTCCTCGGAAAGTACAGATAAAATAAGGTTCAACAAATTTATACGTTTGACCTGAAATGGTTACTTTTCCGGGTTCGCCGAGCATTTCCATTCGTTGTGCTTGGTTTACTGTTGCTCCCCAAATATCATACGCCAATTTTTCGGATCCAATTACACCGGCAGTAACTTCTCCTGTATTAATTCCTAAACGTAAATCAAAAACAACTCTTCCCTCTTTCACAGCTTGTTCGCGCAAAATTCGCATGCTATCTTGAATTTGCAAAGCTGCCAAACAAGCATCTATTGGATTGGTGTTGTTACGAACAGGAACTCCCCCTGCACACATATATGCATCACCAATTGTTTTGATTTTTTCAAGATTATTACGAACGATAATTTCATCAAATTTCCGGAAGTAAATGTCTAATTCATTTACCAAATCTGACGGTTTCATTTTATCTGCAATTTTGGTGAACCCAACAAAATCGGTAAACATAACAGAGACCGTTTTGTAAGCTCGAGCGCTTGCACGTCCTTTTGTTTTTAATTCTTCGTAAGTCGATTCTGGTATGATGTTTTTGAGTAATTTTTCTGTTTTTTCCTTTTCGATTTCCAACAAGCGTTTTTGTTCTTCAAGGTTATTCTTCTTCTCTTCAATGGTTCTTCTTTGCCGTTCGATTTGGATGTTTTGTTCTCGGATTTCACGCGTTCTTTCTGCAATTTTCATTTCCAATCTTACTTGTTCTCGCCGTTCATTATCGATTTTTTTACGAATGAATATCACGACAAAAAGCCCCAAAAACAGTGCAACCGTTGTCCAAAACCAAACCGTTTTCCAAAACGGAGCTGCGATATAAATTTCCATCCTTGCCGGATTACTCGACCAAGGACCTTCGCCAATTTTAGCATACACTTTTAAGGTATATTCTCCCGGTTGCAAGGCATTAAAATGGATTTGATTGGTATTTCCAAGCAAGATTTCACCTTCTTCGGAACCTTCTAAAATATACTTGTATGTCAACAAGCGTGGATTACTCATGTTTTTCGCCATGAATTTGATTGTAAAACTGCGTTGTCGATACCCAAAACGCAATTGTTCCGTAAAGTTTAACCCTTGAGATAAAATTTTTGTTTCATCACCCGGTGAAATCCAGTCTTTATCAACTTGAAGCTTGGTAAAACTTACTTCTACTTGCGCTGGTTTTCTACCCAAGGTTTCAGGGCGGAAATAATTGTATCCATAGATTCCACCAAAATACATGATTCCATTTTGTGTGTAGAGGTAAGCTCCTTGATTGAATTCATTGCTCATCAAACCATCTACTTCCGTATAATTCGTGAATCGATTTTTCTCCGGAGAATATCTTGAAACACCTTTGTTCGTACTCATCCATAGGTTTCCTTTTTTATCTCCTAAAATTCCATAAATGACGTTATTTGGTAGGCCTTTTTTCTTATTCCATAGAGTGATTTTTCCTGACCTTAGATCCAGTTTTATCAGTCCTGAACCCATTGTTCCCAACCAAAATTCTTTTTCGTTTTCGTGGTAAATCGTTGTGATATAATCTTTGGAATAATTGGCTATCTTTTCGTTCCATCTAGATGGTTTTATAAATGGATTTCCTTTGTTTTCTACCCATTCATACAAACCTCCTGAACTGGTTGAAAACCAAATTTTACCTTGTCTATCTTTATAAACCAATCGACAAACTCCTGCTCCAATCGATTTAGATGGGGTTTTTTGATTATGTTCGAAAAGTGTAAGCGATTTGGTATTGTGGTCCATGAGAACAACACCTCTTTTGGTCGCAAGTAAAAACTGATTCTCTTTCCATTGAACCATGCCGTAGATGCGTTCCATGTACTCAGGATGTTCTTTGCTTATCCACTTTTCAAACGCATAATTTTTGTCATCTGTGATTCGCAAATGAAACAACCCTTCAGTGGTACCAACAAGCAAATTGTTGGCTGAAATCACATACAAACTTAAAATACCAAAATCGGTTGATCCTTGCTTCGATAATTTCGTTTTGTGGTAAAATTGAGTGAATTTTTGCGATTTAGTCTCTATTCGAGTGATTGCATTGTCTGTTCCAACAAACAAATATTTTCCTGATGGGTCTTCCCCAAAACACCACACACTTGGACTTGGAATACCTCTTTCTAAATTTGCACTTGCCCCTACCCCTTGAAAACCGACATTTAGCGGATCAAAACCTCCAAAACCGCGTTCGGTTCCCACCCAAAACGTTCCCGATTTATCTTTGAATAGGATGTTAACTTCGTTATGTAAAAGCGAGGTGCTTTGTAATAAATCGGTTGAACTTTGAATAAATTGCGTTCCTTTTTCGGTTGTTAATGCCGTAATTAATCCTTGATTTTTAGTTGCTAAAAACAATTGATTTTCGTGTTCAATCCATACATCAGTAATTTCTAAAATACCGAATCGTTGGTCTAGTTCGGGCAAATATTTGTCGATTTTCTTTGTTTTTGTATCTAACGAGAATAGTCCTTGATTGGAGGCAAGAACCCATTTATTTTCTGACAATTGCTTACTCGTGTTGAAACGTAATACTTGTTTTAATGGAATGGATGAACTTACAAGGGAATGTACTTTTTTTGATTGAATGGAAAAAAGAAAAAGCCCCTTATCTTCTGTACTAATCAATAAATTTTTTGAATCAATTTGTTGTAAATGTTGGATGCGACTACTTGGTAATTCTACATTTATCTTTTCTATTTGTCGAGTTTGTTTGTTCCAAAAATAAAGTCCGTCAGAAAAACTAGCAATCCAAATATTTCCGTTTGAATCTTCTACCAAGCTTTCTACTTGTAAGGCCGACTTTCCTCTAGGTTGAAAGGTAACAAATTGTTCTTTTTTGACTTGATATTGCAACAAACCGTTTGCAGTACCAAACCAAAGGTTTCCGTTTCTATCTACAAGAGACGCATAAAAATATTCATTTTCAATGCCTGGAGTATTATCTGAATTAAAAATCTCGAACCCTTGACCATCAAAACGATTCAATCCATCTTGTGTACCTAACCACAACGCTCCAGATTCTTCCTGAACGATGGTTCGAACAGCACTCTGCGACAACCCATCGTTGATTGTGTAGTTTTTAAATCGATATGTATTTTGACCAAAACCGAATACAACGCTGAGTAGTATGATGGAAAGAATCGATATTTTCATTTCGAAAACAGTTTAAATGCGAATGACGAGTGTATTCGAAAACACACTCGTTATTCCGTCTCTTACGAAGGTACGTAAAAAAAATTTATTTTGCTGCTCCCGTATTTGCTGGAGCTTGCGGTGTTGCATTTTCTAAATCACGATCGAACATATACATTCCACCTTTGTCACCACCAATCAATTTCAATTTATCCAAAATACTTCTTGCCAATGCTTCTTCTTCCAATTGTTCAGAAACGTACCATTGAACAAAATTGTGTGTTGTGTAATCTTTTTCTTGCAAACAGATATCCACCAAATTATTGATGCTTGCTGTAACTGCTAATTCGTGTTCCAACAATAATTCAAAAACATTTTCTAAATCATTGAATTCTACCGGTGGTTTTTCAACAGATGGAATAACTGCTTTACCTCCGCGTTCGTTGATGAACTTAATTAATTTCAACATGTGAAAACGCTCTTCATCCGAATGGGTATATAAAAATTTCGCTGTTCCATTCAGTCCTTGGTTCTCTGACCAAGATGCCATTGCTAAATAAAATTGAGAAGAGGAACCTTCTTTTTGAACTTGTTCGTTTAATGCTGCTTCTACTCGTGGATTCATTTTTTTCTTTTTTACAAAGTTACTATTCTACTAACAACTCAGTACGAATTAAGGTTTTACATTGCGTTTCTTTTGGATGACATTTCATTTCTCTTCTTTATGAAAAGGTTAAATATCAACAAGAAAAAAGTTGCTGATGCTAAAATTGCGTACCTTTGTGCTATCTTTTACAGGACAAAATAGCAAATTTTTTCCCTTAGATTGAATTCAAATTAGTAAAAAACCTTGTATCAACCTTAAAATCAAAACAGTAAAAACTAAACTCATTAATAAGATTATATACTATGTCACGCAAAAATCAGAAAACTCCTAAAAAGAAAAATAAATTCAAAGGAAGTATTTCTCACCTCATCCATAAATTATTTGAAAAAAACCCAAGCGCCAGTTACAGCCTGAAACAAATTTGTTCACTTCTCGATATCCGGGAAGGTGAACTACGTAAACAAACCTTCGCTGTGCTTCGAGACATGGTGCAAATGGGTTCATTGAAAGAAACTTCTTATGGAACTTTTCAATTAAACATCAATCGGGAAACGGTGGATGGTGAAATCCAAATCACCGCTCGTGGAGCTGGTTTTGTTCTTGTAAGTGGTGGAGATATTTATGTCGACCCTCGGAATACAATGAACGCCATGCACGGAGATTTGGTTCGTGTTGCCATTACACGTCGTGGTTCACAACGAACAGAAGGACAGGTAATTGAAGTGCTTCAGCGCGAACGAACTCAATTTGTTGGTACTATCGAAATGCATGCAAAATTTGCTTTTTTCATTCCCGATAACCAAAAAACAGGCGTTGATATTTACATTCCGAAAGAAAAATTAAACGGAGCAAAAGACAAAGAAAAAGTTCTTGCTCGCATCACTGTTTGGCCAAAATCGTCAGACTCACCGTATGGAGAAGTGCTCGAATGCTTGGGTAAAAACAAAGGCAATGATGTTGAAATGCTGAGTATTTTAGTGAATCAAGGTATCGACAGCAAATTTCCTCAAGAAGTAATTGCGCAAGCTGAATTTGTGGGTATGGAATTGGATCCGGAAGAAATCAAAAAAAGACGCGATTTACGAGAAATTACCACTTTCACAATCGATCCATTGGATGCCAAAGATTTTGATGATGCTCTATCCATTCGAACTTTGGAAAACGGACACTTGGAAATTGGTGTTCATATTGCCGATGTGAGTCACTACGTTCAACCAGATTCTCCAATGGACAAAGAAGCATTGAAACGTGGTAATTCTGTTTATTTGGTGGATCGTGTGATTCCGATGTTACCTGAACAACTTTCAAATATGGCTTGTTCCCTTCGTCCCCATGAAGATAAATACAGTTTTTCAGCGGTATTTGAAATGGACGAATCTGGAAAAGTTTACGACCAATGGTTTGGTAAAACAGTGATTCATTCCGATCGTCGATTTACCTACGAAGAAGCACAAGAAATCATTGAAGGTAAAGCTGGCGATTTTCAAGAAGAAATTCTGATTCTCGATAAAATTGCTAAAATTTTGCGAAATAAACGGATGAAAAACGGTGCTTTGAGCATCGATTCTGAGGAAATGCGTTTCCGTTTAGACGAAGAAGGAAAACCCGTTGAAGTGGTGATTAAAACCTCAAAAGATGCACACAAACTAATCGAAGAGTTTATGTTGTTAGCGAACCGGAAAGTAGCAACTTTTGTAGCAAAACCAAGTCAAAAAAACCGGGATGCAATTCCTTTTGTGTATCGTTGTCACGACAAGCCGGATTTGGCAAAAATCGAAGTTTTTAAAATTTTCATCGATAAATTCGGCTACAAACTCGATTTCAATCAACCCGAAGAGATTTCAAAAGCAATCAATCATTTGTTGGAAGACATTCGTTTGAAAAATGAATATTCGTTGATACAAACCATGGCAATTCGCTCGATGGCAAAAGCCACTTACGAAACGGAAAACATTGGTCATTATGGACTCGGATTTCCATATTATTCGCACTTTACTTCCCCAATTCGTCGCTATGCGGATTTACTGGTTCACCGTATTTTGTTTGAAGAATTGAACCGTCAATCGCACCGTTATGGTTCCAAATTAAGTGAGATGTGTAAGCATATTTCGCGCACCGAACGCAAAGCAACAGAAGCAGAACGCGAAAGTTCCAAATACTTCCAAGTTTTGTTTATGGAAGACAAAGTGGGACAAGAATTTGAAGGAACCGTTTCTGGCTTAGCTGATTTTGGCATGTTTGTGAAAATGGATGAAAACCAATGTGAAGGAATGATTCCGATGATCGAACTACCGGGAGATCGCTTTGCGTTTGATCAAGAAAAATACCGCATTCTGGGTGCCAAAACACAAAAAGAATACAATTTTGGAGACAAAGTAGTCGTTAAAGTAGTTGATTTAGATTTACGCAAAAGACAAATTAATTTGGAGTTGGTGAGGTAAAAATAACTCAAACAAAAAAGGTTGTCAAAAGACAACCTTGCTTTTTGTTTTGATATCTCCTAAACCAACTTAATTCGATTAGTCAAATCATCGCGGTAGGAACCACCAATGGGAATCAATTTTTTATCGTTTTCAAGTTGAAGATTCGGGAATTCAATTGAAGCAATTTTATCCAAACGAACAATGAATGAACGGTGAACACGGATAAATTCAGCTGTTCCCATTTTTTGCTCGATTTCTTTCATGGTTGAATGAATGGTGTAGCGGGTATCTTTGGTGTTGATAACCACGTAATCTTTCAATGCTTCAATAAAATAAATGTCTTTGGTATTTAATTTTACTAACTTGCTATTAGACTTAACAAAAATGAATCCATCGCCAATTTCTTTGCTTTCAACAATGGAGAACAACAAATCACGCTCTTTTTCTAATTCACGTTCTTTTTGGTGTTTGTAAATGGCCATCTCAATGGATGTGTGCAAATCAATTTCCTTAAACGGTTTGATGATGTAACCATACGGTTCGGTAATTTTGGCTTTGCTGAGTGTTGCTTCGTCGGCATAAGCGGTCAAGAAAATTACCGGAATATTCAATTCACGACGTACAATTTCTGCCACCTCAACACCATTCATATCCCCTTTGAGCATGATGTCCATCAAAACGATGTCAGGTTGTTCTTCCCGTGCTAGTTCCAACGCTTTTTCACCTGTTGCAGCGGCTCCTACTACATTGTATCCCAGTTTTTTCAAGCTGTGTTGAATATCTTTCGAAACAATCGATTCATCTTCTACAACCAAAACGTTTATTTTCAACATACGCACATCATTTTTGTCTATCAAAGATAATGAAATATTTTAAACCTCCCGAATTTTCAATTTTTATATCCCCATCCAACTGTTCTATTAAGGTCACAATCAATTGAATACCGAGTGAATCAGATTCCATGTAATTGTATCCTTCTGGTAAGCCAATACCATCATCTGCAATTGAAATGTGTATTTTTTCTCCTTCCAATGATAAATCAACAAAAATGTTACCTACCTCTTTGAGTACAAAGGCATATTTAAGTGAATTAGTGATGATTTCATTCAAAATCAATCCACACGGAATTGCTTGATCCAACGATAACTCCACTTCTTGCAACGCAAAGTTGATTGAAATGTTTTTATCTGGACTAATGTGATACGAATCAACCAGATTTTTGGTTAATTCACGAAGATATTTAGCAAAATTAATCGATGAAAAATTCGATGTTTTATACAAATTTTCATGGATAATTGCCATTGAATGAATTCGGTTTCGACTTTCTTCTAGCAAGGCTAAAATTCGCTCGTCATGAACAAAGTTACTTTGCAAATTCAAAATACTGGAAATAACTTGCAAGTTGTTTTTTACGCGGTGATGAACTTCTTTGAGTAAAACTTCTTTCTCTTTAAGTGATTCAATTAGTTCCACCTCGTTTTGTTTTTTATCCGAAATATCGTGAATCAACAAAGAAATTTCGATTACTTCTCCTTGTTCATTCAAAATGGGATTTAAAAACAATTCCAACCAATGTACTTGTTGCTTGTTATTGATAAAACTAACTTCCACTTGATGTGATTTGCCTTCACGTGCAGAATGAAGCAACAAACGTAAATAACGATAATGAACCGCATTAAAAACAGTTTCCAAATAGGTTAAAACATTTCTATCAGATTGAAACTTTAAACCCGTCTGCACTTCAAAATAATCTTGTAAGTGAGAATTGAAAAGCACCACATGAAACTGATTATCTAAAGTCAAAAGTAATGTTTGATACGAACTTTCAAATATAGCTTTCGTTCGTGCCATTTCTATTTGCAAACTTCGTTGTGCATGAATACGCTCTTGAATTTCAACTTCCAATAATTTATAGTTCTCTTCCGCTAATTCCGCACGCAACATTTCGCGCGAAAGTTCATTTTGTTCGTTTACTTGTTGTGTAACATCAATGATATATGCCAAATAAAACTTCCCTGTTTTAAACCAAAGCGGAATCACTCTAACATCTAAAATTTGATTGAAAATAACTTCTTGCATCCGGACTTGGTAAAATTCTTTTATTTGCAAAGAAGTTATTCTTCTCCGTTCTTTTAATGACCACAATCGCTGCATTTTTTGTTCTAGTTCCTCCGAATCAGAAACATGCAACAAAGGAAAAGATTCCATATTGTAATCCGAAAGAATAATCTGATCTTCTTCCATTGTAAACAAAACAAATCCATTTCCTGGATTATTTACAATGCGTTTCAAATATTGATTATAATCTTGCAGTGATTGTATGATTTTGTTTCTGCTATAATACATAGCAATATAGAAAACCCCTATTGTTAAAAACAAGACATAGCGAGAATCTAAGTATGCACTTTTACTCGGTGTTACAACAATCGAAACGGTAAAATAAACTAAAACCAAAAGAAAATAGAAAACAGAATACCAAAATCGCTGTAAACTGAACATCATTACAGAAAAGAAGCCGATAAAAAAAGCATAATACTGTGTTTTAAAGCCTTTACTTCTCAAATCTTCAATGATTAATAACGTAATCAATGAAAAATAAAAGAAATACATTTGAGGAAGTTTTCCTTTTAAAGGCGGAAAAAATTTTTCTAATAGAATAATGAAAGGAAAAACAAAACTAGTTAATAAGATTACTTTGTAATAAATTTCTGGTGCTCCAAAATACCAAAATAACCAAGAAAAAACAGGACATAGCAGAGCAGAAAATAAAAGTAAAACTTGAATTATACGTTTTGAATCGTTGGCTTGTTGATGGTAATCACCAAAACGCTCAGCTCCAGACCGAGGAATTATGTTTTTCTTTTTATTCAATGAGAATTTTTGTGCAAAAGTACGTAACTATTTGAAAATGATTTTGATTTTAACTCATTTTTTGAATCGCGCCCCTAAAGTTCTTTTCATTTTTACTTTTATCTAAATAAAAAGTTAAGTCTCTAACTATCAACTAATATCAATTGATGATAAAGAATATACATTTTTCTTTTCAAACATCCTAATGACATCTGATTTTTGATAGAATGAAATAAATAAAAAAAAGAATTTTTAAAAAAAGAATTTATTCTTTCTTATTAGGGATGTTAATATGTGTACAAAAAGAATTGTTTTTTCTTGCACTTTTAAGTTTTCAAATCTAAAGTCGATTTTGTTAACATTTCGTTGTGATGTAAAACATTCATTTGAAACTAGGTTACGGAGATATTAACAAAATGATAAAAGTCTTAAACTATGGAAAAGTTTTTTCCATTTAAGGTTCTTTTTTGTTTCAAAACTATGTGTGAAGATTAAGTAAAAATGAATCTAATTTTACTTGTATTTTAGGAAAATGTATTCAATTTGAATTTAAAATGAATATTCCTACTCTTTGTTTTAAGTTTCTATTCACAAACTATGAAACGATATCGAATTATGTATGTTGATAATTTATAGTTTTTCTATCTCTGATTATCAAGTGTTTTTCATTTACTCATTCTAAGCTTTGTTTATAACTTGCCTAAATTGTGAATATCGTTTACCTTTGGAAAAATTTTAAAAAATTAGACTCATGCTTATTCCCATTGGTGCCGATCATGCCGGTTTTCAGATGAAACAAATGTTAATTGCTTATTTAACAGAAAAAGGGTTTGAAGTAGAAGATTTTGGTTGTTTTTCAGAAGAAAGTATCGATTATCCAGACTTTGCTCATCCTGTTGCTTCTAAAGTGGAAATAAATCCTGGAATGAAAGGTATTCTTTTGTGTGGAAGTGGTAACGGAATTAGTATGACAGCGAACAAACACCAAGGAATTCGTAGTGCAATTTGTTGGACACCCGAAATTGCTGCTTTAGCTCGTCAACACAACGATGCCAATATTGTTACTCTACCAGCTCGTTTTATTACGGAAGAAACAGCAAGAGAAATTATTGATATTTTCTTTTCTACCGAATTCGAAGGAGGCAGACATCAACGACGTGTTGAAAAAATAGCATGCGTTTAATCGGTCCAATTCTTTTCAATTTATGTTGCGGGATGTTTGTTTTCGGACAGCATCCTATTTCTTTTGTTGATTTGGATTCAAATCAAATCAAAAAACATGTATATGAATTGGCTTCTGATTCGTATGCAGGTAGAGCAACTGGTGATTCCGGTCAATGGAAAGCAACTGCTTATCTTGAAAAACAATTAGCTGCTTCTTCCATTTCTTTTCCACCACAAACAACTTCTTATTTACAGCATTTTCCGCTGTATAAAAAACAAAAATCTGGATATTTAGTTGCAGGTTCTGATACTTTGTCTTTTCCTCATCAGGTTGGATTTTTGAATTTTTTTCAATCTGTTGAAACAGATATTCAAATTGATGCCGTTTTTTCCTCTATTAAGAAAGCAAAAAAGAATTTACAAAAAGGGAAGAATCAAACATGGTTAATACAGGTTAGAAATTTTTCAGAAATAGATATTGCATTTTGGAATAAACAAGAACTGAAACAAGTTATTTTTTCTATAAAAGAGTATCAAACACTCTTTTTTTCTGAATATTCTATCAAAGGATTGGTTTATCCTGAGGAAAATAGCAAATTACCAATTCTTTTTGTACCTCGTTCTGTAGCAGCTATGATTGAACATAACATGTTGCATGTTCATTTCAATTTTGATAAAGAACTTGTATCAACAGCCAATGTAGCAGGTTTTATTCCCGGAACAGATTCACTATTGAATAAAGAAGTGATTGTTCTGAGTGCTCACTATGATCATGTTGGAATCATTGATGGAAAAATACACAATGGTGCAGATGATAATGCGTCTGGAACCGCAACGTTGTTAGAAATAGGTCGTATTTTAGAACACAATCGTCAAAACGGAAATGGATTGAAACGTTCTGTTTTACTTCTTTTTGTTTCTGCTGAAGAAATTGGTTTATATGGTTCTCGTTACTATGTTGAACATCCGCTTATTCCTTTAAAACAAACCGTTGTAGATTTGAATATTGATATGATTGGACGAATTACAGATTCGAATGAAACGAAACAGCATTTTACAATCCATGTGATCGGTTCGGATGTTTTGAGTGAAGATTTGCATCAATGGAATGAACAAGTGAATCAAGATTTTACTCAATTGAGATTGGATTATACTTTGGCCAATTTAAATCATCCAATGCGTTTGTATTATCGTTCGGATCATTACAATTTTGCTAAAAATGGGATTCCAAGTATTTTTTATTTTGGTGGTTTTCATTCGGATTACCATCAACCTTCAGACGATGCTGATTTATTGAATTACACGAAAATACATCGGGTTGGAAAATTAGTTTTAGAACTCACCAAGTTTATTGGCAATCAAGAAAATCGACCTGTTTTAAAATGATTTATTTTTCAGAAAGTAATTTTTCAAGGTAAGCATTCATATCTTCCACAAATTCTTCGTAGTATTTTCCTGTTCCTGGTCCATTGAATCCCGTATGAATTCGAACTATTTCTCCTTTTCTATTTAGAATTATTGTCGTTGGAAAAGACATAATTTCATTTAAAACAGGAAATTGTTGTGATGCTATAGCTTTATTTGCTTTACCTCCAACTAGAAAATGAAAAGGAAGATTTTTACGTGATTTTAATCGTTCAATTTTTGCAACTTGTTCTGCAAATTCATTGGGTGTTTCATATCCAATTGAAATAATTTCCAATCCTTTTTCGTGGTATTTTTCATACACTTCCGATAAATAATTGGTTTCATCCATGCAGTTTGGGCACCAAGTTCCCATTAATTGTATTACAACAATTTTATTTTGATATTCAGCATTAGGAAAAACGAATTCACTTCCATTCAGTTCTTTGACAGTGAATTGCAAAGGGTTTGTTTTGATAACATATGTCAATGAATCTGGATTTCTCAATTCAAATTGTTCATTTCTTTCTGCCACCCACTTACCTTGATAATGTATTCCACTAAAGAATTTTCCTTCAATTTTGTTGTTACGAATATTTCCGGTAAACAAAAAAGCATGACTTCCATCAAAACAACTTAGGTAAAAACTAGAATCTTTTTCTATGAATTCGTTTCCTTCCAAATAGCGAAAGTCACCTGTTTCTGTCAAGAATGTTCCGGCTAATCTATTTTCAAAGGATTTAAAAAGACCAACAGCAAAATAACTATTTGTTGAGTTTGGTTCAAAAGTAGCTTTCCATTTTCCTGGTAAAATCAAATCGTTTGTTGATTTGGTTTTCTCTTTTTTACAATCATAAAATGATTCGAAAGGGATTTTATAGTTTTTTCCTTTGTTTAAATTGTACCAAAATCCATTTGCTTTTTTAGATGAATTTAATTTAAACCGCAAAAATGAATCAAAATCAGGGAAATATACTTCAATACTATCGTTTTTTGTTGTCCAGTTTTGAAGTCGAATTGTTTCAGATGCATTGTGAATTTGCATCTCGTATTTTTTCTTTTTTTTAAGAATAGTTATTCGAAAAGGTAAGTTATTTTCTGTACTTACTTGTAATTTTCCTTGCCAATTACCAAGTTCTGGTTTTTGTGCATAACTGTTTGTAAATAATGTTGTTGCTATACAAAGGGATAGCAAATGTTTGTGTATCATAGTTATTCCGTTGCTACTAAGGTATGATTTTTAAAGCGATTCATTGCATCAATTAGTTTGTTTTTCTTGCAAAGTTATTTTTATAGTAAACGTAAAAATCTATCTTTCTTTCTACTTATATGCAACTTTTTCACGTTCTTTAGAGTCTGTGTTAATAAGCGAGATTTATGGATGACGAAACATTAGTTAACGAATGTGTCCGCGGAAATCCAAAAGCTCAGCGATTGTTGTTTGACAGGTTTTCGGGTAAAATGATGACAGTTTGTTTGCGTTATACCAAAGATTTACATGAAGCAGAAGACGTATTGCAAGAAGGGTTTGTAAAGATTTTTAACAAACTTCCTGATTTTAAAATGGAAGGATCTTTAGAAGGTTGGATACGTCGCATTTTTGTAAACACAGCTTTGGATGCATTACGTAAAGCAAAGAAATTTCAAGGAGATGCTAGTTTAGATGATGTCGATTTTAGAATGACAAACTCCGAATTAGCGAGCGATGAAATTCATGCAGAAGATTTGATGAAAATCATTCAAGCTTTACCCGAAGGATATAAAGTTGTTTTCAATTTGTTTGCCATCGAAGGTTATTCGCACAAAGAAATTGCAGATTTACTAGATATATCCGAAAACACCTCCAAATCGCAATATTCGCGAGCAAGGGCATATTTAAAAACAAAATTAGAACGATTACACATTGAACGATAAAGATTACATAAAGGATCTCTTTTCCGAAAAGCTAAGTCAGGTTGAATCACCTGTTCGGTCAGACTTATGGAATGGAATTCAAGCTCAGTTGTCGACAGTTCAAGCGGCAACCGCTACTACAAGCGCCGTTAAAGGCATTTCATTAACAACAAAATGGATCATTGGAGCTGCCTCTGCCTTGGTTGTGGGTGTTAGTTCGTATGCAGTTCTATCAAATGATTCGAATGAAACGAATGATAAACAGGAAAAGTTGCTTACTGAAAGTAAACAAATTACTAAACAAGATGAAACCGAATCATCTAAAAATACTCAGGTTTTTTCTTCATCCAGTTCAGAATCAACGAAAAATTCAACATCTTTAAATCAACAAGTAGCATCTTCAAATTCCACGTCTCAGAATGTATCTTTAATAGATAATTCTACATCAATTGAAACTAATAAACCACCATTGATTGTAAAAGAACGTACTTCTGTAAATACAAATACATCTTCTGAAGGAGAAACAAATAATGGTACTTCTAATCAACAAAATACTTCTAGATCAACTGGTTCTGGTGCAGAATCTTCTTCATCTTCATTTAATTCTGTTGATCCGAAGAAAATTGGTTCTGTGAAAGCACATTTTGAAGGAGGTTTAGCAAATATTATTACTCCAAATGGAGATGGTGTGAATGATTATTTGTTTGTAGATGCTAAAAACATTGCTGATTTTTCGATTACTGTGATGAATGGAAAAAATCAAGTTGTTTATAAAAGCGAAGAGCCGGATTTCAAGTTTTATCCTTTAGATTTACCCGATGGGGATTATTTTTACATCATTGTAGCAAAAGATTTGAACGGAACTTCCATACAAGATTACCAAGTTTTGAAAATAAAAAGACAATAATTTTTTGTTTATTTAATTGATTAAAGCTCCTAATTGGGAGCTTTTTTTATTTGATTATATTTCTCCTCATCGAAGTAAAACTTCATTCGTATAAAACAAAAAAAGCCTCCCGAAATCGGAAAGCTTTTGTTGAGGTCTCGAGCGGATTCGAACCGCTGTAGACGGTTTTGCAGACCGGTGCCTA